>NZ_ABCQ01000045.1 GCF_000170855.1 Moritella sp. PE36 | reverse complement strand
TTACGAGTGAAGAGGATTAATAACGTCAGTTAATAACCTAAACTAAGTGCATTTGGTCGGCGTGGGTCCGATGCGCCGTAAACACCTTCTTCGGTAAGCATTATAGTTTGGGTACTGCCCATCGCTGCTTTCACTTCAACCTTATGTCCCTTACTTTCTAATAGGTTAATGGTATCGACATTGAGTCCTTTCTCGATGCGGATCACGTCCGGTAACCACTGATGATGGAAACGTGGCGCGGCGCTGGCTTCGGCAATATTCATATTATGGTCAATGACATTCATGATCACTTGCAGCGTGGTGGTAATGATACGTGAACCGCCTGGACTCCCTGTGACTAAATAAGGTTTGTTGTCTTTTAATATGATGGTCGGCGTCATCGAGCTTAATGGACGCTTTTTGGCGGCGACGGCATTGGCTTTGCCGCCAATAAGGCCGTAAGCATTGGGGGTGCCGGGCTTAGCTGAGAAGTCATCCATTTCATTATTTAATAATACCCCGGTGCCATCAGCAACCAGTCCTGAACCATAACTGAAGTTGAGGGTATAAGTATTACTCACCGCATTACCAAATTTATCAACCACGCTGTAGTGGGTGGTTTGATTGCTTTCATAAGGCAAGAGTGTACCCGGCGACACATCACTGCTTGGCGTCGCTTTATTAAGGTTAATTTGACTGACTAATTGTTTTGCATATTGCTGGTTAGTTAGCGCTGCAACAGGCACGTTAAAAAAATCAGGATCGCCTAAGTATAAGCTACGGTCGGCATAGGCACGGCGCATTGATTCTGCCATGACATGAATAGTGGCCGCGCTATTATGACCCATTTTATCAATCGGGAACTGAGCGAGCATATTCAACATTTGCACTATATGTACGCCGCCAGAAGACGGTGGTGGCATTGATATCACTTGGTAACCACGATAGTCACCAGTGACAGGTTGTCGCTCTATGGCTTTATAACTGGCTAAATCTTGCATTGTCATTATACCGCCAGCATCACGTACTGAATCGCTAATCTGTTTGGCAATCGGGCCTTGATAGAATGCAGGGCTGCCTTTTTTAGCTATGGCTGATAGTGTATTAGCAAGATCGGCCTGTTTTAAAATTTCACCGGGTTGGTAGTTACTGCCATCGGCTTTATAGAAAATAGATTGGGTACTTGGCCACTGGCTTAAGCGCTTTTTCGTTGCCCTGAGTGAATTGGCTAAGTCAGGCGTAACCACAATACCGTCTCGTGCTAATTTGATCGCGGGTGCCATGACTTGTGCTAATGACATACTGCCGTATTTATTTAATGCGAGTTCAAAGCCTAATACTGTACCAGGTACGCCGACGGCTAGACCATGAAAGCGAGAAAGCTGACTGTCAGGATTGCCGGCATCGTCTAAATACATATCAGGGTAAGCTGCCTGTGGTGCTACCTCTCGGTAATCAATTGCAATTGAGCGCTGTTCATCGGCTAAATAAACCAGCATAAATCCACCGCCACCGAGATTACCAGCGCGGGGTAGGGTAACGGCTAATGCATAACCGACGGCGACAGCGGCATCAATAGCGTTACCACCTTGCTGCATGATATCGACACCGATTTGCGTGGCGAGCGCTTCTTGACTTGCCACCATGCCATTGGCAGCCCAAACGGGATGGTGGATCGCCATTTGACTATAAATAGCACTCGTGGATGGTTTGATTTTAGCGACTGTGACACTACTGGTGGTCTTGGCTAACGCTGTTGGTAACGTCAAGCTAATGCAGCCGATGAATCCAAAGGTAAGTGCTTTAATAACGTGTGTCGTTGGCATTAATTTTCCCTATTCGATAGCGCGTGATGTTAATCCAGCATAGCAAAAACAATTTATTACTTGTTTTTAGGTAGGCTAAATTGCTAGTTAATTCACATAAATAGCATCGTTATGTATCAAAAGGGCATGGCGTGGCTACTCTTAATTTAATTGATGTGAAGTCAACTGAATTTGCTAAGCCGCTTTGTCTATTGGTTCGCTGGTGGTGAAGTTGCGCTTGGCAATACCAAGATCTTTCCAGATCTGCATGTGCTCTGGTAATTGCTGTGGGCGCTGTTCAACAGGGATATAGGTCATTACTTTTTCGGGTGAGATGACTTTACCTTTTTGTACAAAAACCGCTTTTACTAAGCTGTAGTTACATAACTTACCATCGGCGACGCATTTCTGCTCGAGATAAAAATATTTCTCATCCCAACCTAAGTAGGTGGTTTCTACATTGAATTTTTTAAATAAGCGTATTTCACGAATATAGCCAACCTCAACACCTGCCACGATGAAGTTTAATTTGTTCTTCAATAATGTATTAAATGTATTGGTCTGAATTGAATGGTCCCAACGCGCTTTTTCAAGAAACATGAGATATTTTGCATTGTTAATATGTAGGTTCAGATCGATATGACGAAAGCCGACTCGAAAAGAGCGGGTGATGGTATCGAAAAAACCTTTGGTATTTGTCTGCTTATTACGTAGGTAAAAACAACGAATCAATTCACTGATCATAACGCCTCAATAATTATTGTTTATAGATAAATAGAACAAAGAGTCTACTCAGTTCCGCATGCTTGTCACGTTAATTGTAATGAAAATGTTAATTGTGGTTTGAATGGCGTTTAAGAAACGGGATCCGGTCGCCATGATGTGGTTTCACTGGCTATCAATAAGCACTCTGTAAGCGCTATTAGCACAATATTCGCAGTGTAAATTAAGTTAAATATGCTTGATGAGTGTATTGTTCTAGTTGTAACGCTATTTTAGTTTGAAAATTAGTTTTTAATGCTGTTGGTAGTGGCCTTGTTTGAGTTTGAAGTCGTTAACTAGCTCACAATTTTGGTGTTATTAATAAAGCATATGATATTTAGTTTTATTGTAATAGTTTGAGTGTGATTTGTTAATTTCTTTAACTTGTTATGTTTCAGTTCTTTCTTGGTTTGATTTAATTGACTGATATTTAAGTTAAAAAGCAATGTCGACGAAGGGTGTTATATGTTGACTTGTTCATCTAGTGTTAATTTTTGATCACACCTTAATTATCAGTGTGAAATAAGTTGTGATTCAGATCTATGAAACAATCCAACAGCATTATCGACTGCCTCCAAAGTGTTATATTTGTTTCATGTTCTGGCGGCAAGCTAGTCAGTGAAATAGTTCACTTTAATTCGCAATTTAACAAGATTAAAATTGTACTTATATAATCGAGGCTATCATGAAAAAATTTGTATTAACACTTCTTTGCGCATCAATCGCTGCACCTGCACTTGCTGGTGGTTCATCTTATGTAACAGGTAATGTACAACTACATGACCGTGCAGATTTTAACGGTTCTGATGTGACATCAACTATCGAAGCTGGCCATACCTTTACAACTGGCACTACACTTTTAGTGGAGATTGATGGTATTCAGCTTGGTAACACTGACTATGGCTCAAGCGGTGAGCAAGGTAGTTCATCAGCTTCTGCTTACACTACGTTAGGTGTTGAACAATCATTCAGCATTAACGAGAATTTATGGGTAGCAGCTGGTTACCACCATTTATTACACGACGGTGAAGCAGTTCAATACCGTCCATTAGTAAAAATTGGTTATAACTTCGATAATGGCCTCTCTATCTCTAATCGTACTCGTATGCAAATCCAAGCAAATGATGCAATTAATGTTAGTGGCGTAGATGAAACAAATGATCAAGTTCGATTAGATAACAACATTGCTTACCAATTCCAAGATATGCCAGTGAATGTTAAATACAACAATGTTTATTACGTAAATGATGGTGTTACTAAGGATAACTCTATGGAACATGAGTTACGTGCAACTTGGACACGTGCTGGTGTTCAACCATACGTTGAATACCGTAACCAAGAGTCTTCAAGCAAAACTAATCCTGGTCACAACAATAATGTGTTTGTAGTTGGTGCTTCTTACGGTTTCTAAGTCTTAACCGTATAGCAAAACAATAAATCCTTTATGTAAAATCCCGCTATTTGCAGTAAGCGGGATTTTTTGTTCATCGTGTTTGGTGGTTATCTCGATGCGATGATGACTTCGATATTTTTGGCTTCGATTGCACAACGTTGCTCATCCGTAATATCAGCATCGGTAATGAGGGTGTGGATATTATCCCATGCGAGTTCGAGGTTAGGCATCTTACGACTGATCTTATCAGACTCTACCATGACAACAACTTCTCTGGATACTTCTGCCATGACGCGACTTAGGCCAATTAATTCATTAAACGTTGTGCTGCCACGTTCTAAATCAATACCGTCGGCACCGATGAACAGCTGATCAAAGTCGTATGATCGCAGTACTTGTTCGGCTATTTGACCTTGGAATGATTCTGAGTGCGGGTCCCAAGTTCCACCTGTCATTAATAACGTCGGTTCATTCTCTAAACCATTTAACGCATTAGCAACTTGTAGTGAATTGGTCATGGTGATCAAGCCTTTTTTGTTGGCTAACTGCTCGATTAAACTGGCTGTGGTGGTGCCACTGTCGATTATAATCCGGTTGTGATCGCGAATGCGTAATGCGGCCGCAATGGCAATTTCGATTTTGCATTGAGAGACTTTATCGGTTTCAACTTCAGGTAGAAGTTCTTTCGGGATAGGTATTGCGCCACCATAACGACGTAATAACAGCCCGTTTTGTTCTAACGCGGTGAGATCCTTACGGATGGTGACTTCTGATGTTTCAAAACGTTGGGCTAGTTCATCAACGCTGAGTTTACCTTGTTCTTCAAGTAACTTAATGATGGTATGACGACGTTGTTGAGTATTGCGTTTTGACATAGTGTATGTGATTCGTTTATTAAAGATAAGAGTGTAACAATATCATAGATTAACAGCAGCTGTTATCTATGATATTTGACCGTTCCTTAATACTAGCTGGGAAAGTATAAATTGCTGCGCTGGGCTAAATTAAACTTTTCGAGATGTTCAGGGGCGATATTATTATTACTGCTGATAGCTTTAGTAATCGCGATATTTTCATTACCGCAATGATGTAAAAGTGGTTGTTTTTTTATCGGTTCAAGCTCATTAAAGTCGACAATCAGCGGCTGTCGAAGGCTACCTATAATATTCATCTGTACTAGGGCTTGGCTGTTATCATAACTAACGATAGTACCAACCGGGTATATGCCCATCATTTTAATAAACTGTTCGAGATAGGCTTTGTTGTAATGCTTATCGGCGACTTTAAACAACAAACCAATGGCTAGGTGTGGTGAATAGCGGTGTTGAGGTAAATTGGCGTTACACATTTCGTTATAGCGGGTGGTGATGGCAACTAATTGTGCGTACTTCGACATTTTATCTTGCTTGAAACCGCGTGGGTAACCGCTACCATCGAACTTTTCATTGATCTGTAAAATACTATGAATCACAATATCGGGAAGTGCATCTATATCTTGTAATCTTTGCGCTGCATAGGCTGGATGTTGTTTGAGGTAATTAACTTCTGGTTTTGTAAGTTCAGATCTTTTATGACGAATTGAAGCGGGCACCCATAACATACCAAACTGACTGAGTAAGGCGGTCTGAGTCACGATTGCCACATCTTGCGCGTTAAAGGCGAGTTGCTGTGCTAAGCGTGTACTGAGTACGGCCACATTCATCGCGTTTTGATAAAGCGTATCACTTGAGATCTCCTCATTGCATAACACGAAGCTAAAATCATGCTGTTGTTCTGCTGCAATCGTTAATTCACCTGACAGTAATTCTAATAGTTCCATCGCTTTGTCAGGTTGCAAGCTAAGTTTGCTGTAAATATCTTTGAGGGACGCGATCTTATTTTGATACTTTGAGCGAGTATGACGGATTTGTTTCCACCAGGCCTGCTGCTGTGTTAATTGTGTTTGCTGTTCTGCTTTTTCTTTGCGTACCGTTTGTTGGGCTATTGTCTCAGTATTTTTTCGTGTTTGCGCTGCCAATTGTTCAGCTAAAGCCTGGCCATTGGCAACAGGTGTTGTTGATTGATCTGCTCCTGATACTTGCGCTATTTTACTGCGAGCGATATCGACAGAGATCGTGGCTAAACCAAGGTGCTGTACAATTTGTAATTGTCTTTCATCCTTAATCATAAATGAGTTAAGAATGAAAGGGTGAGATGTCCAACCAATGGGAAGGTTAATAAAATGACCAACTTTAAGGTCTTTAATCGTTAATGAGACGTTTGTCATTACTTACCTTCTACTTATTTAAATCCGTTTTGACTTCAGTGTTAGTGCGATCCTTATCAAATACAGCTATTTGGTCATTGAATAGAGTATTGAAACACAGTCAAAATAATTATAGGGGATAAGTTTAGGGTTATCAAAACTAAATATGGGAGATGTGGGCTAGTTATCTTTTCAACGATTTGATTTAAAATTGTGGCATAGTCGAAGGTATAAACAGGTATATTATTACTCAATACATAATAAAAGGGTGTGAAATATGGATTTAAAAAAACACCCACATTCCCCACCCTTTGTAGATAATTGCTATCCGCTTATTCGACGATAGCAATAACCAATACTATTCTACGACTACTTTTTCACAGTTTCTTTTATAGCCGCTTGTTTTTCTAGTACATAACTTTCTTGATAATCATTACCGTAGTAAGAAGCAAGCAATAGTGCTTTTAGCTCACTAATTAATGGGTAACGTGGGTTAGCCCCAGTACATTGGTCATCGAACGCTTCAATGGCAAGTTGGTCTACTTTAGCAAGGAAGTCTGCTTCGTTAACACCCGCCGCTTGGATTGACTTAGGAATATCTAATTCAGTTTTAAGTTCGTCTAACCAGTTTAACAGTGCGTGGACCTTGTCCGCTGTCTTACCTTCACGGAAGCCAAGATGTTCTGCAACTTCAGCATAACGAGCACGTGCTTTCGGACGGTCGTATTGTGAGAATGCCGCTTGTTTGGTTGGCATATCCGTTGCGTTATAACGAATAACGTTAGTGATCAGTAGTGCGTTTGCTAACCCGTGTGGAATATGGAATTCAGCACCGATCTTGTGCGCCATTGAGTGACAAACACCTAAGAAAGCATTGGCAAAAGCGATACCCGCAATGGTGGCACCATTGTGTACTTTTTCACGTGCGATTGGATCTTTCGCGCCGTTTTTGTATGAACTTGGTAAGTACTCTTTTAATAGTTTAAGCGCTTGTAGTGCTTGACCGTCTGAGTATTCATTTTGTAATACTGATACGTAAGCTTCTAGTGCATGTGTTACCGCATCATAACCACCGAACGCGGTGAGTGATTTTGGCATGTTCATCACTAAGTTAGCATCAATAACAGCCATGTTTGGTGTTAGTTGGTAATCGGCAATTGGGTACTTTTGACCCGTTACTTCATCGGTGACTACGGCAAATGGTGTTACTTCAGAACCAGTGCCAGATGTTGTCGTTACCGCAACCATCATGGCTTTTATGCCCATTTTAGGGAACTTGTAAATACGTTTACGGATATCCATAAAGCGCATTGCAAGATCTTCGAAGTGTACATCTGGATGTTCGTACATTACCCACATAATCTTCGCTGCATCCATTGGTGAACCACCACCAAAGGCAATGATCACATCCGGTTGGAAGCTGTTCATCACTGCCACACCTTTCTTGACAATAGCCAGTGTTGGATCTGCTTCTACGTCGTAGAATACTTCAGTATCGATACCTTTGCTTTTTAGGATTGATACTAAGTCGTCAACATAACCGTTGTTGAATAGGAACTTATCGGTAACGATACAAGCACGTTTTTTGCCAACAAGGTCATCCATCGCAATGGGTAATGAACCACGGCGGAAGTAAATTGATTCAGGTAGTTTATGCCACAACATATTTTCAGCTCGCTTTGCAACAATTTTTTTATTGATAAGGTGCTTAGGACCCACGTTTTCTGAGATAGAGTTACCACCCCAAGAGCCACAACCTAGCGTTAGAGATGGTGCTAAACCGAAGTTATATAAATCACCGATACCACCTTGTGAACTTGGTTGGTTAATCAGGATACGTGCCGTTTTCATTTTATCGCCGAAGTCTTTGATACGCTCTTCGTTGGCATCTTGGTCTGTATAGAGTCCAGATGTATGACCGATACCGCCAAGTTCAACCATAGTGATAGCTTGCTCGACAGCGTGATTGTAATCACGAGCGCGGAACATGCCTAATGTTGGTGATAATTTTTCGTGAGCGAATGCATCATCAACGTGTACTTCTGGACCTTCACCAATCAATACTTTTGTGAAAGGAGGCACAGTAACACCCGCCATTTTCGCAATCTTAATTGCAGACTGACCAACAATCGCAGGATTCATGTTGCCATTGATTAGTACTATTTCACGTACTTTATCGGCTTCTTTCTTCGTTAAGATGTAACCGCCGTGCGTAATGAAACGTGCTTTTACCGCGTCATATACTTCGTCAACAACAATAACCGCTTGTTCCGAGGCACATACCACACCGTTATCGAATGTTTTTGACATTAAGATTGAAGATACGGCACGTTTAATGTCTGCTGTTTCATCAATCACAATCGGCGTATTACCTGCGCCAACACCAATGGCTGGTTTACCTGAAGAGTAAGCTGCTTTAACCATGCCCGGACCACCAGTGGCAAGGATAAGGTTAATGTCATTGTGATGCATGAGTGAATTTGATAATTCAACCGATGGTTCATCAATCCAACCAATGATATGTTGTGGTGCACCTGCTGCAACCGCTGCATCTAATACAATTTTAGCGGCTGTGTTAGTTGCATTTTTGGCACGTGGATGTGGCGAGAAGATAATACCATTACGTGTTTTAAGTGAAATTAACGCTTTAAAAATTGCCGTTGAAGTTGGGTTTGTTGTTGGTACGATACCGCAGATGATACCAACTGGCTCGGCAATGGTAATGGTGCCAAATTCAGTGTCTTCTTCAATAATGCCGCAAGTTAGGGAATCTTTATATTTGTTGTAGATGTATTCAGATGCAAAGTGGTTTTTAGTTACTTTATCTTCCAATACACCCATGCCTGATTCTTCAACAGCCATTTGTGCTAATGGGATACGTGCTGTAGATGCTGCAAGGGCTGCGGCGCGGAAAATTTTATCAACTTGTTGTTGATTAAAGGTGGCGAATTCTTGCTGCGCGGTTTTGACTTTTGCAACCATTGCATTGAGTGTTTCAATATTCTTGACAGTCATAATCTATCCTTAAAACTAATTTGAAATCTAAAAATTATTTACTAAGGGATACCCCTTAGTGAATAGCTTTGATTTGAAGTATAGGTAATCTGAAAGATTAAAAAGTGATCTAGATCAATTGTAGTAATATTACGTATTATATTTTCATAATAGTGTTAAGTCGGTCGTAAATATGTAAAAAGCACTTTTTTTGTAATTTTATTTCAATGCGATTAAGACTCATTTATAGGGGTGTAACATACTGAATTTAAAAAAAAAGACGATAAATTAATAAAGTTATTGTTAATTTTAGAGCCATTAAGGTAGCATTGCCTGAATTGTTTATTATAGGACATTATACTATGCCAAAATTATCTAAGGTTATGGCGACAGCGCTTAACCAACAAATGACAAAAGAGTTTACTGCATCTCATCTTTACCGCAGCATGGCATCTTTTTGCTATGCATCAGATTTTATTGGCGCGGGTGATTTCTTTTATAAGCACGCAGCTGAAGAACAGGTACATGCTCAGTTATTATTCCGTTATATGATCGACCGCGGCATCCAGCCATTAATGGAAGCTATTCCTGGCGCTGAGTCTGAATTTACCGATCTGCTTGATGTATTTAACCAAGCGTTAGCGCATGAAGTGATGATCACAGAATCTATCTCAGAGATCCTTGGCTTAGCGCATGAACTAAGAGATTTCCAATCTGTTGCTCACCTAAATACATTGATGGAAGAGCAGACAGAAGAAGAAGCATTATTTAATGGTATCGTAAGCCAAATTCGCCGTGTAGGTGTTGATAATGGTTACGGTCTATTCATTATGGATCAAGAATTGAAAGCAATGAGTAAAGCGCCTGCAGCGACGCCAATTACTATTTAATCTGTTTTAGCTAACAAATTTATATACGCTAAAAAATCGATTATGTGAATATAAAAACCGCTTATACCTTGGTGTAAGCGGTTTTTTTATTTTTACAACTTACACTTTAGTGGTACTATTGCGGTGTTAATCGTGGATTTTAATCAATAGGTAGAATAATTATGTCGAATGATAACAATACTGATATTAAAGATTGCTGTGGTGCGTTTGCTGAAATTGGCAGTATTATTCACCCTGATGATACCGAACTCTCTTTTCCTATTAGCTTTGACTCGCAACTTGCAGTAGATGAAAAACGCAGTGAGCTTGAGGCTTATGTTGAGGAACAATTCGATGAAGCAGTAACGATTAACTTTACCGCACAAGATGAACATACTTATCTCGTTACATTGAGCTTTACTTGCACTGCAGAAAAAATGATTTTTGAAATGAATTTACGCCATTTATTGGCTTAAATGGTTTCGGTTTTTGAATAGTTCAATAGTTTAAAGGCATACAAGATGAATCTGTATGCCTTTCTATTTATGCTTTTATTTATATCACTTCTACAATATATTTAGCCGAAGTGTTGTTTACAATAAGCAAGACGCTGGTTTAGATCCATGCTATCGGTATTCGCCGCTTCAATTTGTTGTAACCTTGGTAGCAACCCCATGCCATTGGCGATTTGAATAGCTAGCCCTGGACGTGCGTTCAACTCTAATAGCATCGGACCATGATCGCGATCTAATACCACATCTGCACCTAAATAACCCAAGCCTGAAATATCATAACATTGCGCCGCTAAACGAATAACTTCTTCCCAATGAGGCACTTTTAACAGAGCTAATTCTTTTTGTGTATCAGGATGGTGGGTGACAACTTCATCATATTGCACGGCGTTGAGCGCTTCACCTGTGGTGATGTTTATGCCCACACCGACAGCCCCTTGGTGTAAATTAGCTTTACCATCCGACATGGATGTTGATAACCGCATCATCGCCATCATCGGGATACCTTTAAATACAATCACACGTACATCAGGCACACCTTCGAAGCTATAACCCTCAAAGCTATCATCAAATACGATAAGCGCTTCAACAACAGCCACATCAATGCCACCACCGAGTGAAAATAGACCGGCTAAAATATTCGAGCAATGACGTTCAATATCATCGAGTGAACATTCACTGCCGCTGGGTTTGTAATAGCGACCTTCTTCTACTTTGGTTATCACTAAAATACCTTTACCGCCGGAGCCTTTTGCTGGTTTGATTACAAAGCCATTTAAACCTGCGATAAGCTTATCAACTGATTTAACAGCGTGTTGACTATCAACGACGCCAATAAGTTCAGGGGTGCTGAGATTAGCCTCTTCGGCTATCTCTTTGGTTTTTAATTTGTTATCCACTAATGGAAATAGCTTTCTGGGGTTGTAGCGCGATATGTACATATTATTGCGCTGATTCATCCCCAGAATACCTTGTTGTTTTAACTTACTCGGCATCGCGAATTCTTTAAAAAACGAAAATGTCATGATTAGTCACCCTGCATATCTTTAAAGCGGCGTAGTTCGAGTAGACGGTAGCCGGTATAAGTACCTAACATTAAGATGATTGCCATAATGATAAGCTGCAGACCAAGGAAGTTGAATGCCCAGTAGCGTAATAGCTCATTACTAATGGTGAGGTACACAAGTACAGCCACAAACAAACTGCCACCACCTTGTACAAATACTTCTTTCGGGCCTTCTTCTTCCCATAGAATTGACATACGCTCAATGGTCCAAGATAGAATGATCATCGGGAAGAAAGTGATTTTTAATCCTTCTGTGAGCCCTATTTTGTATGATAAAACGGAGAACAACGAAATAATGGCGATTACAGTAATGATCACCACGGATATTCGCGATACTAATAGTAGATTTAATCGAGACAGGTAAGAGCGGATCACAAGCCCAATACCGACAATTAAGGTAAAGCCAATCAGTCCGGTTGCTAAACTGGTTTGTACAAATGCCATTGCAATCAAGACCGGCATGAAAGTACCAGACGTACGTAACCCAATCAGAATACGCATTAGCACCACAATCATCACCCCTAATGGAATGAGTAAGATGCCTTTGAATAACGCTTGTTCTTCGAGTGGTAGGCTGTAGATACTGAAATTGGATAGATTAGTACTGTCAGATTTCTCTTTTAGCACCTGCATAACAGGTTGGGTTTGTTGAATAATAGAGAAACTAACGCGAGAATGTGTACCCCCAATAAGATCTAAAGTTGGCTCGCCATTTTGCTCCCAAAGCAGCAGGTTTTTCGCGTCTGCGATTTGGCCTAATTTGACGTCAATTAAGCGGGTATCATCTTCGCCAAATACCAATACAAATGGTTGCAGTTGTTGTTGACGACGACCGTCTTCAAGATACAGACCTTTAACTAGTAATGCGGGGATATTAGCGTCATTGAGCAATGCGACAAATAATGTTGATTTACTATTTTCTTGCAGCATTAATTTCGCATTTTGGCCTAAATCATCACCAGAAAGTAGTTTTAGCAGTTCACGGCTATATGAAAAAGCATCGGCGCTTTTTTCCATCGCACTATTAACGAGCTGCTCTGCGGCTATATCATAAGGTGGTAGCCAGGTGGTCTTATTAATTGTCAGGTCTTGTTCATGAGTCACATCTAATGGGATATCATTAGTTAGAACATTAACTTTATAGTATAGATCTTGCTTGCCTTGTGCGTTACGAATGGTCCATTGTGCGCGATTATCGATAAAGGATAATCCATAACCAGGCGATGCAGCAGTTTGGCTTAACACGGTGAAGTTAGACTGGGTCGACGGTGTGGCGAAGGATGCATTAACCGCGTCACCTTGTGCAGTAAACTCAACTTTCGCTTCAATCATCCAGGTTGAATAGGTGTCACCGGGAAACCAAGGGATCTCACCACTGTAATGGCGTTGAGCGATTGAGCCTACACCAAGGAGGAAAAGTATCGCAACAAAGATGCGAAATGGGATCTTAGACGGCATGATTAGTTAGTCCCTTTTTTAGCTGATGTAGGTTGTTTTTTATTAGCAGTCGATTGTTTTTTAGGTTGCGTGTATTCTTGCGCAACATCGACAATGGCAATATCTTTTAAGAAGGTACGGCCTAATAGTATAGGGAAGATCATACGACTACGATCGGCCAAGGTAAACTCTGTTTCAGTGTTAATATCGCCGAGTTCGATAGGTAAGCTCACGACATAACGTCGTAATGCGTCGACTGCGTTAGTTTGACGGATCTTAATGGTGCGCACGACAGCTGCTTCCATAGGGAATACTGCGTTATCATCTTTGTGTGATAAATTGAATTTGACCCAATCTTTGCCATCGCGTTCAAATTTAACGATCTCAGTCGCATTTAAAGACGATGTCGTTGCGCCTGTATCAACACGTGACTTAAAATTGGTTTGCAATTCTTCAAACCATACCCATTCTTCTTGGCCAAGAATTATTTTGTTGGTGTAGTCATTGCTGGCTTGAGGTTTTACTGGTATTACGATTGGAGCTGCCTTTTTAACCTGTGTTGTGGTACTTAAATCGTCAAGTTGCGCTGTTAATTTTTCGATCGCTTTATCTTGCTCGCTGAACTTATCTGGTTGTGATTGCAATGTGGTTAGTATTTGTTGCTGCTGCTGCAAGATGGTTTCTATTTGTGCTTGCTGCTGTACCACAATGGCAGTATTCGCTTCATTTTGTGTCGTTGCACAGCCATTTAAAAATACCAGGCTAAGTGCACTAACAATAGCTATTTTGGCCGTTTTTAATGTGTGAAATCTTATTATATTTTTCATTAGGTATTTGGCCCTGTTAACAGGTGAAAAAGAGGGTTAGTTCACTATAATAGAAAAAAAGTTCCGTTATATATAAAATAATATATTTATTTAAACAAACGGGCTGTTTTCATCCTGAATGATGACGTTATTTCATTAATTATAATTGTTTTAATGCTAATAATTATAAGGTAAGTGGAGGGTAACCCTGAGTATATCTTAGTTACCTATAACAATAGTTAAATATCAACTGGTTATACGACACTTATTGATAAATAGCAATTTATCGCTGTGCTTGATTGTATTGAAAGGAGATGAAAAAGGTGAGGGATGAGCATTATTTCTAGTCTAAAGCGAAAGTATGAGGTGGGCTTATTAGCAATGAAATGCGTATCTAAGCTGTGGATACGCATTCCATCTTAATGTGGTCTTGAAATTATGGTATTGCTGATTCTGTTATGGTGTAAGTACGTGCAACATCGACCATGACGATATCTTTTAAGAATGTACGGCCAAGTAATACTGGAAATGTCATGTGACTGCGGTCGGCAAGCGTAAATTCTGTCAGCATTTTCATGTCGCCAAGTTGTACGGGTAATTCGATAATAGGGCGGCGTGTGGGCTCGCTGTTGTTTGCCTGGCGGATCAAAATCGTGCGAGCAACTTTAGCTTCGATAATTTGCGTTTCATTGTTGATCGCTTGGCTGAAGTTAAAACGCACCCATTTTATCCCATCGCGCTCAAACTCGACAATATCAGTCGCATTAAGTGACGATGTGGTCGCGCCAGTATCAATACGGGCCTTATACTTTTCTTGCAGATTACTGAGTAATATGAGTTCTTCAGAGCCGATGATTAATTTATCAATTGGCGCTATTGCTTCAGTCGATTGTATAAGGGGAAGATGCTCGATATTGTTGGTTGGCTTATCAGGCTGATAACTCGCGATAAGCTGGCTATTGCTGATCACTTGTTGACGTAATTGCACATAGTCTTCGAGTTTGTTAGCTAGCTGCGCAATATTTTGTTGTTGCAGGACAAATAATGCGGGCTGTTTTTGTAATTCAGCCAAGATGGTATTTTGCTGTTCAACTAATAGTCCGATTTGCTGGTTTTGTTGCTCAATCTGTAATTGCAGTATTTGCGCTGATGTTTCACCCTGATTGAGAAATTGATCAACACTCGCGCAGCCTGAAAGCAGGATGCTAAACATGATGCCGATAATTAATTGACGGGGTGGTTTCAACGTATCCATTTCTAACCTTAACTCATTGGCAATATGCATAACCTATTCTCTTATCCTTATCTAAGCACCCTTTCAGGTGCTGGATATCGCGTTATTCGTCTAGCTGTTCTGCGTAAGGTTTAGTGGCAATTAATACGGCACGCTTTGGTGCTGGATAGCCTTCAACCGTTTTACTGTGGTCGTTAGGATCAAGAAAATCAACTAGTGATTCGTTCCGCATCCATTCAGTCGCACGCTGTTCTTCAATGCTGGTATCAGACACATCGACGATACGGACATTTTCAAAACCCAGTTTTTCAACCCAGAGTTTTAATGCCGCGCAGCTTGGTAAGAACCAAACATTACGCATTTGAGCATAACGATCACCGGGGACGAGTACCGCTTGTTCGTCACCATCAACGACTAATGTTTCAAGTACTAATTCACCGCCATCACGAAGTTGGTTTTTAAGCTGTTCAATGTGATCAATCGGCGACTTGCGATGGTACAGGACACCCATAGAGAAAACCGTGTCGAATGCACGTAATTTAGGTAATTCTTGAATACCAAGTGGTAATAAATGCACGCGTTGGTCATTATTAGCAAAATGACGTATCGCTTCAAATTGTACTAAGAATAATTGGCTTGGGTCGATACCGACGACAAACTCGGCACCATCACCGAGCATACGCCACATGTGATAGCCGCTGCCGCAACCTACATCTAGCACATAACGGTATTTTAACGGTGAGATAAACTCGCGTAGACGTTCCCATTTCCAATCACTGCGCCATTCTGTATCGATATGAATGCCATGAATGTTGAACGGACCTTTACGCCAAGGGTGGAATTTTTGTAACAGGTTTTCTGTTTTACGCAGATCGCTTTCGCTTAATTCACCCGGAATACCAACTTCGAATTTGTCAGTGATATTGATGTGTTTGGTTTCGACTTTTGGTAGTTTTTTTAATACTTTTTCCCAGCGCGGTAAAAAACCATGCTTGTGTTCGCGCTCCCATTCGTGCATTTGTGCTGGTAACGTGTAAAGCCAATGGTGCAATTTGTTTTTCGCAATTATCTGGTAAAAATTTGAAAAGTCGATCATGGGTAACCTATATTACTTTCAATTAATGTTACTGCTTTAAATTAATGCTACTGCTTTAAATTAATTCGATTATGGAGCTATTTATAATATGCATAGCGGTATTAATTGTGTGTCATTAACTCATGTTGCTTATTTAATGGCAACCATAGAGCCAAAGTTAAAACATTGGAACCAAGAGTTTGCACTGCTAAAGCCTATCTCTTTAAAACGGTTCAAATGCGTTTCAATGCTGTCTGGACGCATTACATCTTCAATCGCGCTACGTTTCTGACTAATTTCTAATTCGCTATAGCCATTCGCACGTTTAAAATCTTCGTGTAAATTGATCAGTAGATCATTGATCTTATCATCACTAAAACAAAACTTTTCTGACAAGATAAGAATACCACCGGAGACTAGCCCATTATAAATTTTGGTCAATAGGGCTTGGCGTTCGGCTGGTGGAATAAATTGCAGGGTAAAGTTCAATACCACAATTGAGGCGTTGTTAATCTCGACCGCACAAATATCATCACACAGCACTTGCACTGGGGTATCACTTTTATAAGCAGAGAGGTGGCGTTCGCAACGTTCTAACATGGCTTGTGAATTATCAATGGCCACAATATTGCAGTTGCTTGCTTGCACGTTTCGGCGCATGGCAATGGTTGCAGCACCAAGTGAACAACCTAAATCATACAGCTGGGTATTATCTTGGGCATAACGTGCGGTCATCATGCCAATCGCAGAAATGATATTAGAGTAACCAGGTACAGAACGTTTAATCATATCTGGAAAGACTTCAGCGACACGTTCGTCAAAGGTGAAATCACCAATTTTATCTAACGGGGCTGAGAAAATCTGATCGCGTTGTTGCATTGTTATGACCTGCAATAAAAATTAGCAAAATAAGGCGACATATTTTAGTTAAAATGACCGGCTTTGTCTCTAGCTAAACCACATATAGACGGAATAATTTACTTGTTTCGGTGTCGTGTTGGTTTTTTCATCGCTAAAAATGACTTTTTTGTTAACAAAATAACGGTTATTTAACCAGCAAGGGACAATTGGAGGGAGTATGAGCAAGAGGTTCTTACGTCGTTTGGCTATAACGGTAAGTAGTTTTGGGATAACTTGAAGTTGTTTTAGTATAACTATTGGTTGCGGTGCTAATTTCTATTACAATAACGGTAATTTTTTGAGGGTAGCTAAGAGTAGTTACCCGATCCATCGATTTAGTAGGATTATACAGATGCGCACAGTGTATTGCGGACAAGTAAATGAAACACATATCGGCCAGCAGGTTGTATTGTGTGGTTGGGTTAATCGTCGTCGTGATTTAGGCGGTGTTATTTTTATCGATTTACGTGATCGTGAAGGTATTGTGCAAGTTGTTTATGATCCCGATTTAGCCGATGTTTTCGAACGTGCTAGCCAACTACGTCAAGAGTTTTGCGTGAAGATCACCGGTAAGGTGCGTGCGCGTGACGAACGCCAAATAAACAAAGACATGGCAACGGGCGGGGTTGAAATCTCAGGTTTAGAACTTGAAGTGTTCAATAAAGCAGATATCCTGCCACTTGATTTCAACCAAACCAATACTGAAGAACAACGTCTAAAATACCGTTTCCTCGATTTACGTCGTCCTGAAATGAGCAACCGTCTTAAGACGCGTGCTAAAGTAAGTAGTTTTGTACGTCGTTTCATGGATGACCATGGTTTCCTTGATATTGAAACGCCAGTACTAACAAAAGCAACGCCAGAAGGCGCACGTGATTACCTAGTACCAAGCCGTACTCACAAAGGTCAGTTTTTTGCATTGCCACAATCACCACAGTTATTTAAACAATTGTTGATGATGTCTGGTTTTGATCGTTACTACCAAATCGTTAAATGTTTCCGTGATGAAGATTTACGTGCTGACCGTCAGCCTGAATTCACTCAAATTGATATCGAAACATCATTCATGAGTGCAGCACAAGTGCGTGAAGTGACTGAAAGCTTAGTTACCAACATGTGGAAAGAGATCTTAGACGTTGAATTACCAGCGTTCCCAAGCATGACTTATGCTGAAGCAATGCGTCGTTTTGGTTCAGATAAACCCGATCTACGTAATCCATTAGAACTTGTTGATGTTGCTGACTTGTTGAAAGATGTTGAATTCAAAGTATTCGCAGAACCTGCTAACAACCCGAAAGGTCGTGTTGCGGTATTATGTGTTACTGGCGGCGCTAAACTGTCTCGTAAGCAAATTGACGAGTACACTAAATTTGTGGGTATCTATGGCGCGAAAGGCATGGCATGGATGAAAGTGAAGGACGTTGCAGCGGGTGCTGAAGGCGTACAATCACCAGTAGCTAAGTTCTTAAGCGCTGACGTGATCACAGCATTACTTGAGCGTACTAACGCGAAAGATGGCGATATCATTTTCTTTGGTGCAGATACCAACAAAGTTGTCACTGAAGCACTTGGTGCTTTACGTCTGAAAGTGGGTGTTGATTTAGAACTAACATCAAACGAGTGGAAACCGCTTTGGGTTGTTGACTTCCCAATGTTCGAAGAAGATGAAGAAGGCAATTTACACGCTGTTCACCATCCATTCACTGCCCCAATGGACGTTAACGCAGCAGAGCTACTAGCAAACCCTGCTAACGCTATTTCTGATGCTTACGACATGGTTATCAATGGCTATGAAGTTGGTGGTGGTTCGGTACGTATTCATAAAGGTGAAATGCAAAAAGCTGTATTTGAAATCTTAGGTATCGAAGATAAAGAGCAACAAGACAAGTTTGGTTTCTTACTTGAAGCACTTAAATACGGTACGCCGCCACATGCTGGTTTAGCATTCGGTTTAGATCGTCTAACTATGCTACTAACAGGTACTGATAACATCCGTGATGTTATCGCATTCCCTAAAACGACAACGGCGGCGTGTTTATTAACATCAGCACCAAGTGAAGCAAACCCAGCTTCTCTTGAAGAGCTAAGTATCGCTGTTGTTAAAAAAGAAAAGAAACAAGACGCTGAGTAATCATTAATTCATGTTTGAGTTTAATGACAGTATTTTAAACTCGATCTTGTTTTAAATTGAATAGCGTAATAAAAAGCGGATTTACTCCTTTGAGTAAATCCGCTTTTTTGCACCTCAAACCAAATCTCTAGCTATAACAGCATTAGAAAATGAGAGTATTTTCTAAGGGGTATAGATCACTTCCAGTTTTGGATGAAATGATGGGTTTGAATTCTCTGCTGAATAAAAACCAGCAAGGTCAGTCTGCCCATCATCATCAGTATTTAATTCGAAGCTTATGCGAAACTGTGTGCGTCCAGAGCGGTTGATATAAGGAAATGCTGTATCTAACAGATCTACTTGGTAGGTACTTTTATTACCACCCTGATCAGTGAATTGTACTATTGCATCAGCATCAGCTTCCGCCTGAAAATCATCTGATTCTAGAGATGGATTACCACCAAAGCCTCCACTTTTAATGTCTACAACAGCATTACCATGTGTAGTAAAGGGAGCTGTACCACTGTTCTTCCCTCTGGTCAGTATTAATTTTACTGATTCTAGTGTTGCCCCTGTTGGAATTGATGAGCTATCAAAGGAGACAATAAATTTAAACTGGCGATTGCGTCTGTCATCTCCAATACGCAAGGATTTTGCACCTGCATTAGCACTTTTAATGAGACCTCCAATACTGCTTCCAGATGAACTTTCTCGTATAAAACCATCTTCGGCGGCAACAGAAGTAAAGCTGGCCTCTATTGGATCTGTCACAGAGCAAAAAGCATCAGCCTCGTCAACGAAACTATCACAGTTATTATCAATTCCATCACTGCAATGCTCTAGTGCTCCTGGGAATATAGCTGGTATGGCGTCATTACAGTCGCCTTGACATTGAGCATATCCATCATTATCAACATCTATTTCCTCAGGTGGAATAATGCCATCACAATCATTATCCTGACCATCACAAATTTCTTGATGACCGGGATGAACTGAGGCGTCACTGTCGTTACAATCAATAGCGCCGCATTCACCACCAACACTTGAGAAGCCGTCACTATCTAAATCTATGCACTGTGTAGTTATGGATGAGCTTTGTAAGATCACATTGTGGTTTGTTAACGAAGTAAACCTTAATGTTAAATCCTTCCCATCCTGCTGAACAATATCCGCACCTAAGACTTCCAAATCATTAACCAGGCTATCGTGTAAGTGGATCAATATTTCACCTTTACCAAAAAATCTAAAATTAAGCTTTTGACCATCTCCTGACACAGTGAGTAATTTTGAACGCATCGGTAACTCGGTGATATGTGTGACATCTACAATCGTACTGGATAGGTGAATGGTATACCCGCCGCCATTCAGGGGCAGAAAAACTTGTTTGTCATTATAGGCATACCAGTTATCGACTTTTGATATAATATCGCTACTTTTTATCCGTAATGAAAACAGGCTTGCATCATTGCTGGCGACATTAGCGGTAATAGGATTGACCCCTGATACTTGTAATTCGCTTGCTATAAATCTGTTAATGCGATTATGTACTTCTACCGCCGTTACGAATTCCGAATCATGTTGATATGCCCAATCAATGGTATTTTCAATCATCTCCGGTTTATAGGCTGGATCATTGGTTGCAGCGTAATCATGCCACAGCCAATGCAAAATCGGTTGCGAAGCATGATTGGTCTGTTGGGCATATTCATCCTGCCAAATCTGCATGGCTTCATCTGGTGTATAATTTAGCCACCCAACCAAGGTGAAATCTGGCGACATACTTAGACTTAAATAGACCATTGAATGATAAGGTGTGAGAAAGCCATAAGCACCGGGATAACCCCAGCCTATAATACTGGCACGGCCTGAAACATAACTGAGATAGTTATTTAACTGGTTATTAACCGCTATAGTCTCAGGATTGCCTGGTATAGCTGCCCCGACTGTGACATAACCAAGCTGCTGGGTGATTTCAGCATTGGACTGTTGAAATTCATACTGCAATTGCTCAGTACTTAAAGCTGCAGTGTCATCTGGGTGCGTCCAGGAATGACTGGCGACTTCATTGCCCAGAGCGATATAATCTTGATATAAAGGTGCTGAAATACTCCAGTCGGTATACTCACCCTGCCCGGGTTTGTCGCCGATATTAATGTAATAGGATCCGACAAAATTGTACTTGTTTTTCCACAAACCTAATAAATCATAAAGAGGAAAGGCCGTTTCTTGCAATTCATCGGCAAACATGGACTGATCCATATCGGTACGCGAAACAAAAATATTGTTTTGCCGAGTCAATTTTAACCCGACCGGTGTAGCATCACCAAAAACAACCCACTGTATGGCAGACCAAAGAAGATTGGCATCTGCCATAATTTGATCACTGGAAAAGTGTACATTCCTGCCCCCTGTAATTGTGGCAAACACAGCAGGGTAAGAGGCGGTATCAGTGTCCAACCTAACAATATCTGTCACATTTGCACCTTCAACAGGCTGATAAATGAAGGTCCAAACGGCATTCCATGAAAGCAATACTTCATCTGCTGAGTAATCACGTGTTACAGGATGTGTTATTGAGTTGGCCTTCATTGTGGTTTGAACTCCCCACGTTCCTCCTCCCGTACTTCGTACTCCCAGCAGTTGCTCCATTCGCTGATTGATGTTTGCAAGAGGTACATTATTTTCGGAATGGGTCATAAAATGTCCCGATGTAATAATACCAATGCCGAAATTTTGAACCGCCTGAGTAAGGGCATTTTCAATCGCATCAACCTTTGACGAGGAAACATACTGCATAGACGGTATAATTAGGGCATTATAGCCAGATAAGTTATTGATATCCATAAGATCGTTTTCATCAAGAAGATCGAATGGAATACCTGCCATCATCGCTTGATGCTGTGCAGCCATAAACAGTTGAGAATATATAAATGGATCAAATGAATTAGCAGCCGATGGGGCGGAATAAATAATTGCCACACGCTTGCTTTCACTGCCTAGAGCGGAATGTGTGAATACACAGAAGAACAGTAAGCAATAAATAATAATGGTTTTTGTTTTAGAATAATTTGAAGTTTTTCTTTGAAGGTGTCCGTCCCTTGATAAAGTATGTTGATAGTTAGACATAACATCCTCTCAACTAAAATTTATTAGGATCTGAAAAGTATAGCTCTGAACCTGTAGATATCTACGTTAGGCAGATAACTTCTTATATAGGAGATTGGAATTATATGTATCGACACTAATAAAATCGGTTGATTTAAATGATTAAGATGCCTCTATAACACAATTTCGACCATTATCTTTGGCTTGATAAAGTGCTTTGTCGGTATGTGCGATAAACTCCTTGGCATTAAGTGAATCGTACTCCTGCCATTGGGCCAGTCCAATGCTCACGGTTAGGCGAATATTATCCTGACCATAAGGTACCTGCAGTTTACTCACATTATGGCGGAGTCGCTCGGCAATGATGTGTGCTTGCGTGCTGTTCGTTTCGGGCATTAAGATAGCAAACTCTTCGCCACCAATACGAGCGACGATATCGGAAGACTTAACACTATTAAAGCAGGCATCATAGAAATCCCGTAGGACTTGATCGCCGCCACCATGGCCATAAGCGTCATTGATATTCTTGAAGTGGTCAATGTCGAGCAGTAATAATGACAGTTTTTGCTTATCTTGTTTGGCAAAACCAATTTCTTGTTTCAGGATAAGGTTAAATTTACGTCTATTTAACGCGCCTGTTAGTGTATCCCTTGACGCCAGTTCGCGGTATTTATCCCGTTCTTTACGTCGGTCGAGTAACGATTGTTGCTGACGTTTAATAATATTTTTTGACATGTCAGCCTGCAAAAGCTTTCTACGTAATGTTTCATAAGCATCATTCATCGCGCCAATTTCATCATTGGAGGTGTATTCATTCATTTGCTGGTTATAACGGCCTAATGTTACTTGTTTTAAAGCATAGGTAATATGGCGAATAGGGGTGATGACACTGTGATAGAGGACTGTGAAAAGTAACGTATTAAAGATGACGATGGTACTAATAATAATGAGTACTAGGTAAAACCGTTGCTCTAATTTAGCTAATTTTTGTTGTGTTTTAACGTCGAGGTCTTTGATGATTTTATCTGTGACTATTTTTATGTCATCAATACGGTTTGTTAGTTGAATAAACCAAAATTGACTGTTTTGATGCTCTTCTGGTTGCAGCATGAAATCGGTCACTGTGTTATTAATAAATGCTTGTTGTGCTGTAATATTACACAAGCTACCACAAGCATGTTGCTGCGCTGGTGTCGCTGAATAATTAAACACAAAGATAGCATTGAGCTGCATGCCAAGTTGTATGTAAAGCTGTTTGTAACGCTCACTATGAATTAAATCATGTACCGATAGTTTACTATCGATGAGCAGTGTTCCTATCTCTCGTTGTCGCCCAAGAATTTCTTTCAATCCGACGATAGCATTGATCGCAGTAATATTATTGGCAAATTGGGCATCCATCTTGATCTGTGATAAACGATTTACCCGTGACAATAACCTGGCAATAATGTCATTGTATTTTTCTAACATTTGGTCACTGGTTATGCTGGTATTTTTTAAACCATTTCGAAATATATTTAATTCAGCAATATCAATTTTGGTCGAGTTAATAAACTCGATTAACAAGGGTTCTGTTAATAACTCCTTGCGTGAATTCAGTAGCGTTGAAAATGTATCTATTTCATTATTACTTTTGTGTTGCTGTGCGGTGAGGGCCTGAGAAAAACGCTGGTAGTCTGAACTTATGTAGCTCGAGAGTAACCCTCGTTCAACTTGTAAGTTATGTGTTAGTGAATTTACTTGCTGCACGATCTGGGTGAGGCTTTCTAATAACAGCATATTTTTGTATTGTTGGTAATTGTCTTTGATCGCAATAAAGCTGAGTAATAGCATACCAAGAATGGGTAATAGCGAGGTAATAAGCACGCGAGTAGAAATGTTGATGCGATAGCTTAGCCACTCAGACGTACGCTTAAATATGGCGGTTAATGATATCGAATGTTTTTTTTCATTATGAAAAGCATGCACATAATCCATATCTGATATGAGAATGTGTTCAAGAACCCAATCATATAAAAATTGACTGACTTGTTCTGCAGCGTCTACATCATTCGAATTTAACAGTTTATTTTTTAATTCGGGGAGCTGATTTAAAAAAGTTTGATGGCCCTTTTGGTGTTCAATAAAATTGTTGAACGCCAATGTCTGCATTAATGCTTCTTCTTGTTTAAAATGAGCGGTAGTACAAGCAGTAAGATCGGTAAAATGTTTTTCGATGGTTTCGGCAGTACAGTTAGTATCAATCGCTTCGATAATAGATGAAATAATAGAGAGGATTTTTTTATGGTCAGTATCAATCTCATCGATACCGACACTCATCTCTTCATTCCATTCTAGGCTAATCATTAGAGCGACTACTTACCGTTGACTAAAGAAGCTGCAGTATAAAATTTCATTGATTTATGTCAACTTATTTAGCTAATATTTTACCCCTAAATGAGTGGTCATTCATGTTTATGGTCATTAGCTGGGAATACCTTGATATTCAATGTCAGCTATTTATTATGCTGGAATAAGTTTATGTATTTGAGGCCGCGCTGTTATGGTCTTTTCTCAGATTAGTTAATCGGTTTTGGGTAATGCCAAAAACCGAATTGTGTGCGTATTCTCCTTTATTGTTCATTGAACCCGCGATGATGTTAGTGAGTAACTGAATAGCGTCAGTGACATGGTCAATTGCCCAGATATGGAATAAACCTTGCTCAACAGCCTCAATAACATCGTTTCGCAACATGAGATTATGTACATTAGCGCGCGGAATTATCACCCCTTGTGTTGATAGTGATGTAATCGATGAACAAACATCAAAAAAACCTTCAACTTTTTCATTTACCCCGCCGATGGGTTGGGCATGGCCAAATTGATCCATTGACCCGGTGATGGCGATATCTTGACGTAACGGTACTTGCGAAAATGCAGAAATAATAGCACAGCATTCGGCAAGCGAAGCGCTGTCACCATCGACTTGACCGTAAGATTGTTCGAACGTTAAACGTGTCGTGAGTGGGATCGTGGCAGTTTGGCCAAATACCGACGCAATATAAGCGGATAGGATCATCACGCCTTTGGAATGGAGGTTACCACCAAGCTTCACTTTACGTTCAATATCAAAAATTTCCCCTTCGCCAAAGGAGGCCGTTGCGGTGATACGCCCTGGGATACCAAATTCGCTGTCAGATGTTGCAATAACGGAAAGTGCATTAATTTGTCCTACCACATTACCCTTAATATCAATAAGAGTGGAACCATTCATAAAGCTTTGCAGTAGATAGTCTTGTAATCTACCTGCTCGTTGCTGTTTGTTTGTCAGCGCTTGTTCAACATGGTGATGACGTATAAGTGTGGCATTTGCAAGACGTGCACAATAATTACTTTCACGTAATAAGTTGGCGATATCAAGTGAATGCAAAGAAAGCTTATCCTGATCTTCAGCTTGGCGTGAGCTGTACTCGATGATCCGACTCATGGCTTTACGATCGCAATGCAGCATATTGTTATCGTGTACGATACTCGAAATGAATTGTGCGTAGTGTGCTTCTGCAATGTCTGTTCTGGGCATTACATCTTCAAAATCAGCGGTAACCCGAAATAATTCTCTGAACTCAGGATCATATTGTTGTAGCAGTTGATAAGTCTGATAATCCCCAAAGAGAATGATCTTAACTGAGAGTGGTATTGGTTCTGGGTCTAACGAAATGGTACCGGATAAACTGACTTCGCGTTCCAATGAACTTAAGTTTAATTTATTGGCGCGCAAGGCGCGTTTCAAGCCATCCCAAACATAAGGTCGCTCTAGTACTTTGACCGCATCAATCATTAACACCCCGCCATTAGCACGGTGTAAACTACCAGCTCGGATCAAGGCGGCATCGGTAAACACGGTACCTTTGAAGGTTGCACTTTCGATATAACCAAAAATAGTATGGTAATTAGGGCTGTCCTCGACCACGATAGGGAAGGAGTTGGTTTCTTGACAAACGAGCACGTTAATTTGATAGCGGCGGGGCATTTTTTTATCTAATGCGGCATAAGCCAAAGAGATATCATCCTCGCTGCCTTCAACAAAGATCTCAAGATTGTCTAATATGTCTTTATTCATCGCGATGAGATGCGATTTTACCTCGGCTAAATGATTGTACTTTTCTTTCAATGGCGTGGTGCAATGGATCAATACATCCTGTGCGATTTGTTCGTCAAGTTTTTGGATCTTATCGGAGAACTCTTCTTCCAAAATGGTTAATTGACGGATAATGTCACGCAGTTTTATTTCTAATTCTGCAATTTTAGTTTCAAATCGTTTCTTTTTACTGTCACTTAATGCTTCAAAATCGTCTTCAGAGTAGGCTTCATTTTTATCGTTCATGGCGACAAGCTGGTAATCGCCTTGTACCGTTAATGTTAAGCTAATACTGTGCTGTCGGGCTGACTGGGTCAGATCTTGTAAAATGGCTTCTTGTTTGCTTTCTAATCGATTTTTTAGTTTCTCAGAGCGAGCGAAGTAGATCTCGTTATCAAAGGCCATAGGTAAAGCTTTAACTAAACGATGGATAAGGTTTTCGATATCTTTTTTAAATTGATGGGCGGAACCTGCGGGTAGTTTCAATACTTTTGGGTGACGAGCTTCATCAAAATTAACCGTATAACACCAGTCAAAAATAGTATGATTATTACTGCTCGGTTCGTGTCGGTTAAGATAGCGTAATATCATCGTACGCTTGCCCAGACCGTTGTGACCGAGTGCATAAATGTTATAGCCTTTTTCTTTTATCGACATGGCGAATTCGACCGCTTGTTGTGCCCGGTCTTGGCCGATGATTTGATCGAGTGGCTGTAGGTGTTTGGTTGATTTACAGTCGGCAGCAAGCTTGCTCAGTGTTGAGGTTCGATACAACTGGCTACAACTTAGAGGTTTTATCGACATACAGTTCCCTCTTATAAAACAGCTATACCCCTAGTGTAGACATAGATCGCTTGTGTGAGCATACTGTTTTATACTTCACGGCTAGCTTATAAGCGACCAAAAGAGAGAAAGTAGGAATGATAGTGAACGCTGACACCCTTATTATATTGGATTTCGAGACAACAGGGTTATCTCCTGATATGGGCGATCGTGCGATTGAGATCGGTGCGGTAAAAATTGAAGATGGTGAGATCACAGGGCGCTTTCAAGAACTCATGTATCCAGGTCGTCGTGTGAGCAGTTTTATTGCCGATTACACGAGTATCACTAATGATATGTTAGTCGATGCCGCACCTTGTGAAGAGGTGATGCATCGCTTTGCCGATTTTATCCAAGGTTATAATTTAGTTGCGCATAATGCCTCATTTGATAAACGTTTTTTAGATGCTGAATTGACGCGTATTGATCGCGGTTATGAAGGTGAGTTTAGCTGTTCACTGCTGGTGGCAAGACGTATTTTCAAGATGCACCGAGCCATAAATTGGGTGAGTTGATTAAATATGCAAATATACCGTCGGATGGTGGCTTTCACCGCGCGTTATTTGATTCGGAAATGACGACTAAACTCTGGTTAGTGATGCTAGATGAAATGAAATCACGTTATAGCTTAGCCACCATTCCTTTTCAGCTGGTACAAAAGTTGACTAAAACACCGAAAAAATCAGTAGATAACTTTTTACGACGTTATGCTAACTAGCACGCTATAACCAATTGATTTTTTGTTGCTTAAAACGTACAGTAACAAGGTATTACAAAGCCATATTATGGCGTGATTTTATTAGAGTCGGTAGGCAAGATAGGTGACCATTTATGTCAATGATTAAACCATGGAAGTTAATAAGTCTGTTATTTATTTTACAGTTATTAGCTGGCTGTGAATCAAAACTTGAACAAACGCAAACGACAATTAACCAGCAAGTCGCGAGTACTGCACAGTCGCTTACTCGACTTGGGTCGGCAATTGAAACGGGTTCAGTGCGTAATGTAAGATTGTTGTCTGAATATGCGCACGTTTTAAAACAACAAAAACCAGAACTCACTCGTATCGCAAATTTGATCGCTGAAGATGCCACGCGACAGGGGCCGTTGTATCAAAATCTGGCGATGCGATTAAATGATGTTAAAGCGGAAACGTTGACGTTAGACAATGCGGGCTTATTGCTTGATGAATTGACGCGTATTAAAGAAGCGTCTAAACAGAGCTTATTTAATGATGCGTTAACCGATCCGATTAATGTGTTGGCGGATATGTCCGATGGGCAACTTGCTCGTGTTGGTGCTATTAGTCAGCAGGCAGAACAAAATGGTGGTGGTGCTGATTACGGTGCTGGTAGTCAGATGGTCGGTAACCCAAATTACGGTAACTGGCAAAGCGGCAGTGGTGGCACCAGTTTCTGGCAGTGGTACGGTATGTATCGTATGTTGGGTGATTTAACGGGTCGTGTCGGCTATTCAAATTGGAGCCAAAATCGTCGTTATAGTTACTACAATGACTATGGGCGTTCACGTTATACCAGCCCTAAACAGAGTGTAAAGCAAGCTGCCGTTGAAACTAAAACGCGTAAATCATTTCAGCGTAAAGGCCAGTCATTTAGCTCGCCTTATGCGAAAAAACGTTCAGGCGCGGCTGGCTTGAGTCGTTCTAGTTATACCCCAACCAAAACGGTGAGCAGCTACTCTAAACCGAAAAAGTCGTTCACTAGCAGCAAAGCGACGAGTAATACGGGGTCATTTCGTAATAGTGGCAGCCGTACCTCACGTGGTGTCAGTCGCGGTAAATAGACAGTCTTGCGCAAATAGACAGCCTTAAGCAAATAGACAGAACAGTAAGTTATGGAGATTGAGTATGTACGAGTTTGATGGATTGACGATGTGGACGACACAAGCACTGATTATTGATTTTATTATCATCATTGCTTTATTTGTTAGTTTAAAAATGATCAAAGGCTGGGTTTCAAATTTACATGCCAATGATGAAATTGCCAAGCGTGATAATTTTGCTTTTGGTATTAGTTTTGCCGCAGGATTAGCAGGTCTTGCAATTGTATTAACTGGCGTCACCAGTGGTGATTTTGCTGATTCATTATTTGAAGAAGCAACACAAATGGCAGGATATGGCTTATTAGCGATCGCGTTAATTAAAGCAGGTCATTTTTTCCAAGATAAGGTGGCATTACAAAAAGTCAGTCTGCACGATGAAATCGTTAAAGGTAATGTGACAGCCGCATTTGTTGAGTTTGGTCATATTGTCACGGTTGCAATCGTGGTGCGTTCTGCGTTGATTTGGGTGCTTACAGAAGGTTGGCATGGTTTACCTGTGGTGATTGCCGCGTTTGTTGTGGCTAACATTATTATGCTATTAGTGAGTAAATATCGTGTGCACTTATTTAAACGCACCGGTGATTGCCTGCAACAGCTTATCTTAGATGATAATCTGGCTGTTGGTATTCGTTATGCTGGGTTTTTAATTGGCTCTGGCTTAGCGATCACTGCGGCAACAGGCCTTGCGCCGTACGCTGCTGATAATATCACTCAGAGTCTGACGTACTGGGCATTCTCAGCGATTATCAGCGTGGCTATTTTTGCTGTTTTACAATTGATCACCATTAAAGTGATTTTATCCGGTGTTGATATTGCTGATGAAGTCATTCGTCAGAAGAACATTGGTGTTGCGGTTATTTCGGCAGCGGTATCGTTTTCAATTGGTTTAACAATGGCGACGTTACTCGGTAGCTAATTCGCTATTGCGGCGATAATTTTTTAACAATAGTTATTTAAGCATGGTCATTTTAGAATAGTCATAGCTCAGACTCGATATCGATTGGCAGTAATAACAATGCTAACGTGTTATTGGGCCTGGGCTTTTTCATTCCTGAACACTCTATCTCAATACAGTAAGGCTCCGTGTGGAACACTCAGTTGTAAATAGTGATAATGAAGTAAAACAAGCACAGCAGCGTAAACGGTCATTATTGTTTCACGATGCGTTATTAATCTCGGTCATGATCATACTTGCTGGTTGTGGTTTGATCTATGAATACTTGCTTTCGCATTATGCAGGCAGGGTGTTAGGCTCGGTTGAAAGTGCGATTTATGCCATGATCGGTACCATGATTGTGGCAATGGGTATCGGCGCGTTTATGGCGCGTTGGTTTAAAGATGCTTTTACCGCATTCGCTTGGTTAGAAGCCTTGATCGCCTTAATTGGTATGAGCTGTATTTTGATTATTTCAGCGATGATCGCCGTGAGTTATAGTTTGCCACAGTTATTATCGGCGACGTTCAACTTACCCAGTAATGTTGTGCTCGATGGTTATTTACCGCAACAGCTAGAAAAAATCGCTAAATTTATGCCCTATGTGTTTGGTTTAATTCTCGGTATCTTTATTGGTATGGAGATCCCACTGATCGCTCGAGTGCGTCAGCAAGTATACGGTCGATTTTTAGAAAATAACGCCGGTACTATCTATGGTGCAGACTATATTGGCGCTGGTATTGGTGCGGCTATTTGGGTTTCTATCATGTTGTCGTTACCCATAATGGAAGCCGCAGCCTGGACGGCATTATTCAATGTTATCGCAGGTCTGGCATTCTTATGGCGCTATCAAGATAAGATCCGTTGGGCTAAACTATTATTCCTTTGCCATTTGTTATTAATTGTATTGTTCTCGGTTATTTTAACTTTGGGTACAGGTTGGTTAGTGCAATTAAGCAGTGTGTTATATAAAGATAAAGTGATCTATTCACAGTCGACAAAATATCAGCACGTGGTGGTGACTGAGCGTTATTTGAAAAACCAAGTGGAACCAGTAACCGATTTATTCATTAATGGTCACTTACAGTTTTCCAGTGTCGATGAGCAGCTGTACCATAGCTTATTAGTGTATCCGGCAATGCTGGCATCTAATCGTCATGATAAAGTGCTTATTATTGGTGGTGGTGATGGATTAGCACTGCGTGATGTGTTGCGTTGGCCTGTTAAGGCGGTGACATTAGTCGATTTAGACGCTGAACTATTGGCCCTGTTTGGTGCCAATACAGTTAACTATGCTGCGCCTGAAACGATCAAACAACGTATGTTGCGATTAAATGAAGCGTCATTACAAGATCCACGGTTAACCTTGTTTGCTACCGATGCATTTTTACAAGTCGAAAAACTACTGGATGAAGGGGCTAAATTTGATACCATTATTATTGATTTACCCGATCCGAATCATCCCGATTTGAATAAACTCTACAGTGATTACTTTTATAATCAGGTGCGTCAATTATTAGCTGCAGACGGGGCATTAGCCATACAATCAACCTCACCTTATCATGCCCAACAAGCATTTTTGAGTATCGGTAAAACGGTGAAAGAAGCGGGGTTTTTACACGTTGAACAGTATCAACGAAATATTCCGTCATTTGGTCAATGGGGTTGGACAATAGCAACAACACGCGGAAAATCGGCAAGCCGGCGTATCAGTGATGTCGACACTTTACCTGTGCCATCGAACTGGTTAAACAAAGAATTTTTATTAGCGTCGTTTGTTTTCCCCGGTAATTTTTATGACCGCATAGACACGATTGAGATTAATCGATTAGGCTCTGGGGTATTGTACGATTATAACCGTGAAGCGTGGCAAACAGAGTCTGAGCTGTATAAGAATTAGTTGTTGAGAATAATGATTAATACTCTGTAACTATGCTATTTATTTTAATGTTGGTAAGTGAAAATAACGATGGAAGCAAAAATATATAATCAACGCTGGTGGTTAAGTAGTTGCGATAGTGAAGCGCTTAAACGGGTGATTTCAGCAGATCTCAACCGCGCCGGTTTTACGGTCTTGAACTTCGTTGAGCATTATTTTCAGCCACAGGGTTATACCGCGTTGTGGTTGTTAGCCGAAAGTCATGCCGCAGTACATACGTTTCCTGAAGAGGGGAAATCGTATGTTGAACTATCCAGTTGTGCTGCTTCTTTATTAGAACTTTTTGACCGTTACTTGCGTGATGCGGCTGCCAAACAGCAGTGGCAAGTAACGACGTCTTAGTTTATGAATAGAGCAGTTTCAAACTCATCGCAATAGACATGGTGACCATTAATGGTTTAATGATTTTAACGCCTTTTGATAATACTAAACGTGAGCCAAGTGTTGCCCCTAATGCTTGGCCAACTAACATAATGCCTCCCAATGCCCAGAGTACCTTGCCGCCGAGTGCAAAGAATATCAACGACGCTATATTCGTCGCGAAGTTTAGCACTTTGGCGTGTGCCGTTGCTTTAGCCAACCCAAACCCTGCCAGTGATACAAACGCCATTGCAAAAAAACTGCCAGTGCCTGGACCAAAGAACCCATCATACAAACCAATACCGAAAGCCGCCGTTATTGCAAATAGCGTTGGCGTCAGTAGTTGATGTTTATCTTCATCGCTAATTTGTTTGGAAAACAAAAAATAACCACCGATGGCAAGAATAAGAAAAGGTAAGATCACTTCCAGTATACTTGGGTCAATCGATTGGATCGCAATACTACCGAGTGCTGAACCGACGAAAGTACAGGCGATGGCCAATTTCATTTTCTTCACATCGACCATGCCTTTACGAATAAAATAAAAACTGGCAAAGAAGCTACCGCCACAGGCTTGCAGTTTGTTGGTTGCAAGGGCTGTTGCAGGAGGAAGACCCACCCATAATAATGCTGGAATAGTCAGTAGACCACCACCGCCGGCGATAGAATCAATAAAACCAGCGACGACAGCCACTAAAAATAACAGTCCAACAATTTCTGCTGATAACTGAAAAGACATATCCAAACCCATGATGTTGTACTCCTGCGTAATTTTAATTGCAATATCTTGAAATAACTTGGGTATATAATCTTATTTGCACGATCAACGCAAAGGAGTTATCTTCTTTGTAGTGTGAGATAAACTCACACAGTTTGTATTCGTCATCTAAAATGAGTATTGCTATGTATCCTAATTTACCACCATTAAATGCCATGCGTGCTTTTGAATCAGCCGCAAGAAATGTGAGTTTTACGCTAGCAGCCAAGGAATTGTTTGTGACGCATGGCGCCGTGAGTAAACAGGTGAAGATATTAGAGCAATACCTTGGTGTGAGCCTATTCATTCGCCAACATCGAAAATTAGTCCTTACTGAAGAAGCGAAGCCTTATTTGCTCAAGGTGCAGAATGCGTTGCAAACAATTAATAGTGCTACGCAAGAGCTCATATCCCAGCCACAATTGGCACAACGTATCGCCATTAATGTATTACCGAGTTTAACGATTAGTTGGTTAATCCCGAGCCTGGAAAGCTTCAAGCTCAGCAATCCTAACTTATTCGTTGATTTATCAATTGGGGATTTTACGATTGATTTTACTCAGCATCAGTATGACGTTGCGATACGGAGTGCGAAGACACCACCACAAGGTTGCAATGTGATCAAGTTGATGGATGAAGATTTGTGCCTTGTGTGTTCGCCACAACTAGCCAAGCAGATGACATCACTGCATGATATCAATAATATGACTTTGCTTGAGCATACTTCGAGACCGGGTTTATGGCGTTATTGGGCAGATGATATCGGCATGGAATTAACCACGGATAATAAGTTTGGTATGGAGCATTTCTACATGCTTAGTCAGGCTGCGGTAAGTAGTATGGGGGTGGCACTGATCCCGCGATTTTTTGTCACTCAGCAATTAGCAGATGGCAGTTTAGTGGTGCCATTTTCAGCCGGATTTGTCAGTCCATATAGTTATTATTTACTGACGCCAACGGCCAGTCCATTACCGCTGAAAGTACAAACCTTCGTTGACTGGCTATTGCCTTTATTTGCACCGTATCGATAACCATATTTGTGCGGGAACTGGCTTGTATTAACGACGGATTATTTTTCGAGATACGACTTCAACACCCGGTTGGTTGCGGCCATTCACGGCATTTAACGCCATTTTAAGTGCGTGTTCGGCAATTAATTCAAATTGCTGCGGTAATGATTGAATTTTACTGGGTAAGAAATCCAATAAACGGTTATCACCAAAAGTAGCTAGTTTGGTTGTTGCCATTAAACTTGGGTTGAGTATCAAGCAATCCAGTACGCCTTCAAACAGCGTATATGAGGTGGCTAAGATGGCATCAGGAACAGTATCGTTATCTATCCATTGTTGCACTTGGGCTTGACCTTGTTCTTGACTAAAGTGATCGCCATAAGCGGTTAACTTTTTAACTGGGTTTCCATGCTGCTTGATCGCGGCGAGGAACCCTTGCTCACGCTCTTTCGATATACACAGGTCTGGTACTGCGCCAACTAAGCCGATAGAACAAATATCTTGTTGTAATAAGGCTTGGGTTAACTCATAAGCCCCGTCTAAGTCTTCGCTGATCACGCACGCAAAAATTTCATCATCCATGGCGCGATCTAATCCGATAACCGGCACACCATTGGCTTGAACGGTGCGGTAATAGCTGTGATCAGCAGGCAGGGCACTCGCCACTAATAACGCATCAATACGACGACTTAATAAGGTTTCTGCGACTTTTATCTCGGTATCCACATCATCATCAGAGCAAGAAATAATGAGCTGGTATCCGGCTTTACGCGCATCACGCTCAAGTAATTTGGCTAACTTTGCATAACTGCTATTTTCTAAATCCGGAATGATTAAGCCAAGCGAACGATTGCTGCCACCGCGTAACGATTGTGCGGCATGATCGGGGCGGTAATTATGCTCATTAACGACAGCCATTACTTTCTTTTGGGTTTTTTCACTAATACGGTACTTACTGGCTTTACCATTGATCACATAACTGGCTGTGGTACGTGATACACCGGCTAGTTTGGCTATTTCATCTAATGTCATGGTTATTTCATCCCTAATCTGTGCGCTCGCTCATAGTTTCTGACATGATTTGTTATTGAACAATTGTAATCAGCCCAGAAACACTTCAGTATATTAGCTGAAAGGTTTCAGCAATGCCATTTATAATCATTTTGTCATCACTGAAGCCTTTTTAACGGCCTATTTGCTGAAACGATTCAGCTGTCGTGTTGATGCATATTGAAAGCACAGAGTAAGTAAAGAGTAAGCAAATATTTAAACAAAGAGTAGTCGCATTATTACCTACGATATTATTTACAGAAGTATGGAGTAAAGTTATGTTGTCACTGTCTTCGAATGACATTCAGTTAAATCAATCGGCGCCGAGCAAACAGCACGCCATTAAAGCCCTTGCGCAAAGCTTGGCGAACAAAACATACGTTGAAGCAAGTTATGTCGACGGTATGTTAGCGCGTGAAGCGCAGCACTCTACGTACTTAGGTAATGGTATCGCTATCCCGCATGGCACCGTTGATACACGTGACTTAGTCAATAAAACCGGAGTGCAGTTACATCATTATCCACAAGGTGTTGATTGGGGTGAGGGGCAAATTGTTTACCTCGCCATTGCGATTGCGGCTAAGTCAGATGAACATCTTGCTATTTTAAAGCAACTCACACATGTACTCAGTGCTGACGGCATCGAACAGCAACTACAGCAATGTGATAGTGCTGAATCGGTTATTACCTTGCTCGAAGGTAATAATCAGCAATCAGCCACACTATTAACCACAGACCTAGTGCAACTTGCTTTCCCTGCGCAGGATTTATCACAACTGACGGCTGTTGCAGCAGGGTTACTGAAGCATCACCACTGTATTGATAATACCGGTGTCGCAGATGCGATCACATCACCTGCGACTCATCTTGGTCAGGGCTTATGGTTAGCGAAAACAACGAAGTCAGTAACCACTACTGCGATCTCATTTGTGACCCCAGCACAGAGATTACAGCAAGGAAGTTTAGCTGTTGAAGGTATGATCATGCTGGCAAGTGCTAACAACTTGCATCGAGATAATATGCAATGCGTGATCGATTTAATTTATAAACAACAAGTCAGTCAATTGTTTAATGCGGATGCCGAGACCATTATCCGTTTATTAACAGAAGTAAAACCGAGCGGCATCACGGCCACATTCACTATCCATAACAGCCATGGCTTACATGCAAGACCAAGTGCAATACTGGTGAGCATCGCCAAGCAATTTCAGGCCGATATTCAAGTCACCAACGCGGCTGGTAAATCAACCAATGCGAAAAGTTTAATGAAATTAATGTCTTTAGGCGTGCGTTGTGATGAAGCATTAACATTTACGGCGAATGGTGGTGATGCGGAGCTCGCACTAAAAGCCATAGGTGACGGTATTGAAGCTAGATTAGGTGAAAGTAAATAATGACCATGCAATTAGCAAAATTAAAAGTAGTCACGGTAACGTTAAACCCCGCATTAGATTTAACTGGGCATTTACACACGCTGACGAAAGGAGCGGTAAACCAAGTTAAGCACTGTGTATTAGCGCCAGCAGGTAAAGGTGTGAATGTGGCTAAAGTACTGGCAGAACTGGGTGCAGAGGTGACTGCAACTGGTTTTTTAGGCATTGAGAATGAAGATGCTTTTTGTCAATTATTTGGGCGTATCAAGGTCACAGATAGGTTTATCCGCGTACAAGGTGCCACGCGCATCAACGTTAAATTAGTCGAAGCCAGCAGCCAGGTCAGTGATATTAATTTTCCGGGTGTGAGCGTAACGGCTGCCGCGATTGCGGAATTTGAAACCATGTTATTTAACCTATCCCTTGATCACGATGTATTTGTCATTGCGGGTAGTTTGCCTATTGGCGTGACACCTGAGCAATGTGCGAATTGGATCGCACAGTTACAGCAGGCAGGTAAGAAAGTATTTTTTGATAGCAGCAATGCCGCGCTGAGTGCAGGTATTGCAGTTCAGCCTTGGCTCATCAAACCGAACGATGAAGAATTGCTGCATTGGGCGAAAGGTGGATCACTGGCAGATCAGTCTTTGGCAGAAATTGCTGAGCAGTTATCAAGTACAGGTATTGCCAACGTGGTGGTATCACTGGGTGCTGAAGGGGTGATGTGGTTAAACAAAGAGGGATGGTTACAGGCAAAACCACCAACAATGGATGTTGTCAGTACTGTCGGAGCGGGTGATACCTTGGTCGCTGGTATGTGCTGGGGTCATCTCAATAACTGGGATAAAAAACAAACATTAAGTTTTGCGACTGCGTTATCTGCATTAGCAGTAACACAAGTTGGTGTTGGCGTTAAAGATTTTAATGAAGTGATCACCTTGAGTGAGCGCATCACTATTTGCGAATAAGGGATATTAATAATGAAAATTGCAATCGTAACGGCATGCCCAAGTGGCATCGCAAGCAGCCTCATCGCTGCAGGTTTATTAGAAAAAGCAGTAGCAGAATTAAATTGGCAAGCAGATATTGAGTGTCATTCATCTGTGGCGCCAGTGACGTCTTTAACACAGCAGCAGATCGCAGCGGCGGAGTGTATTGTTATTGCCGCTAATG
>NZ_ABCQ01000046.1 GCF_000170855.1 Moritella sp. PE36 | reverse complement strand
ATTAGGATTAGGTGTAGATATGAAGTTAGCGTTATTAAACGATGGGGCTGTCGCCAAAATTACCGACATGTCAGGTTTACCAGCTGACACACGCAAGAAGTTAATGGTTATGGGCATATTACCTAAGACTACAGTGACGCTGATTCGTCGTGCGCCTATGGGTGATCCTTTACAAATATCAGTTCGCGGTGTTTCTGTTGCTATTCGTAAGCAACTGGCGCAACAAATTGAAGTCGAGGTTGTTTAATGTTGTACCAGATCCTAACGATTGGTAATCCGAATAGCGGTAAAACCACCTTATTTAATGCGCTAACAGGCGCTAACCAACGTGTTGGTAACTGGGCCGGCGTGACGGTTGATAAAAAAACCGGCCGTTATGGTCATGCCGGTGATGAGTTCTTATTAACGGACTTACCGGGCATCTATGCGCTGGATAGCAGTAATGAAGTCAACAGTGTTGATGAAATGATAGCCTCGAAAGCGGCGTTAAATCATGCTGCAGACCTGATCATAAATGTGGTTGATGCTTCATGTCTAGAGCGCAGCTTATATATGACGCTGCAATTACGTGAGTTAGGCCGTCCTATGGTTGTGGTGTTAAACAAGATGGACGTGCTCGCGCGTCAACGCCAAGTCTTAGATATTAAAAAGTTAGAAAAGGCTCTTGGTTGTCCGGTTTTAGCCTTGTCTGCCAATGCTAAAAATGAAGTTAATGAGTTTAAGCAAGACTTGCATTCATTAGTGCAGAAAGGCGTGAAAATAACACCGCTGGTGATGAATTATGGTCCAGAGATCGAATCAGCGATCAGCGAATTAGATATTCATTTTTATGAGCATGATGTAGAGCCAAGATCGCTGGCTGTACGCGCATTAGAAAATGACAGTTTGGTGAGTGATTTGCTAAGCCTTGATATCCTTATCCAGGTGTCAGAGGTTAAAAATAAAGTGGCGGAGTCAATCGAAACCGATTTCCATATTGCCAATGTACGTTACACCTTCCTACACCAGTTATGTAATAAAGTACGTCGTCAGGAAGGCAAGTTAAGCCGCTCATTCAGTGATAAAGTCGACCAAGTGGTATTGCATAAATACATTGGTATCCCGTTCTTCTTTGTTGTGATGTATCTGATGTTTATGTTCTCGATTAATATCGGCGGCGCATTCATTGATTTCTTTGATATTAGCTTTGGTAGTGTACTGGTTGATGGGGGGCATTATCTGCTTGATGGGATATTACCTGTCTGGTTGGTCACTATTATTGCGAATGGTATTGGTGGTGGTATTCAAACCGTTGCGACTTTCATTCCGGTGATTGGTTGTTTATATTTATTCTTGTCATTACTTGAAAGCTCGGGTTATATGGCGCGTGCCGCGTTTGTATTGGATAAGGTAATGCAACGTATTGGCTTACCGGGTAAAGCATTTGTACCACTGGTACTTGGTTTTGGCTGTAATGTGCCCGCTATTATGGCTACACGTACACTCGAACATGAACGTGAGCGTCGATTAGCCGCAGCAATGGCACCGTTCATGTCGTGTGGTGCGCGATTACCTGTTTATGCGTTATTCTCGGCGGCATTCTTCCCTGAACATGGCCAAAATATTGTCTTTGCTTTATACATGATTGGTATTTTAGTTGCCGTATTCACCGGGCTGCTATTACGTTGGAGTCTATATCCAGGCCGCAGTGATAGCTTTATCATGGAAATGCCGGATTACGAATTACCAACAATGCAGAATATGTTGATCATCACTTGGCAAAAACTAAAACGTTTTGTGTTTGGGGCCGGTAAAACCATTGTGTTAGTTGTCGCCTTCTTAAGTTTCTTTAATTCATTAGGGACAGATGGCAGTTTTGGTAACGAAGAGACTGAAAGCTCGATATTGTCGAAAGTTGCACAAGTCGCTACCCCGTTACTTGCACCGATTGGTATTCAAGCCGATAACTGGCAGGCAACAGTCGGTATTATCACGGGTATTTTTGCCAAAGAAGCGGTGATTGGCACCTTGAATAGCTTGTATTCAAGCGCGGAAGATGATGCTGAGTTTGACTTATTAGCCAGCTTAGAAGAAGCAGTTTTATCTATTCCTGCAAACCTCGCGGCCTTAAGTTATGCCGATCCACTGGGTGTTGATGTCGGCGATTTGACCGACATGGATGCAGTTGCAAACGATCAAGACGTTGATGTGACTCTTTTTGGTAACTTAAAAGACAGTTTTGGCTCTGATGCAGCAGCCTTTGCATTCTTATTGTTTATTCTGTTATACACACCTTGTGCTGCGGCAATGGGCGCTTATGTACGTGAATTTGGTCGTCCATTTGCGCTATTTATTGCCGGTTGGACCATGTTCTTAGGCTATTTTGTTGCCACTATGTATTATCAAATTGTTGAGTTTTCTGCGCATCCGGCATCAAGCATGGGCTGGATAGGCTTCTTCAGTATATTGATGCTGATAGTTGTAGCACTGCTGAAGAAACAAGGCAATAAAATAAAACGACAACAGGAGCTAGGCCACTATGATTTTAACTCGTCTGAAAGATCATCTTGTTGCTAACGGCAAAACCAGTCGCGCTGAACTAGCTAAAAAGTTTGCTATTAGCGAGGACGGAATCGATGCGATGCTGGCACTGTGGATAGCAAAAGGCAAAATATCAACAACCGTCAGCCAACGTCCTCGACTTGGCCAAGCAAACGGCGATGTTTATTATCGTTGGAATGCCGAGAGTGAACTCGCGGTTACTGTTATTTACTAACACATTTTGATTGTATCAATATATACCCAAGCTACTTCAAGATGCACAATCAGCAAACCGAATGAAGCGTATATTCAAGGCATGAAGTCGAGGATTTAGTTATTCTAAATCAAGACTTCATAACGCTGAAGATGCCTTCACTCGGCTTGCCCTAGGGGAGGCGAGCAGGAATAACAGCACAGCGTTACAATATTTGAAAATGGAATAACCATTATCTACATATTGTGCCTTGTTCTGATATCCCTGATCGTCTCTGATATAGCATCTTGAAGTAACTTGGGTATAAAGGCAAATACCTGACTGATGAAGTAGGGTACTTGCCTTTTGTCAATTACAGAGCCAATGTTCCCTTATATACTGAATACTAATCATTATTAAAAAGGTTAAATCAATGCAAATTACAGACTTAGCTGAGGAACAACAAATCCTCCCTGTGTTACGTCTTGGCTTTCGTCCTTTCTTCTTAGCTGGTGCTTTGTTTAGCATGGTCGCGTTAGTATTGTGGGGGGCGATGTTATCGGGGTATATCACATTCCAACCTTATGGCGGTGGACTATGGTGGCATATTCATGAAATGTTATTTGGTTTTGGTTGCGCTATTGTTGCCGGTTTCTTGTTAACGGCGATTCAAAATTGGACCGGGATACGGGGTGTTTCTGGGTCATCTTTACTTGGCTTATTTCTACTTTGGCTGGCAGGACGTGTTGTCTTACTTTTGCCAACACTCTTAAATGATTACGTTATCATATTGATTGATTTAAGTTTTCTTCCTGCGGTTGCTTATATTTTAGGCAAACCTTTGTTTAAAATTAAACAGTATCGTAATTTATTTTTTGTTCCGATATTAGTGTTATTTACGGTTGCCAACATCGAAATGCATTTGGCTAAATTAGGATTAGTGAATATGACCGTTAGCCAAGCGGCGTATGCTTCGGTAACCTTGATGGCCGTTTTAATGTCGGTGATGGCAGGCCGTGTGGTTCCTATGTTTACCGCCAACGGCACTAAAACTGCAAAAGTATTACCCTTACCTTGGTTAGAAAAATTGGCGACAGGTAGTCTTGCCCTCATTACCGCATTGTTATTATTTCAGCCCTTATTTACAGTGCCAGCATTTGTATTTGGTAGTTTATTTCTGCTCTCTGGTGGTTGCCAAGCAATACGTTGGTTCCGCTGGAAACCTTGGATTACCTTGGGTGTACCCCTGTTATGGTCAATTCATGGTGCTATATTCTTCATCTGGATGGGGCTATTCACTGTGGGCATGAGTTACTTTATTGAGGTCCCATTTGTTAGTCATTTGTGGCATTTAATTACTGTTGGTGGCATGGGTGGATTAATTTTAGCGATGATATCTCGAGTTTCACTGGGTCATACCGGTCGTACGCTGCAACAACCGAAAGCGATGTTTTGGGGCTTCTTGAGTATTTTTATTGCGGCAATTATACGCGTGATCGGCCCGGTATTTTGGATGCAGTATTATATTACTTTCATCAACTTAAGCATCGTATTCTGGTTAATTGCTTTTGGATTGTTCGCATATCATTATGCGCCAATGTTAATTAAGCCCCGTGTAGACGGCCGACCAGGCTAGAACGGTTTGACAGCTAAACAAGGTTTATATAGAGTGGCAACGTGTGCCACTTTATGTAACCTCAAATATGAATTTAATTCAATTTTACAAATGCTTAGCGGACGAAACTAGGCTAAAAAGTATTTTATTAATACAACACGAGAGTGAGTTATGCGTGTGTGAATTAACGCATGCATTGCAGCAAAGTCAGCCTAAAATATCTCGTCATTTGGCACAATTACGTCGTCACAAACTCGTGGTCGACAGACGCCAAGGTCAATGGGTCTATTATCAAATAAATCCGCAGCTAGCAACTTGGGCACAGCAGATCTTAGCGCTGACTTTAGAGAATAACCTCGACAGTATAGATAGTGAACTAGCCCGCCTAACCGAGATGACGAATCGCCCACGATCATGTAGTTAAGCGCTTCTAAGCCAACGCTACAGTCATATTCACGCCCTGTATTTATAAACTATATTATTGGTTAACGCTTTGTTTTGTTTTTTATTTGGCGATATTAACTAGAATAAAACAAAACGGAACAAGCTGTCACCTTAGTGTGTTAGTATCAAGCTCGGTCATAAACAGGGATGATTAATGAGTAACATTACCAGCAACGCACTTGACGTGTATTTTGATGAACTACAGCGGTTTAGTCAGTTATTGTCTAAACAGGAAGAATACGATACAGCGGTTGCTGCAGCAAATGGAGATAAGGCTGCACGAGATACGATGATCCAATCTAATCTTAGGTTGGTGCTGATGGTGGCAAAGAAATACCAGAATTACTCACTTGATTGGGCCGAGATCATTCAAGAAGGTAATACGGGGCTAATGCATGCCGTCGATAAATTCGACCCCGAACGTGGCTGTCGATTTTCAACCTATGCAGTTTGGTGGATAAGGAATAACATCGAACAGTATATTATGAATCACTCTCGCACGATCCGGATCCCCATTCATGTTACCCGTGTATATAAGCAGATACTGAAAGCGTCTTCTGAGCTCGGTCTAGATGTTGATACCAACGAAGGTATTACTAAGATCGCACAAGAGTTAAAGATTTCGCCCCGTAAAGTTTTGAATATATTGGGTCACTATTTCAATGAAGGCTCGCTGGATAAAGAGATACACAGTGGTGATAACTTATTAGCGACGTTAAAAGATTTGGTGGCCGCAGAGGTTGATTGCCAGCCGGATATTCGTTATGAAAAATGCGACTATTACGAGTATATGGATGCTTTATTAGAATATTTACCGGTGCGCAGCCAGAATATCATTCGCTTACGTTTTGGTTTTAAAGGCCAAGATCCTATGAGCTTACAAGCCATTGCACAATTAATGGATATTTCCCGCGAACGAGTCCGACAAATTATTCGTAATGGTTTGAGTCAAGTTCGAGAACAATTATGTGCGAATGACTTGGTAAAAGAAGATTTTGATTTTGAAGCTGATGCTATTTTACCACAACTATGTGATTAGCATGATGTCAGCTAGCTGTAAATTAGCTGACATCACTTATATTATTATACCCAAGCTACTTCAAGATGCACAATCAGCAAGCCGAAATAAGTGTATATTCAAGGCATGAAGTCGAGGATTTAGTTATTCTAAATCAAGACTTCATAACGCCGAAGATGCCTTCGTTCGGCTTGCCCCACGGGAGGCGAGCAGAAATAACAGCACTGCGTTGCAATATTTGAAAATGGAATAACCATTATCTACATATTTCGCCTTATTCTGATATCCCTGCTCGTCTCTGATATAGCATCTTGAAGTAACTTGGGTATATACCAATCTAAGACTTTAAATACTAGGCTTTAAATACCATGTTAAGTAAGGTGATTAACTTAGCTGGATCATTTTGAGCTTGGGTGATCTCACCTAATGTTACTGCTTGTTCTGGATTAATAGAAATAGTGATACTTTGCGGATCGTTAATAAATTTAATAAACGCTTCTGCTGCATTTTTTGCAACGTTCACTTCCGCATCACTCATTTCATTACTTGTTTCAAGATCAGCCGCTAACATTGCGTTTATTTTATCTGATAAACGTTGTTTTAACTCTTCAACACTTATCGCCGAATTTTCCGCTTCTTGTTTCATCATGCGATTAACAAGTGATTGATCAGTATAAGTAAATTCAGCCGAGTTAAGTTGATAGTTCGGGTAAGAAAATAATAGCGTTAATGGCTGTTTAGGATCAAATTCGAAGTTAGCGATATTAAGCGAATATTCCATTTTACCCATATCTTGTGCGCTTAAACCAAACTGCCAATCCATCACGTTATCAACGTAAGTATATTTTGTTGATAAGCTGATAAGCAGGTCATCGCTGTAGCCGAGTGCCTTAAGCCGATCGGCTGTTTGTGGTTCAATGTCATCAATGCTTATTGAGATCCCGTTTAGTACAAAATCTAATGCAGTTGGGAATTCCGATGAAGTATCCAGTTCATTCACTGTAATTTCATTGATGGTGATCGGGTTACCACTGCCATCCGCCGGGGTAAGTACTACGTTATGTAGTTGGATTTTTTGGGTGATAGGTTCAACACTGAGATCGCCATATTTAACATCAAGCATTGGCTGCATTTCGATGATCTTGGCATCAAGTTGTTTTTCTACTTTGTCTGTCATGTAGATTTTGCCGCCAGCATAGCTAACTGCAAGACCGGCGATTACCACGCCTGATATTAATTTAATATTCATGATGTCACTTATTGGTTGGATTGATTTTATTAGAGGCAATGAAAAATACACATTACTGAATAGATTATGTATTGGTTATCAAATGATTGGAATAGTTCCGAGCCATTTTAAATAAAAAATAAATAAAAAGTTAAACAAAAATTAAACAAAAAAACTAAGGTTTATCACTAAACCTTATTTTTTTATGAGTAAGTACTAATTCTATTGTTTGATTAAGACTTAATCAAGTCAGGGGTTATCAGCATCACTGTTGTTCGTCAAATAGCTACATAGGCGAGTGAAAATTAATATTGCATGCATAAAATGAGGCCTTATACTTACACGCTTCATACTTTACACGTTGTTATCACCGCCTTTATGCCAGTACTCTCATTACAACCATTTTTCCCTTGTTTGCTTATTATCCGCGGGATCCCGGGTTCGGGTAAATCGACACTCGCTCAGCATTATATGCAATCGATTCCTGATGCCGTGCACTGTGAAGCCGACCATTACTTTATCAATAAGCAAGGTCAGTATTGCTATGACGGACGTAAAATAAAACGTGCGCATGAATTTTGCCAGCAAAACATGCGTAACGCGCTAAGCCAAGGAAAATCTGTGATTGTCAGTAATACCAGCATTCGTTTATGGGAGTTAACTGCATTGTTAGACATTGCTGCAAGCTATGATATAACGCCGCACATCATTCACTGCCGTGGTCAGTTCATCAGTACGCATAATGTGCCTGCTGATATCGTCGCTAGAATGGCACTGAGTTATGAAGCGCATCCCGATGAGACCTGCTACATCCCAGGTTAAAAACACCCTTATTATCAACTTTTAAGATATTAATTTTTGTAACAAACCAAGAGTTGTTACTTTGTTCGTGCTTTCGCTATAAATAGCCATATAACTTGCTGCAAACCTTTGCTTTTGTCATATAACTGCAATAAAACTGAAATATAATAACAGTGCGTAAATTTGAAGCGCATAACAGCTAGAGAAGGCGAAGCAATGAAGCAAGTTTTAGAAGTATTTTGGCAGTTTTTTACATTGGGGTGGATCAGTTTTGGTGGCCCAGCTGCACATATCGGTTATTTCGAGAAAACATTCGTTCAAAAACTAAAGTGGATAGATAGCGAAAGCTATGCAAGATTAATCTCATTAAGTCAGTTTTTACCAGGCCCGGGGTCGAGTCAGATCGGTTTTGCCATCGGTTTACGTCGTGCCGGTGTTGTTGGTGGTTTTACCGCGTTCATCGCATTTACATTCCCTTCGGTGTTATTACTTTATATTCTAGCAACAACCAACGCGGCACAAGATGCGACATGGTTAGTGAATATTACCCACGGATTAAAATTATTAGCGGTTGTGGTTGTTGCTGATGCAACGCTAAATATGTACAAAGGATTCTGTAAAGAGCGCAGTACGGTCACTATCTGTGTGGCAACGGCTGCGGTATTGCTGATGGTGCCAAGTTTGTTAACGCAAATGCTGGTGCTTATCGCAGCGGCCGTGATTGGTATGCAGCTGAAAAAACCAAGTGAAGCAACACCAGTGCTAGCCACGAAAGGCGGGGTTAATTACTTACCACTCGTGATCTTTGCGGTGTTGTTTGCGGGTTTACCGTTATTAACCAATTCACCAACATGGTTAACACTCTTTGCTGACTTCTACCAATCGGGTAGCTTAGTATTTGGTGGCGGCCATGTGGTATTACCTATGCTGCAACAAGCGTTAGGTGATGCGATTGATACAGATAGATTTCTATTAGGTTATGCAGCAGCGCAAGCTGTACCGGGACCTATGTTCTCGTTATCTGCATTCTTAGGTGCTGATTTGTTGGTTAACTCGCCATTGATGGGCGCGTTAATTGCCACTGTTGCTATCTTTTTACCGGGTTTCTTACTGGTATTGGGTTTCCATGGTGCATGGGAGTCGCTCGCGGCTAAGCCGAAAGTAGCGGGTGCGGTATGGGGTATCAATGCTGCGGTTGTTGGTCTACTTATGTCAGCGTTATACAACCCTGTATTTACCTCTGCGATTGCCGGCCCTGTTGATATGGCGGCGGTTATCATTGGCTTCTTTGCACTGCGCACACTGAAATTACCGATTATGGCTGTGGTAGCTGGCTTTATTGCATTTGGTTATGTGATGGGCCTGTAAGCTTAGCTAAATTGGCTAATCATAAATAGTCAGCGTGACACTTCTTGCAATTAAAACTACCCAGTAATTAAAGGTGCTATAACCTTATAATTGCTGGGTATTCAGTTTCTACTAAACAAGATATACTTTCGCAAGTAGAATCAAATTGCGGATTAAATAAAATGAAGGACTACTACCCGAAACGGATTGTCTGTTTAACAGAAGAAACCACAGAAATGCTGTACATACTGGGCGAAGAGTCTCGTATTGCTGGTATTTCAGGCTATACTGTTCGTCCTCCGCACGCGCGACAAGCGCATCCGAAAGTATCTGCATTTACCTCTGCAAAGATAGATAAGATCCTCGATTTAAAACCTGATTTAGTATTGGGGTTTTCTGATATTCAATCTGATATTGCTGGCGCATTAATCAAACAGGGTGTTGCTGTGCATATTTTTAATCAGCGCTCGGTTGAAGAAGTGTTTAACATGATCATGATGTTAGCAAGTCTGGTTGGTGCGAGTGATAAGGCTGCGATTTGGTTACAAGAGATAGAAAGCAAGATTGAACGGATTAAACTCAATGCCGCTAAATACAGCAAGCGTCCTAAAGTTTATTTCGAGTTGTGGAATGATCCTCTCATGTCGGGCATTCAATGGGTGTCAGAGCTGATTGAGATCGCCGGTGGTGACGAGTGTTTCCCTGATCTTGCTAAAGAGTCATTAGCGAAGAACCGTATTATTGCTGATCCAACTATCGTGATTGATGCGAATCCTGACATCATCATTGGTTCGTGGTGTGGGCGTAAATTTAAGCCTGAACAGCTTGCTGCCCGAGCAGGGTGGGATGCGATCAGCGCAGTTAAAAATAAGCAATTATTTGAAGTTAAATCAGCAAATATATTACAACCTGGTCCCGCTGCCTTAACAGACGGTTTAGATCAACTTGTTGCTATTATCGAAGCATGGCAACAGCAGTACGCAAACGAAAGTGAGAATGTATAACTTGGAAATTGAAAGTATGACGAAATCAGTGGTTGATGAAACAAGTGTAAAAATTGAAGAGAATGTGGAGCCAATGTCAGCTCCAGTGGCTAAGAAATGTTCAGAATGCCAAGCGGAATTTGGTTGTGGCGTTGCCCCGGCAATTGAGCAGGGTGGTTGTTGGTGTCAAGATTTACCCGCCATTATGCCATTAGGTACGTTGAGTGATTGTTTGTGTAAAGCATGTTTAGCCAAGGTCATCGGTGTCGAAATCAATAAACAGCTTGATGCGGCGGGTTCACCCAAAGCGCGTTTTGCACTGGCAGAACCATATCGTCATCAAACCGAATTAGTTGAGAACATCGATTTTACCATTGAAGATGGCCGTTATGTGTTTAGTGAGTGGTATCACTTAAAACGTGCTCGCTGTTGTGGTAATGATTGCCGTCATTGTGCCTATAAATAAGCGGTGAGTACTTAAGAACTTAATTACGAATGACTAAAATTCAGCACTTGGATAGTTAAATTATATGAAAAAACAAAAGACCTTAGTATCGTGGAGTACCGGTAAAGATGCTGCGTGGACATGTCTGCAATTGGCGAACGATCCAGCTATCGAGATCGTGGGTATCTTTTGTTCAGTCAATGCCCAATATCAACGTACCGCGGTACATTCTGTGCGTATTGAATTGTTACAGCGTCAGGCCGCGGCAATGAACTTACCGCTGGATATTATCGAAATTCCGTATCCGTGTAGCAATATTGAATACGAAGCGATAATGGATGCGTTTGTTGAAAAAGCCAAACAGCGTGAAGTTGTTAACTTTGCCTACGGCGATCTGTTCTTAGCGGACATCAAAAACTACCGTGTTAACAATCTCAAAGGTACTGGTATTGAAGCGATTTTTCCTCTGTGGGAGCTAGATACTCAACAACTTGCCAACGATATGTTAGCGGGTGGCCAGAAAGCGATTGTTACCTGTGTTGACCCTCGTCGTTTATCTGCAGACTATGTCGGTAAAGTTTTTGACGACGCGTTTATCGCCAGCTTACCAGAGGGCATCGATCCTTGTGGTGAGAATGGTGAATTCCATACCTTTGTATTTGATAGTCCGTTGTTTTCAGAAGCCATTGATATTAAAACCGGTGAGCTGAACAGTGAAGGGCATTACACCTGGACAGACCTAGAATTGGCTTGATTAATAGTGTTTTAACAATAAAAGTCAATAGGTTGATGTGATGGTGTGTGAGTGGCCTCTAATATGGTCATATACGGTGTATGATTAAAAAATACTGTATATACATGTTTGTATTGTTCACCGCCATTTCATCGCCACTTTATTTGCTCATGCTGGCAAGCGGATTAAACAAAACTGCGTCTTGTAAATGTGATGGGGAAAAGTGGGAATATGCCATTGTTTTCTTTATATCTACATGATCAAGTATCTTTTGTAATACTAAAATATTGCCCCCGTTTATCATAAAATAACTCGCGAAAGTATGTCTTAAAATATGAGTTGCTTGTCCTTTTGGTAAATCTGAAATACACCGGCTTAGCCATTTATACAACACACCATAATCACACGTAAATAACCTGCCTGCTGTGTCCTAGTATATCTCATTATATAAATCTTCTGAAAGAGATACCGTCCTATTCCTTTTACCTTTGGTATTGATAAAGGTGATTTTGTGATTTGTTACCTGAGCGCCTTTTAGGTCTATTGCTTCTGTTATTCGTGCGCCAGTTGTGAGGCAAATTTTAATGATTTGTGTCATTTGTGTAGCAATGGGACTGCTTTGAATATCTGCCAATAGATGTGTTCTCTGTTCCTGAGTAAGGTAGCTTAGCTCGCGTTCTGATGTTTTTAGCATCTTCATGTCTGCAAGTGGGTTAGGTTGATTCCATTCATGAAAACGGTCTTGTTGATCAAATAAGTTAGAGGTTTGATCATCCCCTTTATATTCAATATAAATAAATCTGTTCTAGTGTTTTTTATAGCTAATGCATCTGTTATAGGTAGTTTAGTATTGATCTGTACCACGCTTATACGCCTGATTTGTGTTCCAATCGCCTCATTAAAAAATTACACACACTTACAAACACAAGGTAAATCGTCACGCTAAAATTGATCTAAATCATACGTAATTCAAAAATACGTACGGATGCATAAATATATATAAGGATATTCGTTATAACAACAGAATAAGTATTACTTGGTAATATTTAAAATAAGATAATTTAAGGCCTCAAAGTGAAAATGTTAGATTCGAAAATAATAATTGTTAGTGCGTTAATAACCGCTATTGTTGGTTGCGGTTCCGATAGTGGCACTACCACCACTGTGACCGAAAATGTCAACAATGTGGCAAAATCGGCAGATGAATGTTTCAGTCAGAGTCTCTACCAAGTGGGAGAGTATTACGTAGAATATAATTATAAGGGCGGTACGACTGTTGGTACTACTCAAAAAAATATTGAAATCAAGCAGCTTGCTGATAAATATGGTGCTAACCAAATTGAGATGAAGACGATATATGGAGGCTCAATGGGCAGCCAAACTGATAAGCTACTGATTTGGCCTACTTTAGGTTGGGTTGAACTTACAGAGCGTGAACTCATTCAAATAGATGCACCTCAAATTACCACAATCAAATTCGATACGCTTCTTTCAATGAAATTAGGCTTGTTCTCTTTGCTAGAGGGAGAAATCCAGAGATTTTCTGTAAGTTATGATTCTGAAGCATACACCTTGGGTTCTCCGCCAAAGAGTGAAACGATAGATTTCAAACAAAAAATTACCTTTGTAGGATTCAAAGATATCAATATAAATGGTGTGGAATACAACACGTGCCATATCATTGATGAACAGGTATATGACGCAGGCACACTGATATCCCAGGTTTTCTATCAGTCGAACACTGGACTCCCGTTGAAAAAAATCAATGTCACTAAAGACAAAGATGGCAAGATAGTAGGCGAAGAAGAAGAAACACTTAAGAGCTATAAATTCAACGGAACCGAACTGCTAAATTGATGCGACGATTGTTTAATAGTTGCTGTGTGAACAAGTCCTATGACTATTGTCACTTAGGCCACACGGTAATTATTAAGCATACTGTAGTGGTATCACTAATTTGGTCATACATAAAATGGCACATAACGCATTTTGTATGGGAAAGTAATGTAAGCGTTACCTTTTAGATTTCAAGGTCTAAGCCATTTCTGTCCAAAAGAGTGCTGGATTGGCTAATTGTGGAAGGGACTTGCTGTTGACAGATAGATGACGATATTTTTTACAAAATAGAAAGTTGTAACTGCAATTCTTGGCGCTGTTCTGGCGCTAATGTTTTCACTAACTCCATAGCAACTGACTTGAGCTTTTCGCTGTATGCCTGAATCTGCAATATAAATCAGTGTAACTATTCGAAATTCTATTCGTTTTTTGGATACGGCTTTTAACGCCGAAATCTGGGAAAACTACTCGCATAAACATCCACTTAATTCAAATGCTGGCCTGTCAATCACACGACATTTAACTGTTCTTTTACACAGTTGTATGTGATGTTCATTATAATACATAGACATCGAGATGGCTGGGAGAAACATTTAATCGTGCGGGCGTACCCACGATAAATTCGCTCCTCTTCGCCTACCGCGTTTTCGCAATTTTTTTGCGTTTTTGACACAAAGATGGACACGTGGATATTGCCCAAGCCTTATCTATAAAGGATCTCAACGATCATTCAAAGATCGCTAATGTCAAAGTTGACACTAAGTAACAAACAATTTGGAAGAATAACCATGATGTGAGATTACAAGCGAGCAGCTTTAACTTTCTATGATAGATATTTAGCATTAAGTCGTTTAATAGAACTACTTAATTGTGATTAATAGTAATTTTGATAATATCTATATACCGAAATTGGAGTTGATGTTGTGCATATTTTTGTATAAAGCTTGTTAGAACATAAGGATAGCGAACATGTTAAGGAAAAATAAGATAGCACTTGGGATTGTCCTGCTAAGTGCATTGTTAACGACGAGTACGAATGCAAATGTGATGAGGGATTCTCAAGGTCTAGAAATTATAATTGGGCCTGTAGGGGAAGGGTACTATGAAAATGTACATATCATATCTAGTACTGTCGGAGTAATCTCTTCTGGCGAATCAATTATAGTAAACTCGGTTATAGAAGCTCCAATTTGTGTTAGAGCTACAGGTATAAATTTAACGATTCGGGGAAGTAATCTCTATTGTGACTTATGTGTTCAATTTACAGGAAGAGCATTGATTAACAATAAATTTATGAATAATAAATGTGAAGGTCAGTTTACGAATCGTCCAGATGTATTTGGAATGTGATGAAGGGTTAACAACAATCAGTTCTTCCATCAGTCTCCACTCCTAGTGGTTAAGTCGGAATACTCAGGCACTGCAAATTCGATATGCAGTGCCTCGGGTAAATACTCGTTAATTTCCTTCTCTGCGTCAGCCTTACCACTGCGGTTATTAATAAGTAAGCTGCGAAAATTACCTACACCGCGAGAATCTTTGATTGCTGCTTTCAAATCATCTTCATCATAGGTCGATAAATTGGGATCTGCCATCGAAAAGATAAACCCCATATGCGCACCGTTCTTGTAATACTTACGGCGGAACAGGGTGGCATCTTCATTCAACAGCGCAGACTGAATACCACTGTAATATTGCGGTACACCATAAATGCTCTAGTTAGGATCGTATTCTTTCAGGTGGATAACTTCACCCTTAAATAAGCATTCGCCGCCCCTCTGTTTTAATACTTATCTAACCCAAGATTATTAAATTACCTTTATAAATAACCATTATTTACCTAAGTGTATTTGCGTTCTACACTTTAAAAAATGCAAAGCAGTCCGAGTCAACAGGGAAAGTGTATTGGGCTTAATACACAAACCCCGTAATTGGCGGGGGGTAATAAATTCTAAAAAGGAACCTAGATTATGAATTTTCAACATAAAACAGATAATCGAACCTGTTTTAGGCTAAGACTGGTTTTTGCTATAATCGCGCTCGTGTTAATAAGCGTTACTAGTCAACAAACGCGGGCAAATGAGTATCAACGAGGCTGCCAGAATTCTCCTAACATCTTAAGTGTACTCGTTGGCGACGAAGCCTTTATGATAGAAGGGGAGAACTTCGTTGAAAATGATATGACTATGTTGATAGTCAAATTGGGGAAGGAAGACATTACTCCTATTTGCAGCATTGTTTCTGAAACAGCGATCGATTGCCTACTACCCGATGTGCCAAATACTGGCGGCGATTTTAAGTTAACCGTCTCCTTGGTTGGGGAGCGAGGCAAAAACAAAAACAAATGTTTGGACTCATGGAATTTAACTATTGGTGCTACAGGCTCACCGGAGCTCGTTACATGTCCATGTTTTTCGGCATTCGATGTGTTAGCCATATTTCCCGGAGAAGTAGGGTGTATTCGGGATGCTCGCCCGCCTGACTTCATCCAACTGACTGATGGTTTGCAAAACTCGGTAGTTACTCGTAGTAGTTCTTATCATTGCAACGGAAAAAACGGTCGAAATAGCGACATTACTGAGGCGGAAATGCGCGCCTGTGTGGTCAACCTCCTTCAGGTATATGGAGAGTGTCCAGCTTACTAATACACTTTAGATAAGTATCCTAAACCGACCGTATATTATGTCAACGTTGCGCCATTTGTGCTGCATTTTTTAGTCAGCTATTGAAAAGCCTCTAACACTGGAGGCTCAATATTAATTTAGATATTGAAGCGACATTGTTACTTATTACTTTCCGCTGCCACATGAACAAACCGCAGGGGGCTTTAACTTTAATTTTATTTGAGGCTTGGTTAGACGCTGATAGGTAAGCCGTTAGTCCAGAGTTTAGCGATACCAATAACAGTGCTTTTATGATCCATATTCTTACTCGCTAAATTCCTGTGTTTACAAAACTCTTGGTCTTGGTTGAAAATGGATGAGGCAACTTGGCGACCACCCATTGTTATTTTTGACGTTTTCGCCATTCTTAATTCGGTAAAATGCTTAAATACCTTAGATATATCATTAATATTTTCTTTTAAACAATTAACAAAGTGCCATGCATCTTCCAGCGCCTGACAAGCTCCTTGACCAGACGTTGGTAAAGCGGAATGCGCAGCATCACCGAGTAATACAAGATTATTTTTATGCCAAATTTTTATCGGGTTATGATCATGAACATAGATTTTATTTATACGGGATAAAGGTGTTTCATTGATGATCTTACAGATCGGATCTGGCCAACTAGTAAACAGCGAACGGAGTTCTGATTTATACAACTCAGGGGTTGGCTCGCCTATATTTGGAGATACGACACCTCCAGCCCAATAAGCTTTTGTTTTTGATACTGGTACTATTCCGAAACGTTCTCCAACGCCCAAATAATCTAAAACTGAAAGTTCAGTGAAAATCTCATTTTTACACTCAAATACACCAATCCAATTAATAAAACCCTGATAAACAGGCTCGTTATTACCATTGACATACTTTCTAGCAAATGAATTCATACGGCCATCTGTTCCTACAATGATATCAGGTTCGATGTTTTTACCATTGCTAAATTGCACACGCACTTTGTCGTCATCGTTATTCGAGAGTGAAGTTACATCATGTTGATAATGTATATTGATACTTAGTTCAACTGCCCGTTGAGTCAATATACTCATCAGATCTTTACGAATAATAGAATAGCTAGGGTACGCCATTAATTGATTTAGTTGAGATATGTCTAATGAGCCTAGCGGTTCACCATTACTAGAAAAACGGTGCATATAGTTGAGCGAACCAGACACTTTGGCCACTCGGCTTAACACCCCTAGTTGGTCTAGAACAAATGAAGCATTCGGCCAGCATACAATACCGGCACCAATCTCGCTTGGTCGACTATGTCGTTCATAAATATCGACATCAAAGCCATCTTGCTTCAATGCAATCGCTGTACTTAACCCGCTGATACCGCCGCCTAATATACCTATTTTCATAAATGAGTCCTTATTTTAATAATTTCGGGAATTTGAGCTGAATCGTTATTGATAACAAATAATATAATTCATATCATTAATGATTATTAGGTGGTATAAGTTGGATGTATTGATATCAAAAGTGGGGTAGTGTAATGGATAATATTGATTTTACTTCGCTCCGAATATTTTCTTTGGTGGCCGACAAAGGCAGCTTTATCGGTGCTGCAAAAGCATTACAAATGCCATCTTCAAACGTGAGTCGTACCATTTCTCAATTAGAGGCTAAACTACAAGTCCGCTTAATTGAACGAAGTACACGACATATGAGGTTAACCGAATCAGGTGCGCTACTTTATTCTCGGTCTGGTGCATTACTCGACGCATTAGCGCAAATTGAATCAGAAATCACATCCAATAAAACGCAACTTAAAGGTCCATTAAGGCTCTGTATCCCTAGTGAAATAGGCCCCAAATTATTGGGGGATTCTATAATTGATTTTGCATTAAAATATCCTGAAGTCAGCATTAACTGTACGACGAACTTAGCCGGGTTTGAGTCCTTAATTGAGGATATAGATATTGCAATTATTATTACTAGGGGCGAGCTACCAGACAGTGAATATATTGCACAAAAATTAGGTGAGTACCCATGTTGCATTGTGGCTGCTCCCAAAGTAATTAAGCAATGGGGTAAACCCAGTAACATCAGTGATTTTAGTGCATTGCCTTGCATTACCACTGCTACAGCACTGCAAGGGAAAGCTTGGCAATTTATTAAAGACAGTGGTGAATTTCATCACATAAGCGTTTCTAGTAACTTTAAAGTTAACAGTGGAGAAATGGCTTTCAAGGCAGCTTTATCGGGGATTGGTTTTGCTATCCTTTCCCGTCATGCTTGCGATCAGCATATAAAAGATGGCAGTCTGATTGAATTAAATTTTGCATCCGATGCGGCACCGTTGAACCTATACGCAGTATACTCTCATCGAATATTTCTCCCTGAAAAATTTCGGGTGTTTATTGATTTTTTAAAAGCCAATATAGCTGAATCTATATGACCTTAACCTGCAAATTGTTTTCAGTTTTCGACAGTCTGCTTTGGTTGGCTTGGTTAAGTCTATTTTTTAATAACAACCAGTTCACGATTTTCAATGTATGTGTACTGCCGCCAGTGATAGAAAGGGATCTTACCTTCCTCTATTAAAGAATCTAGCGCCTCTTTAGGGATGCCTTTAGCGACGGTATAATCTTCTAATAAGATAGGGTTATCAATGTGGGAGCTTGCCTCTTGAAGGCCTATTGTTCTTGCTTCCTCTAATGTTGCCTTACTGCCCCATACTCCAAATAGTAGCCATGCGATTAGGATCACAATAAAAAGAATTAACAACCTTATCATTTCAAACTCCCTATTTTCGAGTAATCACACAACGACGTATTCTAAACTGGACAAAGAGTCCGCCTCAACTAAGCTTAGTTCAGACACAAAGTCAGTTGAGGAAAAAAGCGTTATGAGTCGAGGTACAGTTAAGTGGTTTAATGCGGACAAAGGTTTTGGATTTATCACCCCTGACGAAGGCGGTAATGATTTGTTTGTGCATCATTCCGAAATTCAAACATCTGGTTATGCAACATTAGAAGATGGCCAGAAAGTGGAGTTTGAAGTGGGTAGCGGGCAAAAAGGGCCTTGCGCTACTAATGTAACTGCAATTTAAATTTACGATTAGCAAAAGGATTAATCACATATGGGATTAATCCTTTTTTATTGGAGAGCTCTTTTTACTGGCTAACTCTTTTTTACTGGAGAAATATCGTAGTCTACGAAACAAGCTTAAGCTTCAATACGATCAAGAATACGTTGCAGTTTAGGGCGACTTATTTTTAAAATGTCACACGCTTTACCTTTATGGCCAGCTACGCGTTCGAGCACTTCGACTGTGTACTGCAACTCAAGATCATGCAAGCTTAACTCGGCGATATCCTGCTGCGGTGACTGACCTAAACGAGCAGAGCTACCACTATCAACATCTGCCGATTGTGGACTGATGCTTTCAAACAGATCCAGGGTGAGTATTTTCCCTGGGCATAACGCCATCGCTTTGGTGAGCAAGTTTTCCAATTCTCGTACGTTACCCGGCCAATCGTAAGCACAAAGCGCTTCCATCGCATCACGGGCTACCTGATTAATTTGAGTATCCAAGTCACGGTTAATCCGCGCCAATAGGGCAGGGATCAGGAGTGGTAAATCTTCCTTACGCTCGCGCAGTGGCGGAATGTGAATACGTACTACTTGTAAGCGATAAAACAGATCCTCACGAAAGGTTTTGTCTTTAATAGCCTGTTTGAAATCGATATTAGTGGCGCAGATTATCCGCGCATTAGTGGTTTGTGATTGCTTGCCACCGACTGGCGTAAATTCTTTTTCTTGCAGTACGCGCAGTAGTTTAGCCTGAATAGACCCCGCTAATTCACCGACTTCATCTAAAAACAAGGTGCCATCTTGCGCCAATTCAAACTTACCCATTTGGTCGCTAACCGCACCAGTGAACGAGCCTTTCTTATGGCCGAACATTTCTGATTCCAGCAAGGTTTCGACCAACGCCGCACAGTTGATCGCGACAAAAGGTTGCGCTGTTTTATTGCCGGCATTATGAATGGCTTTGGCCACCATTTCTTTACCGGTACCAGACTCACCCGTGATCATGACTGATGCCTTGGTCATTGCCACTCGACCAATGTTTTTGAATATCTCTTTCATGGCCTTGGAGCAACCAACAATTGAGTTACCACTGCTGTCTGGAATATTGATGGCATCAAGGTTACTGTTATTTTGCAACTGTAAAGCAGAGCCAACCGCAGCATCAATTTCATCAAGATCTAACGGTTTATGGATGTACTCATCCGCGCCATTTTGCATCGCTTCAATGGTACTCTGCATATCATGAAACGCCGTGATCATGATAATACGGGCATTCGGGCAGAGTTGTTTGAATTCACTGATGCCTTCTAAACCTGACTTACCTTCCATCCGAATATCAAGAATAATGATATTCGGAGAAAATATTTGCGCGATAGCAAGGCCATCATCGACACTATTCGCTGTTTTAACATCATGTTGTTGCGTATTAAAATGTAATTCAAGCGTACGACGGATACCTTTGTCATCGTCGACGATAAGCAATTTACACATATTCGTTAACTACGTCCTTAATCGGTGAAATTGGCACACTTATGTGGCTAGATAACGGTAATTGTATCTGCGCTAAAGTACCAATCGGATTGATGGGTTTTAAACGTACACTGCCTTTGTGGCTTTCAATGATCTTTTGCACGATAGCCAAGCCTAATCCTGTGCCTTTTGCCTTGGTGGTATAAAAAGGTTCAAATACTTTACTGACCATACAAGGGTCGATGGATTTTCCATTATTGCTAATATCAATTAAGATCACCGAGTTGGAATCCGTGAGTAAGATGTTAGTCGTGACTGTGACTAAAGGGCAAGCTTGCTCGCTAGTTTCTGCCGCCTGAATCGCATTAACGATTAAATTCTGCAGTGCTTGGCGTAATTTGATCGGGTCGGCATACACAGTCGGTAAGTTGTGCGGGTAGCTAAATTCTATCGCCACGTCTTTTTCTTTCGCGAGACGGCGTTGACTGTTAACGGCAAATTCAACCAGCTTATTTAAATCAAGCCATTCGGGTTTAAACTGTTCAGGTCTAGAGTAGGACAGTAAGTCTTCCAAAATAGCTTCCATGTAACGCACTTGCTCAAGTGAGATATCAAACAACTCATCTTGTTCTTTACGCGCATAAATCTGCAGTACCATTTTGATCGAACTCAGCGGGTTTCTTAAATCATGGGCGATCATGTTGACTACTTTACCTACTGCCGCCAGTTTGTCTTGTTTTGCATGTAATGCTTCTTGTTCCTGCATTTCATGGGCAAGCTGTTTCTCTTTGGTAATATCTTGTTTTACCGCAACAAAATACAGGGCATTGCCAGCACTGTCTTTTACTGGCGATATACGTGCTCGTTCCCAGAACAAGTCGCCGTTCTTTTTCTTATTATGGAATTCACCACGCCATTCGTCACCACGTTGAATGGTTTGCCAAAGGCTGTCATAACCGACTTCTGGCATTTCGCCTGATTGTAGAAACTTAGGCGTGATACCCAGTACTTCATGTTTTTGATAGCCGGTGAGTTCGCAAAATACAGGGTTTACATAGATGATTTCACCTGTGATCTCGGTGATCATGACCGAGTTATGGCTTTGCTCTACGGCGTGACTTAAGCGCTGTAGTTGGTCCTGTTCCATTTTATGTTCTGTTACATCTTCACCAATAAAGGTGGCTGTGGCGAGATTATTACCGTGGGCTTTAGAATAGGTACTGCTCCATGATACCAACACCACCTCACCGCAATTTGTTTGTACTACAGTTTCGACTTTGGTTTGATCTAACTCTTGTACCAGTGCTTGCTTCAACGCCTCCGCAGCTTGCTGCTGTAGCTTTTGCGGAATAAAAGTATCAACCCAGCACTTGCCAATGACTTGGTGTTTTTGATAACCAACCAAGTTTAAGAAAAAGTCATTACAAAAAGTAATGATGCCATCACTGTTAATGGATACCGCTATAAACTGGATGTTCTCTAACGTTAATCTGAATTGTTTATCATATGCTTGTTGCTCACGTAGGTTGTTGGTTTGTTGGTAATGATAGCGGAATAGACAAATGAAAAAACTGATAATCAGCGCCAGTGTTATATACAACCACATGAATTGATCGGCAAAGGCGACACGCGCTAAATTAAATCGCTGCGTCGGAAATATCGAGACTATCGTCCAGCGACTACTGCGGTTCGAAAACGCTTGCGTGAAGGTGATATAGTTGTCTTGAAGTAACAGCTGACCCTGATGTTTTAAACTCATCAATTCAAGTAGCTCGGTACTCAGTTGCTTACTGGTATTAAACTGGAAATCTTGCGATGTATTTGGTGACAGTACGGACTTGACTGGTTGAATGATCGCGACCCCTTCGGCATTGAGTATGTATAAATGTTCAATAAAATTGGGGGAGATATGTAATAAGCGATTGATCAGTTTGCGGCCTTTGTAATTTAAGATTATTGCGCCTATTTTTTCATTCTGGGCATTAAAGACCGGCACGCCAATACGGATAGTGGGATTAAGCGGCTGTTGGATTTGACCTGCTTCGATATTCAGATCCATCGGTGAAATATAGACATTTCCCTGACTAAGCTGCATGGTTTTTTGGAAGTAATAACGCTGTGATTTATTTTGTAGGTTTTGATTATCAACTACGTAAATTTTATTTGAGATATTATTAATACGTATACGTTCATAGCCTGCTATATCTATAAAACGTATTTGCTCATAATTGTCATCATTTTTGCTTAATTCAACAAAATAATTGGTTAAAGGCGAGAAGCTATCGTTATTGAGCGTTAATTGTTTGGCGGTGTAAGACAGCATTAAGGCATCGGATGTCATGCTGTTAAAGCTATCATTGAGCAGCTTTTCGATTAACTCCACAATCACTTGTTCATTGTGTAATGAGTATTGCTTATCCTTTGCAATGTTTAGCGAGTAGTGGATCACCATGATAATAAAAATAACTAACCAGCAAGGTAATAACCAATAGGCTAAGTCTTTAGAGAATTTTTTGTGGTTAGCGGTTATGTCCATATTATTACCCGAGTATTCAGTGCGCATAAAAGATCCATTTTAAGCATTTACAGCCAGTTTCCTGACTAAATGAGTGTAACAAAAAATGGCACCTAATCCCGGTGCCATTGATAATACTTTCGCTAAATCAATCAATTAATTGCGTTAGGTCATGTTATGCAGTAAATGCAAGTAAACGGCCTGCAAGTTGAATCGCTAATGGTTGTCGATGATCGCTATATTCAGCAATATTGTAGGTTAAAATTGCCAGTGATTCTTGTTGTTTGGCAAAGAACAAGGGGGCGGCGATCACATTACTTTCTTGATCGCTAACCGCTAATTCAATTAATACGGGGAGGTATTTAGATAAATCGATCTTAGCTAAAATTTGCAGGGCTAATTTACGTACTCCGCCGGCAGGATCGTGTATTTTCTTGGCGATAATGTCACACGTTTGCTGCTGGTGGCGCTGTAATAAGCGTTTGCTTTCTAATTGATCCTTGAGTGCCGTTAAGCAGCAGACGCGAACGTGTTCATTTTCGTCATCGGCGCCAACCAGTAATATTGGCAGGGCTTTGTTTAGCGGCATGTGAGTTAAAAACTGCGCAGCAGATTGCTTACATAATGGATCACCATAATGCAGGGTATAACCTGCGGCACCAATTCCATTTCTCAATACTTTATAGTCGTGATGCTTGGCTATATTGGTTAACGCTTGAAATAACTCATGCTGTTCTTTCGGCGTAGCGCCGAGCATTGCTTCAATCAGCAAGCCTGCTGCAGATTCAGTTTTACTGTGGCCGAGCGCTCTGATCGCCAAGAGTTTGCTGTCAGTTTGTGGTAAACGGGCAATTTTTTTACGGTTTAATGCCAGGTTTTCACTGGTATCGAGATGGTCGCGTACAATGTTACTGTAGGCGGTAAATTCATCATCGAGGTCGTCGATCATTTCCAGCAAGGTCTGATCATCGGGTTTGTCATCTGCCGATAATAGGGTTGCTTCGATGTTAGATTGCTGAATTGCCGCCAGTGTTGATACCGGGGCATTATCAAACCCTTGGTCTTCAGGAAACTTATCGCCATGCGCAGCTAATAGTGCTTCTAGTTTAATGCGCCCTGCTGTTTTTTCAGGCTGGCTATCACTCCTCTCAGCACCCACATCAGCACCAACATCAACGTCATCAATCTGGGTAATGGCGATGGTATCTTCTTGTGAGGCAAGGCCAAGTAACAGTTGTGTTAGCCATTTTAGGCTGTCTTCATTGGTTTCGCTGGTGATGGCTTCTAATGCAGATTGACGTAACGCTACATCGGTTTCATCATTCTCCAGCAGTGCTTTCAATACCGGGAATGACAGGTTTGCATGTTGCTTAAACTGGCTTAACTGTCGGAGCAATTGTGCGCGCTGATACAGAGGTAATTGACGATTTTGTATTGCGGCTAAACAGCTATTTAATGCCGTTAAATAGACATCCGAATAATATAGCACCTGTGCTTCAGACAGTGTTGAAAAGCAGTTAATTGTCGCAATTTTGATGTTGCTATCACTGTGTGTGAGTAATGGCTGCAGCCAGTCAATGTCTGCTGTGGTTAATTTATCATTTTGACGGGAAAGTAAATTGATTAAACTCGGTAAACTTGAATCAGGCGCCTGTTTGATAAACGGCATTAAGCTTGTTGGTTGTAACGCGGCTAATTGGTTTAGTTGATTGAGTGTGGATGTTGCAGCCTCTTGGACACTGGGTTCGCTGTCGCTCAAGCACGCAATGATGTCTGCTAAATAGGCTTGTACATTTTGAGTCTGGCCATGGGTAGCAAGGGCTTTGAGTGCTATTTTTTTTATCTCACTATCGTCACACTTTAAACAAGCCGCCATATGATCGAGTGCCGCTGTGGTCGCGCTGGTGGCAAAGGCACGGGCAAGTCGGCGCTGCTTCATTTTTCGTGCTGTGGTCCAGTGCTGTAATAAAATCTGAGGTTGGAAATCGACTAACGCACGATAAAGCGCCAGTTCAAGCTCGGGTTCTGGATCTTGAGTTAATAATTCAATAAACAGGCTACTGAACAAATCGTTGTTCTGTGCAGTTTGAATTGAACTGAGTAATTGTACCGCGGTTAATTGCAGATCCCACCAATCATCCCAACCACCGCTGAGTCCCCAATCATCTTCCTCGGTGCGACCTGTTGCAAAACGGGTAAGTGTGTCGACAACACGTTGTGGTTCGTTGTTATATTGTTTTGTGATAGCTGACAGGGCTGCTAATCGTGCGTCGCTATCCGGATGGTTAATTGCCACATCTTGTAAGCTATCTAAATCGCCAGCACAGACTGTGGCAAGTGCAGTTGCAGCATCAGCTACCACATCAGGGTCTTGATGATATAAACACGCGTTAAGCGCTGGGGTAACCGTGGTTATTTTCGCTTCAGTTATCGCCCGGGCTGAATAGCAACGCTGCGCTTCGTCACCCGTTTCCAGTAATTTACTTAATTCATTAATAGCTGCATTTGTCTGTGTCATGTTGGAATTCATTCGATTCACTCTCTCTGCATTTATCTATACAAGGTGTAAAGCATAAAACATGCCGAAATAGGTTATTTGTTGAATTGCCAGTGATTGCGGGGCTTGAAAGGTAAATCCTTGTTCTGCCTTCTTTATTACATCGCTGATAATTTAACGATTCATTCAACTACACATTTTATTATTTAATAAAACGTTACAGGAATAGCAATGTTAACCCGCTCACGTTTTAGTTTAAACTGCTGTTATATAAGCTTTTATTTAATTCTGTTGTTTTGGCCTAGTTTATGCAAATACCTCATTGTGATTAATGTTATTCCAATTGATAGGAAGCAAAGGAGCTTTATAATGAAAAAAACGCTGATCCTTACTGCTGCTATTTCGTTATCATTTTCTAGCTGGGCCGCGACGCATACCAGCGAGTTTGGTGCGTTACCAACATTGAAAGTGAATGCCGCAAAAGCAGAACTAGGTAAACGTCTATTTTATGATCCACGTTTGTCCGGTGACGGAGCGCTATCCTGCGCATCATGCCATCAACCAGACAATGGTTTCTCTCACCCTGATGCGCTAGCGCCTGCTTACCCTGGCAGTAAAGGCTTTCGTAATGTCCCGACTTTAATTAATACTGCTTATAAGCAAGTATGGTTTCATGACGGTCGTCTCGGTACCAATTTAAACGATGTAACGCGTGAAATGTTAACTGAAGATTGGTTAATGAACATGGATATGCGTTTGATGCAAGAGCGTGTTAAGCAAGATCCTGTGTATGTGAGCATGTTTAAAGCCGCGGGTTATGGTGAGCCTTCTAATGGTTCTATTCGTAAAGCGATCCCTGAGTTTCTGAAAACATTAACCTCCAATACTACGCCATTTGATAAAGGTGAAATGTCAGAACTCGCGCTTAAAGGTCAAGCTGTATTTACCGGTAAAGCGGGTTGTGTGCAATGCCATAATGGACCTTTGTTAAGTGATGGCAAACCCTACAATACCGGTGTTGAAGAAAACCTCGATATCTTCCGTGACCCAATGCGTCACCATACCTTTATCGCTTTTAATATGTTCATGGGTAATGAAAATTACATGAACTTGAAACGTGATGTAGGTGCGCATGTGCAAACCCATAAAGCCGATGGTTCTGATATGGGGAAATTTATGACCCCAACGCTCCGTGAATTAAAGCAAACAGCACCTTATATGCACAACGGCATGATGGAAACCCTGCAAGATGTGGTGGCTTTTTATAATACCGGTGGTGGTGAGGACAGCAACAAAGACAGCCGTTTAAAACCGCTGAATTTGACGTGGCAAGAACAAAAAGCCTTGGTTGCATTCTTGACGTCGCTGTCAAGTGAACCATTAACGACTGAAAAGCACGTTTGGACTCAGTCAGATTATAACTATGCACCCATTGCCGATTGGCAAAATGCTAAAAACTAAGGAGGACGAGATGAGCACTAAAATCAACTTGTCTACTATGGCCGCGTTATTGCTGACAATTACCACTGTTCCAGCGTGTGCGCAGCAAGACGATAAGAACATTAAGGCAGATAAAAATGTGATCACGGCAGAGATGGTCGCCGCATCATTAAAACCGATCACGCTAAATGGCATGACATTACCTGCATTAGCGCCACTTGGTGCGGTACCGGTTCCAGCAGATAACCCCATGACAGATGAAAAAATTGAATTGGGTAAGAAGCTGTTCTTTGATGGCCGTATTGGCGGTGATGGTTCAACACCTTGCGTCGCTTGTCATCTGCCAGATTTAGGTTGGGATGTACCGACCGATCTTTCTATTGGTTATCCGGGTACTGTGCATTGGCGTAACAGTCAAACCATCGTTAACTCTGGTTATTACGGCAAATTATTCTGGGCCGGTTCAAGTAAATCCCTAGAAGGTCAAGCGAAGAGCGCGGCGAAAGGTGCGGTTGCTGGCAATGGCGAAGATGACATTATGGAAGCCCGTTTAGCGCTTATTCCTGAATACGTGACGAGTTTTAATCAAGTATTTGGTGATAACTATCCGAAGGTTAGTAATGTCTGGAAAGCCATGGCGGCATTTGAACGTACGTTAATACAAACAGATACGCCGTTAGATAACTACTTGATGGGTGATGAAACGGCGTTATCGGCACAGCAACTCAAGGGTAAAACCTTATTTGAAGGTAAAGCACAGTGTATTGCTTGTCATAACAGTGCATTAGCCAGTGATCAGAAATACTACAACGTCGGTGTACCGACTAACTTACGTTGGGATTCAGAAGCGCTTGCGCAGATCACTTTCCGCTATGAACTGTATGCGAAAGGTTCTAACGAGAAAATGTACCGTACAACCAAAGCCGATCCGGGGGTTTATTTCCGTGGCAAACGCAAAGACATGAAGGGTAAATTCCGTACCCCGAGCTTACGTTATACCAAATATACCGCCCCTTATATGCACAATGGTACGTTAGCTACATTGGCTGATGTGGTTGATTTTTATGACCGCGGTGGCATCGCCGCTGATGGCCGCTCGACCGGTTATCCAGCGACTAAAAGTGAGTTAATCAAACCACTGGGTTTAACTGCGAACGAAAAAACAGATTTGTTGGCATTCTTAGGTGCTTTCTCTGGTGAACGTATCACCATGGATTATCCAGAGCTACCTCCTTATCAGCGTCTATTTACCGAGCAACAACTTGCGGAGGCGACAAAATGATCTTTGACAGAATAAAACGCAATGCAGCGCGTAAAGAGAAAATGAAAACAGAAAGTGCAGAAGAACATCAAAAATGCATGGTCTCACGTCGTGATTTCTTAATGTATACCGGTGCACTGGCAAGTACCGCGAGTGTGGTTTCTTTGTCGTTATTCCCTGGTACTGCACAAGCGCAAAGTGTGCGGGCGCGAGTTGTGGGATATCCACGCCAGTTGATCGCCAAAGTCAGTGAGCTGAAGCTGAATGAGCCCGTTAACTTTAACTACCCGGATAATGGTCCTAACTCACGCGCAATCGTTACCAGAATGGGCGTTAAAGCAGGGGGTGGCCTTGGCAATAAACAAGATATTGTCGCCTTCTCATTAATGTGTACTCACCAAGGCGGGCCACTTGATGGTCAATACAAAGTGGTTGGCGAGCATCGCGTATTAGGTCAATGTCCATTCCATTTATCGACATTTGATTTACGCCGACACGGTATTATTGTGTCGGGTCAAGCGTATGAAAGTCTACCGCAAGTATTGCTTGAACAAGACGGTGATGACATTTATGCCGTTGGCATTATGGGCCTGTTGTTTGGCCGTACCGATAATATTATTGCCATGCAGGGGGCTTAATTATGACTACTAATTTTTATATTCCAGAAGACCATGCGCCGTTGCCACCAACGTATGCAGAAGTGATCACCACAGCATGCGATTATTGTATCGTGGCTTGTGGTTACAAAGTGTATCGTTGGCCAATTGAAAAAGCCAGTGGCGGCCAAAAAGCCAGCGAAAATGCCTTTGGTATCGATTTCCCCAGTGCGCCATTGCAAGCCTGGGTTGCGCCATCACAACATAATGTCGTCATGCACCTTGGCAAACCGCATCATATTATCATCGTGCCAGACAAAGACAGCACAGTGGTTAATAAGATGGGTGACTCTTCCATGCGCGGCGGCTTATTAGCGCAGAAGGTGTATAACCCAGCAACGGGCACGCGTGACCGCTTAACCCAACCGTTAGTGCGGATCGGTGGTAGCTTACAACCTGTGCCTTGGGATTTTGCCTTGGATATTGCTGCTGAGGTGGGTAGTTATGTTATTGATAAACACGGTACCAATGCCTATTGCGTGAAAACCTATTCTTATCAATATATTGAGAATACCTATGCGATCACCAAATATGCATTACGTCATATTAATACGGCTAACTTTAGTTTCCATGATACGCCGTCGGACGTAACCTCTACACCGGGTTTCCGTGATGCGGGGTTTGATAACTTTGGCCCAAGTTATGACGATTGGGGCGCAGCCGATACGTTGATGGTGTGCGGTACCGACCCGTATGAAACCAAGACCATCTTGTTCACGCAATTTATGATGCCGGCTATTCAGCGCGGCATGAAAACCGTGATCTTGAATCCAAGAGAAACCGCCGGTATTGCTTACATGAAAAAACATGGTGGCTTACATATCGATCTTAACCCAGGTTCTGACAACCTGGTGATTGGCGCGATATTACGCGTGATCATGGACAATGGTTGGCAGGATGATGAGTGGATTGATAAATGGGTAAATAACAAATGGGAATCTAACTCTGGTTTTGGTCAGGGTACCCGTAATACCCCTTGGCAGTGGCGTACCACTTGGGGCAAATTCCAAACGGACGGTTTTGAAGATTATAAAAAATGGAACCAAGCACAAGACGAGTTTGATCCGAAATACGCAGCGAAAATGGCCGGTATTGATGTAGCTAAGATCTACAAAGCGGCTGAAATGATGGCGAAACCGGTGAATGGCGTACGTCCAAAAACATCGATTGGTATTGAGAAAGGCTTTTACTGGTCCAACAATACGGCCAATACCAACGCTATTTCAACGTTAGCCACGGTTGTCGGTGCTGGTGGTCGTGAAGGGCGTGTTGTGGGACGCTTTGGTGGTCACCAACGTGGTGGTCAATCAGGCGGTAAATTACCCCGCAATAAATCACCTGAAAAACTACCAGGGCGTCGTCGTAGAGCATTGGATACTGACCGTTATTTATATTCAGGACATACCCGTTTTGCGCATGTTATTGGTACCACGTGGATCCAGTCTATGTGTGGTAGCCAAGGTCTGCAGAAGAAATTCTGGGAATTAGTCACCTCAAACCCACATCAAGTCTATAGCTATGATAAACAAGAGATCATCGATACCTTGAAAAAACGTGCGGACTCCGGTGGCATGGTGGTGATCAACCAAGATATTTATTTACGTGATCCAATCGGCGCTAAGTTTGCAGATATCGTTTTCCCTGCCGCCACTTGGGGTGAGGTTGACTTTATGCGTGCCAATGGTGAGCGACGTCTGCGCCTTTACCAAAAATTCAATGATGCGCCAGGACAAGCACAACCAGATTGGTGGATTGTCGGTCAATTGGCAAAACGCATGGGCTTTGACGGTTTTGATTGGGAAAATTCTAACGATGTAGCGGAAGAAGCATCACGCTTTAGTCGGGGTAGTCGTAAAGATTTCCATATGATAAAAGTGGCGGCTCATATCGAAGGTAAAACCTTACATCAAAAACTGCGAGAATATGGCACTGAAGGTATTCAAGGACCTGTTTTCTATAACTACGACACTAAAAAGTTAGTGGGTACTAAACGTTTACATGATACTGAAATGACCGCTGAAACATTGGCTGAAAAAGGTTTAGCAAATGGGCCACAAGGTCAGAACGTATTGAAGAAACAGTTAACTGCTTTTAATAGCCAAACAGGCAAGGTCAATCTGCAGAAACACCCTTGGGATCTGTTCAGTGACTTTTATGCTTGGTTGCAACCAAGAGAAGATGAGCTGTGGTTCTCTAATGGTCGTGTTAACGAAATTTGGCAGTCTGGTTTTGATGATGTTGAACGTCGTGCATATGTGCAACAACGTTGGCCGGAAAACTGGGTTGAGATCCACCCTGAAGATGCGAAGAAACGTGGCATTGAATCGGGCGACCAAGTGATGATGTATTCTGATCGGGTGGCAAATTTCAAAGACACGATCTTAGGTGTTAAAGGCGATGATTTCCAATTCAGCAGCTTGCTGAAAAACGGTCATATCCAGCTTGATAAAGCCGCGGTGACTGCGGTGGCAATTGTGACGTCTGCAACCAAGCAGGGGGCGCTGTATGCCAATATGATTGACATGCGCCAGCCATCAAATTCACTTACTACACGAGTTGTTGACCAGATCAGTGGTAACTACAACTTTAAAATGGGTGTATCGAAGATCAGGAAAATTGGTGAGTCTAAATATAAACATGAATTCCGTGCTTTCTCTTTTGCACCGCGAAATATTGTTTAAATAAAACGGGCTGGTAACAGCCCTCTTTTAAGGCCTGAATGAAGGAGGAAAGAAATGAAAAAAATAACATTATTAATCTTAGCCGGAATGTTTACAATACCAGCGGTAGCAGCTGATATCGAGGCTGGTAAGGCTAAAGCCGGTATGTGCATGGCCTGTCATGGTGTAGCGGGGATCTCTTCGATCCCTATGTACCCGAATCTAGCGGGACAAAAAGCAATGTATCTGGTGAAACAGCTGAAAGATTTTAAATCAGGTAAGCGTCAAGATCCAACCATGAAAGGCATGGTCATGGCATTATCGGATGCTGATATTGTTAACGTATCTGCTTATTACGCGAGTCTTAAATAAATCGTGATGAGTTGAATACTAACAGGGTCTAATGAATCGAACGTGGTACTGCATCATTAATTAAGCGGAACAACCCGCGCTGTGCCACCTTGCTGGTTAATTTGTACCCGCTGACCCATTCTAAATAGCATATTAGGGTTAACCTCTTGCACCACAGCAATCGTTTTACCGGAGTCCAGTTTGATGGTTAAATTAACGCCGTGACGTTTAGTGAGCCCTTGTGCAGCTTTATTACCTGCGACGCCCCCCAAGATAGCCCCGCCGATTGCCGCAATATCTGATCCAGAACCACCACCGATTTTAGACCCTAATATACCACCCACAGCGCCACCTGCAATTGTACCCACAGTACTGCTGCCTTTATCACCCTCAATATTTACTGGCGCGGCACTCACCACCACACCATAATTAACTGTTTGCACTTTTCGCGTATCTGCAACATCGTAGCTGTCGCCATAAGGGTTACTTGAACAGCCAAGGTTAACCGTGCTTATTACCATTAAAGGTAAGAGTAGATAATATGTTTTCATCATTAACCTATGCGCTTATCGTATTCTATGCGTGTTATTCTGTTTACTCATGCCTATGCGTAAAGCAATACGATATTGAGGTATTAATACTAAGTGTAGTTAAAAAGGCCTAACAGAGAATGTAAATAGTCAAAAAACATGTTGTTAAGGCATAGATTTGCCATCTATATGAACTAAATATACATAAGTTTCATATATCTCTTGGTAATCGCAATTTATCAACTAGAAACTACACCCAATTATGGGCTATAATGTGGCGCTTAAAATACGCACGTTTGTAATATATTAACAAAACCGGGATTCAAAGACATATGGCAGTATTAACTATTCTTACGGCACCAAACAAAAAATTAGAGATACCCGCTGAAAAAGTAGCAGATGTAAGTACAGTTCAAACATTGATCGATGACATGCTTGATACTATGTACAAAACAGACGACGGTATTGGTCTTGCTTCAACGCAAGTTGGTCGTAAAGAAGCCGTTGTTGTTATTGATATTTCAGAGGGTCGTAATGAACCTATGGTATTAATCAACCCTGTTGTTGTTGAAGGTGAAAACAAAGAAAGTGGTCAAGAAGGGTGTTTATCTATTCCTGGTTACTATGCAGATGTTGAACGTTTTACGAAAGTGAAAGTAACGGCATTGGATCGCGAAGGCAACGAAATCGAAATCAATGACGATGGCTTCTTAGCGATTGCAATGCAACACGAGATTGATCATCTTAAAGGTACGCTTTTTATTGATTACCTGTCGCCATTGAAAAAGAAAATGGCACTGAAAAAAGTTAAAAAAACAATTAAAGAAATGGCCGAATAAGGTCTAAAGCGATACTGAAGGAGCAAAGTTAAGTGAAAGGAAAAATTATATCGTACATTTCTGCAAAGAAGTTTGGTTTTATTTGTGGCGATGATGGCGAGAGTTATTTCTTACATGTGTCGAGCTTGCTCGATAAGGCCAATGAATCTAAATTGGTGAAGGATGTTGTTGTCGAATTCGAACCAACAACAACACCAAAAGGCCTTGCCGCAAAACAAGTCCACGTACCGGATGTTAACTTTAAAAAACAGTTGGTTGCTTTTTTCACAGCGAAAAGCAATCAACCAAGATACGGGCATGTTGTTGCAAGATATACACTAAGCACACGTTTCTTTAAAGATCAAAACGAAGGTCGTAGCCATATTAAGCAATTGGCGGCAGACATCGGTTGTAATGCTATTTTAAATACAAATGTGGAAAAGAAGACCTTCTCTGAAGGTGGTGAAGATTTCACTATGCATTCATTTAGTGGTGACTTTGCATTAGTTACAGAAGATGTTCCGTGTAATAACGACGTGGAATGTGATGAATCTGTAGCAATCATTGACGCTAACGTTACAGCCGTAGCAGGGCAGTTTCAGCGTGTAAGTAATACTGAAATTAAAGCGAAAGCAAAGCAATTACGTAAATTTAACCCGCTACTACTAGTAGGCGCGGTTGTTATTCTAGGTGCCGTTTTCGCAATTTCTATGTAGTTTGTTAATATGGACTGTTGATATAGTTCGTTAATACGGCACATTGAAATAGCTCGATGTTATCGAGCAAAGACTGTCTTTGGACATGATATAAAATATGAAGCGGTGGTATTGAGTTAATTCAATGCCACCGCTTTTTTATGTGTGTTTATTACATTAAAGTGTGACGTGTTTGGGGTATTGTGTATTTACTGCTGAATCACCTACCTCTTTGTTGTAATATAACCACAATATTGTTGAACGTAATTTCCTGAGGTTGTATGTATAAATTAATCGCGTTAGATATGGATGGCACTTTGCTTAATTCTCAAGGTGCTATTTCACCGCGTAATAAGCAAGCGATCCTTGCTGCAATAGCACAGGGCACGCGTGTCGTGCTTGCTTCAGGACGACCACTTGAAGGCATGAATTGGGCGCTAGAAGAATTGGGTATGACAGGTAAAGATGATTACGTTGCTTGTTACAATGGCAGTTTAGTTTATCAAGTCGCGGACAAACAGTTGTTGCGTAGCCAAACGGTGACGGGGGCAGATGCCAAAAAACTTGCCGAATTAGCCAACAAGCTTGGTGTGCACGTGCATGCATTTTCGGTAAACGCGGGACTGATCACCCCTAAACATAATTACTATACCGACCATGAAGCTAAAATTAATGGTCTGCCTATCACTGAAGTGGACTTTAGTACCCTAAGTGATGATGAAGCAATGCTAAAAGTGATGATGATTGACGAGCCAGAAAAACTATCAGCCGCGATTGCGCAATTACCAGCATCACTCTACGAGCAATATAACATTTTGCAAAGTGCGCCGTTCTTTTTAGAGTTTCTTCATACCGACAGCCACAAAGGTATCGGTGTTAAAGCCATTGCACAACAGTTTGGCATTAACGCTGATGAAGTGATTTGTATGGGTGACGCCGGTAACGATAAGCAAATGTTAGAATATGCTGGTTTGGGCGTCGCCATGGCTAATGCCAGTGATGACATTAAAGCCATCGCTAATCATATTACCGCCAGCCATAATGACGATGGTGTCGCACTGGTAATTGAAGAATTTGTGTTAAATAAGTAGCACTATTTATATACCTAGGTTACTTCAAAATATAGTACTTCAAGATATAGTACATAAATATTTCATAATGGGTCATGTTATTGATGACCCATTTGCTATTCACTTAATCTTTAATTTCTTCGAACTTCTCTATAATTTCATCTTTATTGTCGATAAAGTTAAATATTTTTTCTTGTATTTGTTCGAATTCATCACTTTCTACGACGTTATTTATTTCGTCAGCGTAGTTAACACCAAAATAAATACCCAGACCGAATAAAGCAATCGCGATAAGTTTAAACATAATAATTCCATTTCAGTGATTAATTAATTCTTATCTATCATATATACCCAAGCTACTTCAAAATATAGCATCTTGAAGTAGCTTGGGTATAATGCAGCATTAAACTCTATTATGTAAGGCCGTAATGGCAAATTTTAATACACATTTGAATGTAGCGGCGTTATTAACAGGGTTATCTTCTGCAAGTTTAGTCGCTGCTGGGCATATTGAACTTAATACCGCTATTTGGCTGTGGTTCTTAGGCACTATGGGTGGTTTATTACCTGACATTGATTCCGATAACTCGACATCACTCGATACCATCTTTAACCTTTTTGCTTTTGCCATCATTTTGATCGTCATGCGTTACATTATTGATGAGGATATGGGGGATTTGAGCTTTCTAAAGGTTATCGCTATTCCTGTCGTGACTTATGGGGTGATGAAGTATGGATTAAGGACTATTTTTGAACGTTTAACGGTGCACAGAGGCAGTTGTCATTCTTTATTGTTTCTGGCCTTGTGTGGGCTGCTGACGACACAAATCATTGCTAATGTGGATGGTATTAATTCAAATAAGGCGGATAGTCTTGCCTGGTTGTCTGGCGGTTTTGTATTTCTAGGTGGCTTTATACACTTGCTGTTAGATGAAATATACAGTGTCGACTTACGTAATATTAGGATAAAACGGTCATTTGGATCGGCATTGAAACTAGTCGATTTGGACAATAAATTGTTGCTGTTGGGGATGATGATAGCCGTTGGCGTGCTTTGGACGACGACGCCTGAAATCGAGACTACGCTTGATATGTTGTGTGACTGGTCGATGTTTACTTTGGTTTAATACTTGGTAAATAAGATATTCACTTTATTCTTATTTTAAAGCGGATGGCTGTAGCAAGTAAGTGCTTAACTGATTTCAGCTAAGCACTTTATTTGTTGTATTAATCGAACCGAGTTATTAAAGCGCTTCGATATCTACAACTGCTTGGGTAAATTCAGCGAGTTCAAGTTCGGCACATTCGCCTTCAGATTCCCAGTTAAGACCAATGATCACATTGTCTTCATTCAGATCTTCAATCCAGAATTCAAGTAAGTCAGATACAGAGATAGCCGCTGGTTTATACGATTTCCATTCATCACAGCAATGTATTCTAGCAAGTGCTTCTGTAGACCAAAGTGGCATTGCATCTGTGTCTTCGAAATTAACCGAATCACATACAACCCATTCTTCACCGGTTCTATCTTGTAAGCCCCAAACTTGTTGGCTAGGTTTTAAGTCAGCAAAGAATTTAGTCTGTATTGGATTTGTTTCTGTCATGGGGTTCTCTTTGTATTAGAATAATTTTAATAAATAGAATTTAAAAAATAGCAATGCGG
>NZ_ABCQ01000047.1 GCF_000170855.1 Moritella sp. PE36 | reverse complement strand
ATCCTGGGGCTGAAGTTGGTCCCAAGGGTATGGCTGTTCGCCATTTAAAGTGGTACGCGAGCTGGGTTTAGAACGTCGTGAGACAGTTCGGTCCCTATCTGCCGTGGGCGTTTGAGAATTGAGAGGAGCTGCTCCTAGTACGAGAGGACCGGAGTGGACGAACCACTGGTGTTCGGGTTGTCATGCCAATGGCATTGCCCGGTAGCTAAGTTCGGAACTGATAACCGCTGAAAGCATCTAAGCGGGAAGCAGGCCTCGAGATGAGTTCTCACTGGAGCTTTAAGCTCCCTGAAGGGCCGTTGGAGACTACAACGTTGATAGGCAAGGTGTGTAAGTGCTGTGAGGCATTGAGCTAACTTGTACTAATTACCCGTGAGGCTTAACCATACAAATTAAAGTATGATTAATTGAAATTTGACTTAAGAATAGACAGAACACTTTAGGTTTTAAAGACTTCTTTATTTATAGCTTTTCAGATTTACAATAGAAATTAATTTTTCTTATAGAAAGCAAACCAGATTTGCTTGGTGACCATAGTGTTGCGGTACCACCTGACTCCATTCCGAACTCAGTAGTGAAACGTAATAACGCCGATGGTAGTGTGGGGTTTCCCCATGTGAGAGTAGGGCATCGCCAAGCGCCAAATTAAATTCAAAGCGTAGCTTTGAATAAGAGCAGATAATTCGTAAGACTCGAAGAATTTGTTTGGTGACCATAGTGTTGCGGTACCACCTGATCCCATTCCGAACTCAGTAGTGAAACGTAATAACGCCGATGGTAGTGTGGGGTTTCCCCATGTGAGAGTAGGGCATCGCCAAACGTCAAATTAGATTCAAGACGCTGTCTTGAACGAAAAAAGCCGATATCATTGATATCGGCTTTTTTTATATCTGTAAATTATTAGCTATTAAAGCTAAAATCTATTCAAATATACTTTCACCACTTAGAGGTAATCACACTTGCTGTGTTTAACTCTTTAAATTTAGATGTTTAGGATCGTTATATGACTGATAACCATGAGATAATTAAATTACAGACTCTCAAGTGGGTGAAAGAGATCATTGTTAAGTACAATATTTGTCCTTTTGCGAAAAAAGAATTAGAACGAAAAACAATTCATTGCACAGTACTTGATGTGACTGATTTAACTGAGTTATTAGAATACGTTAATGCTGAGTTTATTCGTTTGGATACGAATAAAGATATTGCGACCACATTAGTTGTTGTGCCAAAACTGAGCGGTAACTTTGATGCTTTTCTCGATTTAATTGATTATGCGAACGATTTATTGGAAATGCAGGACTACGAAGGTGTTTATCAATTAGCCCACATGCATCCTAAATATCGTTTTGATGATACGACAATGCAAGATGCTGCTAACTTTACTAACCGCTCTCCTTATCCAATTCTTCACATTATTCGCGAAGATGAGATGGCGCGTGTATTAAGAGTATTCCCAAATCCAGAAGAGATCCCAGAGCGTAATATTGAATTATTAAGAAAAAAAGGCTTTGCAGAAATAAACGCTGAGTTAGAAGCGTGTTTTAACGTAGAAAAAAAATAAGGCTCTGAGAGAGCATGGCAGAGCTGCATGAATGGTAAGCAGCTCTGAGTTCATTGGAACTAAACTTGTGCAGTTACAATTTCTTTTGAGAATGTTTTTTCACAATACTTACATTTTAGACCGATATTACCTTTGATCATTTTAATGGTAAAAGATGAAGTAACGGGTTCTCCATGCGTAATACAATTTGAATTTGGGCATGGGAACACATTTTCAACTTCTTTTGGCAATGCTAACGAATGCTTATCTGTCACCTTAAAATTTTCAATTATATTAATTGTTGCATTTGGTGCTAGCAGTGCTAATTGGTTCGCTTGTGACTTTGTTATTTCAGTGTTTTCAACTTTAATTAAGTCTTTGGTTGTACCATCATGACTGGGCAGGTTGAAACCAACTGTAACACGCTGCTTAGTGTCCGTAAGACTGAATAGTCTTAGGATCTTAACACCTTGTCCCGATGGAATGTGATCGATAACATAGCCATTACAGATAGCCTCTACTTGCATATGATTGCTTTTCATTATCTTATCCTTCGATTGTTTCATTCAATACAAGTGCTAGTAATGCTTCACGTGCATAAACGCCATTTTCAGCTTGCTGAAAGTAATAAGCGTATGGCGTTTTATCCACATCGACAGCGATCTCATCAACGCGTGGTAATGGATGAAGTACTTTTAAATTATCTTTCGCATGTTTTAATGAACTGGCAGATAAAATAAACCCAGCTTTCATGTGTTGATATTCGGTTTCATCAAAACGTTCTTTTTGTACGCGAGTCATGTACAACACGTCGATTTCAGGCACGACTTCTTCAATCGAGTTATAACAGGCATAGCTGACATTGTGTTCATCAAGCTCATTACAGATATATTCAGGCATTGCTAATGCATCCGGTGCAATGAAATAGAATTTACAGCCACTGAACTTAGCCAGGGCTTGTGCTAAAGAGTGAACTGTTCGGCCGTATTTAAGATCACCCACCAATGCAATATTTAAGTTATCTAAGCGGCCTTGTGTTTCATAAATTGAAAACAGATCAAGTAATGTTTGCGTTGGGTGTTGATTAGAACCATCACCACCGTTAATAACGGGCACATTGGAGAATTCTGATGCTAACCTTGCCGCCCCTTCTTGAGGGTGGCGCATGACAAACGCATCAACGTAGCTTGAAATTACACTAATAGAATCTGCAAGTGTTTCGCCTTTTTTAGCCAGAGAGGTGTTACTCGCATTATCGAAGCCAATAACTGTCCCCCCTAATCGTTGGATAGCAGTTTCGAATGATAATCGTGTTCGTGTTGATGCTTCAAAGAAACAGCTCGCAATTACTTTGTTTTTTAACAGTTCGGGCTGTGGCTGTTTTTTTAGTTTTGCCGCAGTTTTAACAATAAGTTCTAGCTCATTACGTGAGATATCATTGATAGATACTATATGTTTTCTAAATAACGGATTTGCCATTTTTGTGCCCTGATTATCAGAATGCTCTAAAAAAAGCCTCATATTAATTGTTATGAGGCCTTACTAGTTTGAATGATGAGAGTGAGGGAGGAACTGCTCTTTGCATTGAGCATGTCTTAACTTTCTCATTCACTAAACACAATTGGCGATTTTAACTTAAAATAAATTACACAGAAAGCACTAATCAAATTAATTTTATGTAAATAATTTTATAAAGTTTAAACTATTCGTTGCTCTACGTTTGCTTATTACGCGTATTATTAAATATAATGGCTGTAGATATTGCAATATACTCGCTCTGATTATGAGAGCATTAATAATTTATGGAACTTACAATGAGTAAAAAAATCATTTCGACAACGAATGCACCTGCTGCTATTGGTCCGTACTCACAAGCTAATCAACTTGGTAATATGGTTTTTACGTCAGGACAGATCCCATTAGTACCAGAAACGATGGAAATCATTGAAGGCGGCATTAAAGAACAAGCCGAACTTGTGATGGAAAATCTGATGGCGGTATTAAAAGCGGCAAATGCCAGTGCAGATACAGTAATTAAAACCACATGTTTCTTAAGTGATATGAATGATTTTGTTGCTTTTAATGAAGTATACGCACGTTATTTCCCTGAAAATGCGCCTGCACGTTCATGTGTTGAAGTTGCGCGTTTACCGAAAGATGTATTAGTTGAAGTAGAAGCTATCGCATATACTCTTTAATTAGGTCTATCTATGTCTAAACCTGTCACTATTGCAGTACTCGTTACTGGGCCTGCATATGGTAGCCAAGACGCTTTAAGCGCCTATCATTACGTTAAATCTGCGATTGAACTTGGTCATACTATTCAGCGTGTATTTTTCTATAATGATGGCGTGCTTAATGGTTCGACACTGACCTCACCAGCAGCTGATGAGTTCGATCTTTATCAGGCCTGGTTAGTGTTAGCACGTGAACACAAATTTGATTTAGATATATGTTCAGGTGCAGCGTTACGGCGTGGTGTGATTGATCAAAGCGAAGCCGATAAAGCTGGCAAGAGTAACTTTAATCTTGAATTACCATTTCAATTAACAGGACTAGGTCAATTAGCAGTGTCGATTGTGACTGCTGATCGGGTTATTCAGTTTTAATTATCTATATTTGGTTGGAAAAATGTTGAGAGCCGCGTTCGTTACTCGTCAAGTTCCGCATGGCACTAGCCTTGCGAGAGAAACTCAAGATGCCATTCTAGCTACTTCGGCGCTTACTGAAGATTTAAGCGTCTTTTTTATTGGTGATGGTGTTTATCAATTAGTGAGTAAACAAAAGCCTCAGGGTATCGCTTGTCGTGATTTTTCGCCTACATTTGCTATGTTTGAGCTATATGATATTGAAAATATTTATGTGTGCGCAGACTCGCTGTTAGAGCGTGGTATTAGCGATATCGACTTGGTTATAGACGTCGAGCGTTTAGCGCAGCCAGAAATTAATCAGCGTATACGTCAGCATGCTATTATTTTGAATTTTTGATGGGTGATAACATTATGCTTCATATTATTAAATCGTCACCGTTCTCACGAAACACATTTATTGATAGCCTCGCCTATCTCAACGATGGTGATGCACTGCTCTTTATTCAAGACGCTGTCGTCATTACGGCATCACAGCATAAATATGCTAAAATACTTCAAGATCTCCAACCAAAGATAAGTGTTTACACTTTGACTGAAGATCTGGATGCAAGAGGGTTAAAATGTATTTTAGGTCAGCAGGTTAGCTACCTAGAGTTTGTTAACCTTACTGTGTCGCATTTACAAATTCAGACTTGGAACTAAATAAGCCTGATCTGTACGAATTTTCATTGTGACCCTATAAACTACGGGTAAGTTTTTATCTAGTAGTGTTGTAAAAGCAGTTTATTGACGATTTATTGGCAAATAAACTAATTTATTTTCAATAATAGTGTTGTTATGCTTGACAGCTAAAGGCGCAATGACTAAAATTCTGCGTCCCTATATTAGGGATGATTTTTCACACGTAAAAAACTCAACGGAGCTATTTTAAATGGCAACTACTAACCAATTAGTACGCAAGCCTCGCGTAAGAAACGTTACAAAAACTAACGTTCCTGCTCTTGAAGCTTGTCCACAACGTCGTGGTGTTTGTACTCGCGTATACACTACTACTCCTAAAAAACCTAACTCGGCTCTACGTAAAGTAGCTCGTGTTCGTCTAACTAACGGTTATGAAGTTACTTCATACATCGGTGGTGAAGGCCATAATCTGCAAGAGCATAGCGTGATCTTAATCCGCGGTGGTCGTGTTAAAGATTTACCGGGTGTTCGTTACCATACAGTTCGTGGTGCGTTAGATACAGCTGGTGTTAGCGACCGTCGTAAAGGTCGTTCTAAATATGGTACTAAACGTCCAAAGAATTAATAATTCTTCGTTTAGTAAGGCCAAGCAAACTGTTAACTATTTATTAGTTTTGGGTAATACCTGAAGCACAACGAGGAATAAGAGATGCCAAGACGTCGCGTCGTAGCTAAAAGAGAAATTTTAGCAGATCCAAAATTCGGATCAGAAATCCTAGCAAAATTCATCAACATCGTAATGGTAGACGGTAAAAAATCTACTTCAGAAGCGATTGTATATGGTGCGCTAGAAACTATCTCTACTAAAAGTGAAGATAAAACACACCTAGAGCTTTTCGAAATGGCTCTAGATAACGTTCGTCCATCGGTTGAGGTTAAATCTCGCCGTGTTGGTGGTTCAACTTACCAAGTGCCTGTAGAAGTTCGTCCTTCTCGTCGTAATGCACTAGCTATGCGTTGGTTAGTTGAAGCAGCACGTAAACGTGGTGAAAAATCAATGGCTGCTCGTCTAGCTGGAGAGCTATTCGACGCTGCTGAAAACAAAGGTTCTGCGGTTAAGAAACGTGAAGACGTTCACCGTATGGCTGACGCGAATAAAGCATTTGCTCACTATCGCTGGTAATTTTTGGACGCAGATTGTAAATCTGCGTCAATTACTTTCTGTCTAGGTTTCCTAGTAAGGGATTTATTGTGGCACGTACAACTCCGATCGAGCTCTACCGAAACATTGGTATTTGTGCTCACGTTGATGCGGGTAAAACTACAACTACAGAACGAATTCTGTTCTATACTGGTCTTTCACATAAGATGGGTGAAGTTCATGATGGCGCAGCCACTATGGATTGGATGGAACAGGAGCAGGAGCGTGGTATTACCATTACTTCTGCTGCGACAACAGCAATGTGGAAAGGTATGGATGCGCAATTTAAGCAGCACCGTATCAACATCATTGATACTCCGGGACACGTTGACTTCACGATTGAAGTAGAACGTTCTTTGCGAGTCCTTGATGGCGCAATTGTTGTGTTTTGTGGTGCATCAGGTGTTGAACCACAATCTGAAACGGTTTGGCGTCAAGCTAATAAATATCAAGTACCCCGTATTGTATTCGTTAATAAGATGGATCGTACTGGTGCTGATTTTGAAGCTGTCATTGACCAAATTCGTAATCGTCTGGGCGCGACTTGTGTTCCTATCCAGTTAAACATTGGTGCGGAAGATGAATTTGAAGGCGTAATTGATCTAATTAAGATGAAATCAATTAGCTGGAATGAAGCAGATCAAGGTATGTCATTTAGTTATGGCGATATTCCTGCTGATCTACTTGAGCGTGCAGAAGAATTACATGAAGAATTGGTTGAGGCTGCCGCCGAAGCTAACGATGAGCTTATGGATAAATACCTTGAAGAAGGTGAATTATCTGAAGAAGAAATTAAAGCTGGTTTACGTCAACGTACGCTGAACAACGAGATCGTACTTGCGACTTGTGGTTCTGCCTTTAAAAATAAAGGTGTACAAGCGGTACTTGACGCAGTAGTTGAATTTCTTCCTAGCCCAACGGAAGTGAAAGATATCAATGGTATTGATGAGAATGAGAACGAAATTACTTGTTTATCAAGTGATGACGCTCCCTTTGCTGCATTAGCCTTTAAGATCGCGACCGACCCATTTGTAGGTACGCTTACGTTCCTACGGGTGTATTCTGGAGTGGTCAATACGGGCGATGGCGTTTATAATTCTGTTAAGCAGAAGCGTGAACGTTTAGGTCGTATTGTGCAAATGCATGCCAATGATCGTCAAGAATTGAAAGAAATACGTGCCGGCGATATCGCTGCGGCAATTGGTCTTAAGGATGTCACTACTGGTGATACGCTTTGTGATATTAAGCATAAAGTAATTCTTGAGCGTATGGATTTTCCGGAACCGGTTATCCAAATTGCTGTGGAGCCTAAAACAGTAGCCGACCAAGATAAGATGGCTATCGCGCTAAGTAAATTAGCGGCTGAAGATCCATCATTCCGTGTTGAAACTGACGAAGAGTCAGCGCAAACATTGATATCTGGTATGGGTGAACTTCATCTGGACATTATTGTTGACCGTATGCGTCGTGAGTTTAACGTTGAATGCAACGTTGGTAAGCCTCAGGTTGCATATCGTGAATCAATTCGTGATTCAGTTGAAGCAGAAGGTAAATTCATTCGCGAGTTAGGTGGACGTGGTCAATATGGTCATGTTCTGCTGAGACTGGAACCGCTTGAAGCGGGCGCTGGTTTTGAATTTGTGAATGCAATCGTTGATGGTGAGGTTCCTAGCGAATTCATCCCAGCGGTAGAAAAAGGTTGTAAAGAACAGATGGATCAGGGCGTGTTAGCAGGATATCCTATCATGGATGTTCGTGTTACACTCTACGGTGGTTCATTTCACGACGTTGATTCCAATGAAATGGCATTCAAGGTCGCGGGTTCTTTTGGTTGCAGACAGGGCGCATTGGATGCAAATCCAGCCTTGCTTGAGCCAATGATGAAAGTCGAAATTACCACTCCTGAGGGGTGGATGGGTGATGTTGTTGGTGACGTAAGCCGTCGTCGCGGCATGATCGAAGGTATGGATGATGGCCACTCAGGTCTTAAAATTATTCATGCTAAGGTTCCGTTGTCTGAAATGTTCGGTTATGCAACTGCACTACGTTCAGCTACACAGGGCCGCGCTTCGTATTCAATGGAATTCCTTGAATACAATGAAGCACCTAAAAACATCGCTGACAAAATTATTGAAGCGAAATAAAGTTTAACTTTGGTAGTCTTTATCATAAGATAAAGGCTTAACTGATAATTAGAAGGTACACGTCGTGTCTAAAGAAAAATTTGTACGTAATAAAACCCACGTAAACGTAGGTACAATTGGTCACGTTGATCATGGTAAAACAACTCTAACAGCCGCTATCACAAATGTACTTGCAAAAGCATTCGGTGGTGAAGCTCAAGATTTCGCATCAATCGATAATGCTCCTGAAGAAAGAGAACGTGGTATCACGATCAATACTTCACACGTAGAGTATGATACAGAAAAACGTCATTATGCACACGTGGATTGCCCAGGCCATGCCGATTATGTTAAAAACATGATCACTGGTGCTGCTCAAATGGACGGCGCTATCTTAGTTGTTGCTGCAACTGATGGTCCTATGCCACAAACACGTGAGCACATCCTACTTTCTCGTCAGGTTGGCGTTCCTTACATCATCGTATTCATGAACAAATGTGATATGGTTGATGATGAAGAACTACTTGAACTAGTAGAAATGGAAGTTCGTGAACTTCTTTCTGAATATGACTTCCCAGGTGATGACCTACCAGTTATCCAAGGTTCTGCTCTTAAAGCTCTTGAAGGCGAAGCTGAATATGAAGCTAAGATTCTTGAACTAGCTGAAGCGTTAGATTCATACATCCCTGATCCAGAACGTGCTATCGATATGCCTTTCATTATGCCTATCGAAGACGTTTTCTCAATCTCTGGCCGTGGTACTGTTGTAACTGGTCGTGTTGAGCAAGGTATCGTTAACGTTGGTGATTCAGTAGAAATTATTGGTATCCGTGATACTCAAACTACTACTTGTACTGGTGTTGAAATGTTCCGTAAACTGCTTGACGAAGGTCGTGCTGGTGAGAACATTGGTGCACTTCTACGTGGTACTAAACGTGAAGATGTTGAACGTGGTCAAGTACTAGCTAAGCCTGGTTCAATCACTCCACATACTAAGTTTGAATCTGAAGTATACGTACTTTCTAAAGAAGAGGGTGGTCGTCACACTCCTTTCTTTAAAGGTTACCGTCCACAGTTCTACTTCCGTACAACTGACATCACTGGTGCTGTAGAGCTTCCAGAAGGTGTTGAAATGGTTATGCCTGGTGACAACCTTAAGTTTGTTGTTGAGCTAATCAACCCAATCGCGATGGAAGAAGGTCTACGCTTCGCTATCCGTGAAGGTGGCCGTACTGTTGGTGCTGGTGTTGTTTCTAAAGTAATCGCTTAATTTCGATTAGTTTAAACAATATATAGAAAGGTCGCTTAGGCGGCCTTTTTTTTCATCTACAATTTATAAAATTAGAAATTAGAAATTAGAAATTAGAAATTAGAAATTAGAAATTAGTGAAAGGTGACGAACTTAGTCCGCCACATTATTATTTAATTAACAGCATTATTTCGCTATTAGCGTTTCTTCGCATTAGCAAAGGCGTCAGCAAACGCACTATTATTAAATCCTGAATTCCTGTCTGCTGTTTTATGTTGTCCTTTAGTTTGCGATTGTTTGGCTGGTTTGTTACTGCTCTCAAATCCCATTTTATTATTGCTTGCGGTATTATGACTTGCTACTGGCACTTCATCATCTAACCGCATCGTTAGTGCAATCCGTTTTCTGGCAATATCAATCTCTGTGACTTTAACTTTTACAATCTGTCCTGCTTTGACAATCTCGTGTGGGTCTTTAACAAAGCGATTGGTTAACGCTGAAATGTGCACTAAACCGTCTTGGTGGACACCGATATCAACAAAGGCGCCAAAGTTAGTGACATTACTGATGATCCCTTCAAGCTGCATACCTGGCTTTAAATCAGTTATTTTTTCAATACCATCTTTGAACGTTGCCGTTTTGAATTCAGGTCTTGGATCGCGTCCTGGTTTGTCTAATTCTTGCAGAATATCCTGAACAGTCGGTAGACCAAATTTAGCATTGGTGTAATCTTGCGGATTGAGCGATTTAAGCAGTTCACTGTTACCTATTATTTCGGTGATCTTTTTGCCTGTTCGTTGGGTAATATCTTTAATGACAGGGTATGACTCAGGATGTACGCCTGAACTGTCTAACGGATCTTTACCATTTAAGATGCGTAAGAAACCCGCGCATTGTTCAAATGCTTTAGGCCCTAAGCGTGCCACTTTCTTTAACTCATTACGTTTGCCAAACGGGCCATTGTCATTGCGGTAATTCACAATATTTTCGGCAATCGTTTTATTCAGTCCTGCGACACGAGAGAGTAGTGCTGCAGATGCCAGATTAACATCAACACCGACTTTATTTACGCAATCTTCAATGACGATATCTAATTTTTTAGATAATAAGCTTTGGTTTACATCATGTTGATATTGACCAACACCAATAGCCTTGGGATCTATTTTTACCAGTTCTGCGAGCGGATCTTGTAAACGTCGAGCAATCGATACCGCGCCACGAATAGAGACATCGAGTTGGGGAAATTCATTGGCGGCTAATTCGGATGCTGAATACACGGATGCACCCGCTTCGCTGACCATGATTTTTTGTAATTTTAGCGCTGGTTTAGCTTTGATTAATTCAGCAACCAGTTTATCTGTTTCTCGCGATGCAGTGCCGTTACCAATACTGATTAGCTCAACACTATAACGCTGACATAATGTCGCTAGCGTTGATAATGATTGCTGCCATTGCTGTTGGGGAACATGTGGATAGATAGTGGTGTGATCGAGTAACTTACCCGTGGCATCAATAACGGCAATTTTAGAACCTGTGCGTAATCCCGGATCTAGTCCAAGGGTGACTTTTGGTCCCGCTGGCGATGCCATTAACAATGCCGTAAGGTTGGCGGCAAATACTTTAATGGCTTCGACTTCGGCCGACTCTTTCATTTTACCGATTAGTTCTGTTTCTAGCTGACTCAGTAATTTTTGTTTCCAGCTGCTGTGAACCACCGATTTTAGCCATTCATCGGCGGGTTTGTTTTGATACCGGATCCCAAGATGTTTGGCGATAATAACTTCACAATAACTGGTGGCATTTTTTTCCGTAAATTCGGGATCTGCGTTTAAGCCAATCTGTAATTCACCTTCATTTTTACCACGTAACATGGCGAGCATACGGTGTGATGGAATTTTTCTGATCCCTTCACTGTGACTGAAATAATCTTTAAATTTACTGTCTGCAGTGGCTGACTTTTTATTTTCTTTTGATTCCAGTGTCGCATAGGCAAGTAACTGGTTACGTACTTTGGCAATAAGTTCCGCATCGACACTGGCTTTTTCCATCAGGATAAATTTTGCGCCTTCTAATGCTTGTTCTGGTGCGGCGAAACTAGCGTCTGATGTGACAAATTGTTTGGCGAGTTGCAGGGGGTGTTGCTGTGGGTTAGCAATCAGAGATTCTGCTAATGGTGTTAGCCCTGCTTCAATGGCTATTTGTCCCTTAGTACGGCGTTTAGTTTTAAAGGGTAAGTAGAGGTCCTCTAAACGTGTTTTTGTGTCTGCTGCATTGATAGCGGCTGTTAACTGTGGGGTTAACTTATCTTGTTCGGCGATATTTTTTAAAATTGTTTCACGGCGTGTTTCTAAATCACGTAAGTAGGTCAGGCGTTGTTCTAACGTTCTTAATTGACCATCATCTAAGCCTTCTGTGGCTTCTTTACGATAGCGGGCGATAAAAGGGACTGTCGACCCATCATCAAGTAGGGTAATTGCAGCGTTAACTTGGCGGACATGCGCATTAATTTCTTGCGCGATAAGAGTTGCTAATTTAGACACTTTGGATCCTTAAAATGAATAGATTGGTGATGACATTAATACGGACTATCACGCTGTAAATGGTTGGTATTGGATCTTGTTGATGTACCAAGTTTTACTACCCGCAGGCGTGTGCACTATCGCTTCATCATCAACTTGTTTACCGATAAGGGCTTTTGCCATTGGGGAATCAACGGTAACGAAATTGCGCTTTGAGTCTAATTCGTCACGGCCGACAATACGGCATTGGATCACAGTGCCATTATCATCTTCTAATTCGGCATAGGCGCCAAAATAAACGGTGCCATCTTGCTGTGGGCTATAATCGACTATTTCTAGTACTTCGAGACGTTTAACTAAAAAGCGGATCTCACGATCGATGGTACGCAGTAAATGTTTATTCTCTTTGTAATCTGCATTATCACTGCGGTCGCCCAGAGACGCCGCCCAAGACACAACTTTTGTGACTCTTGGCCGTTCTTGTTTCCAGAGGAACTTAAGGCGCTTATCTAAGGTTTCCCAGCCGACTCGGGTGATTAAGTTTGATATAGCCAATGCGATGACCTTGTTAAATTAGGGTGATTGGAAATTATAGCAATAGCGCAGCCCAATAGCTCATTATCGTTGTTGCAGGTATAAAAAATGCCAGGTCGATTGCTCGATACTGGCATTTTGTGCATTATTTAAAACGCTATAAACGTTAACTTAAATAAAGTTTAAAGTTGTGGTCCTGCAGCAAGTAGTGCTTTGCCTTCTTCGTTATCGGTGAACTTCTCGAAGTTGCTCACGAAACGTTTAGCAAGCGCTACCGCTTTCTCTTCCCATACATTTGCATCTTCGTATGTATCACGTGGGTCAAGGATCTTAGTATCACAACCTGGTAGCGTTGTTGGTACTTCTAAATTGAAGTAAGGGATAGTTTTACTTTCCACTTTTTCAATTGAACCATCAAGAATTGCATCGATGATGGCACGCGTATCTTTAATTGAAATACGTTTACCTGTGCCGTTCCAACCGGTATTAACCAAGTAAGCTTGTGCGCCCGATGCTTCCATACGTTTAACAAGCTCTTGGCCGTATTTGGTTGGATGCAGCGATAAGAACGCCGCGCCGAAACAGGCTGAGAATGTTGGTGTTGGTTCTGTAATACCACGCTCGGTGCCGGCTAATTTAGCCGTGAAACCTGATAGGAAGTGATATTTAGTTTGTTCTGGCGTCAGTTTCGATACGGGTGGTAACACCCCAAATGCATCTGCACTTAAGAAAATAACTTTATTCGCGTGGCCGCCTTTTGAGATCGGCTTAACGATATTTTCGATATGCTCGATAGGGTAAGAAACACGGGTATTTTCTGTTTTCGAACCGTCGTCATAATCAACTACGCCACCGTCAAGTACGGTTACGTTTTCAAGCAGTGCATCACGACGAATTGCGCCAAATATTTCTGGTTCTGCTTCTGCGCTTAATTTAATTGTTTTTGCGTAACAGCCGCCTTCGAAGTTGAATACGCCATCATCATCCCAACCGTGTTCGTCATCACCAATTAATTGGCGTTTTGGATCGGTTGATAAAGTTGTTTTACCGGTACCAGATAAACCAAAGAAGATTGCAGTTTCACCATCAGAACCGATGTTCGCTGAACAATGCATAGATGCAATACCTTGTAGTGGCAATAGGTAGTTCATGTAAGAGAACATACCTTTTTTCATTTCGCCGCCGTACCAAGTACCGCCGATAAGTTGAATTTTCTCTGTTAAATTGAAAGCAACAAAGTTTTCAGAATTTAGGCCGTGCTTTTCCCAATCTGGGTTTGTGCACTTAGCACCATTCATAACCACGAAATCTGGTTCGTAAGTTGCTAATTCAGCTTCAGTTGGACGGATGAACATGTTCTTAACGAAATGCGCTTGCCATGCAACTTCAGTGATGAAGCGAACTTTAATGCGGGTATTCGCATTAGCACCACAGTAAGTATCAACAACGAATAAACGTTTTGTTGAAAGTTGCTGTGTTACCAGTGTTTTCAGATCGTTCCAGACGTCTTGAGAGATGGCTTTGTTATCATTTTTACCTTGATCTGACCACCATACCGTATCGCGTGTTGTATCATCACGAACAATATATTTATCTTTTGGCGAACGACCAGTGAAGATACCTGTGTCTACAGCAACGGCACCTGATTCAGTCACGGTACCTTTTTCATAACCTTCTAGATCCGCTTTTGTTTCTTCTGCAAAAAGTAGTTCGTAAGAAGGGTTGTATACGATTTCTTCAACATCCTTGATGCCATATACCGATAGATCGATAGTGGCGCCAATAACGGTATTTTTATTTTTTATTTCTGTCATTGGTATCTCCTGGGGGTACAGAGTTTAATTTATTGTTTCAGATTAAATTAAATTAAGTTTGGTTTAAATTACATTTTATTAATAGTAATGGGCGCACTTAACGGCACCCTTATTACTAAATATCGTATTGTTAAACTATGTGTTGCGGTGTATTTGCTACACTCTTATTCACATCTTGTTTAATGTACTGGGTTGCCAATCTGCGGTGCGTGTATATCTTCTACATCACCGGCATTAAAGGCATAAAGCGAACCGCAATAATCACAGTGCATCTCTATTTGGCCTTTTTCAGCAATAATATCAAGTAACTCTTCTTTTGCTACGCTAAGTAATGCTGTTGCACTACGTTCGTGTGAACAACCACATTTGAATGACACGGTTTGTGGGTCGAATAAGCGTACTTTTTCTTGGTGATAAAGTCGTACCAACACATCTTCTGCATCCAGATTAAATAATTCATCATCTTTAATCGTTTCTGTTAATGCGACTAGGTGTTCAAAATCTTCGGGTGAACTTTTCTTGTCGTCTGATGCCGGTAATTTTTGTAACATCATGCCAGCCGCTTGTTTTCTATAGCCAACTTTACCTGTGCGGAACCACAAACGTGTTGTTAATTGCTCCGATTGTTCAAAATATTTTTCTAAACACTCTTGTAAAGTATCGCCACCAAGTTCAACGATACCTTGATAACGTTCGCCTTTGTCTGGTGAGATAGTTATAACCATCACGCCTTTACCAATGAGTTCTTTTACATTGTTGGTGTCTGGTACTGAACCATTCCAGCGAGCCACTCCACGTAATTCAAGATCTTCGTTACCATTAATAACCGCAAGTGTCACCGGACCGTCACCTTGTAACTGGACCGTGATAGAGCCTTTAAATTTTAATGTTGCTGTTAATAGACTTGTTGCAACTTGTAACTCACCGAGCAGGCGTTGCACGGGTCTTGGATAATTTAGGTTTTCTAAAATATCAATAAAGCTTTGTTCAAGTTGTACAATCTCACCACGTACTTGGTGATCTTCAAATAGGTAACGGTGTAATAAATCTTTCTGGCTCATAATATTCTCGACGTTAAAGTTAATGATTTTTTATCCGCAATAGTTCTCGACGTTGTTTCTTGTCGGGACGTTTATCGGGGCAGGGGTTATACAATGTATTTAGTTTACGCGCGACATCATTTTGTGCACGCTTTTCAACACTACTTGGTGTTTCTTCATACAAGGTAGCCGCTTCTGGTGCCCCTCTCCTTTGCGCGGAAAGCTGCTTTACGATCACTTCCTTTTCATCAAAGCCTTGTCTTATTTTTATTGTTGCACCCAACTCAACGGTTTTACTGGGTTTAGTGCGTTGGTCATTGTAGCGAATTTTGCCACTTTGGATCATTTCTCTGGCAATGGCGCGGGTTTTATAAAACCGGGCAGCCCATAGCCATTTATCGAAACGCACATCACTACTATCTGGTTTGGTATTTTTTGACATAATTAATGCAACCATATTCCAAATAAACGTTCTAATCCACTTGATTATAACAGATAAACAAAGCAGTAAGAGAGTCTTTTATTGATGCGAAATACACATTTTATTAACTTAAATGATGGGTATATTTCACATTTCTTTCATCTAAGTTTCATTTGTAAGTATGGGGATGTAGAATGGCGAAAAATTAAAATTAACATATTCTTAATAGATTCGTTTAATAGATGTTAAAAGTATTTAGTGAGTATGAGTTTAATTTTAATTAGTAGACTGATTTTTCTACTTTTGTTGTGATAGGGCTTGTACGGACAAAACCATAAGGCTAGTATTGTTCTGTTAATGAACGTAGCTTATTTTTAAATGATGTTGTATTAGGATAATGCCAGAATGGACAATCTAGATGTGCTTAAGCAGTTTGTTATCAAGCTACCACAAAAACAAATCGCGACCTTTTGTTGTTATTTGTTGCTGACGGTATTTTGTTATCAATCAGCGTTGTTAACTTGGCAACTATGGCCGACAACATCAGGTTCTGCAACATGGTGGCAACCGACATCTAGTCGTGCTAGTAATCAAGTCAACAATTATGAATTAAATACCCTCCGCCAGTTAAACTTGTTTGGCAAACAAGCAACGGATAAACAAGCCGCTGTTGTGGTACAAAATATAGATGCCCCGAAAACGCGCTTACGCTTAACGTTAGTTGGACTTGTTGCTAGCAGTGAACCAAGTCGAGCGTTAGCTATTATTGAATATAAAGGTAAGCAAGAAACGTATGCGATTGATGATGAGATAGGCTCGACCAACGCTAGGCTAAAGCAGGTTAACCCTGATCGTGTGATCATTGAATATCAAGGTAATTTAGAAACATTGATGCTAGACGGTGAAGAATTTAGCCGTGAAAGCAGCCAACGACCATCTCATCAAACAAGCACCGGGAAAGCACCTAGAGATCTTTCTAATCTACGTAAAACCCTATTAAAAAACCCCGCCAGTATTACCGATTATGTCCGTATTTCACCTGTTCGTAAAAACGGTAAATTATCTGGCTATCGTGTCAATCCCGGCAAGAATCGTGAATTATTTAAAGAAGTTGGTTTAAAACCCAATGATCTCGCCGTATCGTTAAATGGATATGATTTAACGGATACCCGCCAAGCAATGGAAGTCGCAAAGCAACTGAAAGATTTGACCGAAATGTCGCTAACGGTTGAACGCGATGGGCAATTACACAGTATTTATTTAAGTATGCCAGAGTAGCCATTTGAGCTGTATAAATTTTAGGTAGCTAAGGATAAAGATGAACCTTAATAATGTTGGAAAAAAATTAACAAGCTTATCTGCAGGTATACTGCTGGGCTTGAGTGGTATGGCCATGGCTGCCGACTATTCTGCGAGTTTTAAAGGCACAGATATTAATGAATTTATTAATGTCGTGGGTAAAAACTTAAATAAAACCGTGATTATTGATCCAAGTGTACGTGGCAAGGTCAATGTGCGCAGTTATGATCTGCTAAATGAAGAGCAGTATTATCAGTTTTTTCTTAATGTATTAGATGTGTATGGCTATGCCGTTGTGAAGATGGACAATGGTGTACTTAAAGTCATTAAAAGCAAAGCCGCGAAGACCTCAAGCATCCCTGTGGTTGACGATCACAATCCTGGTAAGGGTGATGAAATGGTGACGCGTGTGGTACCTGTACATAATGTATCAGTGCGTGAACTGTCGCCGTTATTACGCCAATTAAACGATAATGCCGGTGGCGGTAATGTGGTGCATTATGAACCGTCGAATGTATTAATGCTGACAGGCCGTGCTGCGGTGGTTAATCGTTTAGTTGAAATTGTCCGCCGTGTGGATAAAGCCGGTGATCAAGAAGTCGATATTATTCATCTTAAATATGCATCTGCCAGTGAGATGGTACGGATCATTGATAGCCTAACCAAAGGCAATGGCAAGTCGAAGATACCGAGTATCTTACAGCCTAAAATTGTGGCGGATGACCGTACTAATGCCGTGGTGATCAGTGGCGACCCCAAAGCCCGTCAACGGGTTGCAAGCTTGATCCAAAAATTAGACAGTGAATTAGAAACTACCGGTAATACCCGGGTTATTTATTTGAAATATGCGAATGCCAAAGAAGTCGCTGATGTATTAAAAGGGGTGAGCAACTCGATCACATCGACCAAATCAGGCTCGTCTAAAAGTAAGTCTAAGTCTAATTCCGTTCTCGGGATTGAGGCACATGAAGATACCAATGCCTTGGTGATCACCGCGCAACCAGATGTGATGCGCACTCTGCAACAAGTGATTAATCAACTTGATATCCGCCGCGCGCAAGTCTTAGTTGAAGCGATTATTGTTGAAATTTCGGAAGGCGACGGCATTAACTTTGGCGTTCAATGGTTATCTGAAGCGGGGGGTACTCAATACAATAATGGTACGCAAGTGCCACTAACAACGATTGGCGCGGGTATTTATGATGCGCAAGATACGACAACGACAACAACAGGTACTGATGCTCAAGGTAATCCAACAAGCACGACGTCTACAACCACTGGTGATATTTCCACTTTAGCAGCAGCGTTAAGTGGGGTGAACGGTTTAGCATTAGGGGTAATGAACAGTGCGAAAAGCTTCGGCGCTATAATTCAAGCATCTGCGAATGATTCTAATTCTAACATTCTGGCGACGCCAAGTATCATGACGCTCGATAATCAAGAAGCGTCATTTATCGTCGGTGAAGAAGTGCCGGTGATTACTGGCTCGTCTGCAAGCTCCGGTAACGATAACCCGTTCCAGACCGTAGAGCGTCGGGAAGTGGGAATTAAATTAACAGTCACGCCGCAGATCAATGAAGGTGATGCGGTTCAGCTCACTATTGAGCAAGAAGTTTCACAAGTACTGGGCTCGACCTCAGTGGATGTGACCTTTGCCAAGCGCCAGGTCAATACCACTATTTTAGCCGACAGTGGCCAGACAGTCGTAATTGGTGGTTTACTTGACGAACAAGTGATTGAAAGTGTATCTAAGGTGCCTTGGTTAGGGGATATCCCTTGGATTGGTAACTTGTTTAAGTCAACATCATCAAGTACGAAAAAACGGAATTTGATGATCTTCATCAAGGCCACTATTATTCGCGATAATGCGTCGATTCGTGGCGTGAGTAACCGTAAATATAGCCTAATACGTGCACATCAGCTGTTACGACAAGAAGATGGTGTAGCGTTAATGCCGTATAGCGATGTACCCGTATTACCTAAGTTTAATCAAGAGCGGGTGATTTCGCCGGAACTGCGTAAGTACTTGGAACAGCAAGATAACAAGACGGTACAGTTTGATGTTAGATCAGAGTCAGAAGTGACGGATATTGAATCACAGCAAAATGAGGCTGAGTAGATGAGTACTCAGGACTATGCCGAGGTAAGTGAAAGCGAACGCTTACCTTTTTCGTTCGCCAAAAAATTTGGTGTGGTGTTAAGTGAAGTTGAACAGGGCTGGGTGTTATATCACAAAGCCGATGTCTCCCCGTCGACGGTACTTGAAGTACGCCGTAACCTTGGTCAAGTATTTCAATTGGCGTTGTTAGATGATGAAGCATTTGAATTAAAACTGACCGACGTGTTTCAACGTGACTCATCAGAAGCTCGGCAATTAATGCAGGACATTGGTAATGAAGTGGATTTCTTTACGTTAGCCGAGGAGTTGCCAACCGAAGAAGATTTGTTGGAGTCCGATGATGATGCGCCGATCATTAAACTGATCAATGCCATGCTCAGTGAGGCGATTAAAGAAGGTGCTTCAGATATTCATGTTGAAACATTCGAACGTGCACTGGTGATCCGCTTCCGCATCGACGGGGTATTAAGAGAAATTTTGAAACCGAATCGGAAATTAGCATCTCTGTTAATATCACGGATCAAAGTTATGTCAAAAATGGATATCGCGGAAAAACGAGTTCCCCAAGATGGCCGTATTTCGCTACGAATTGGTGGACGCGGTGTTGACGTGCGTGTATCAACCCTACCATCGAGTTTTGGTGAGCGCGTAGTAATGCGTTTACTCGATAAGAACAACGCTAAATTAGAATTAAAGCATTTGGGGATGACGTTAGATAACCGAAATAAGATGTCGGAACTGATTCATAAACCGCACGGTATTATTTTAGTAACTGGACCTACAGGTTCGGGTAAAAGTACCACCTTATATGCCGCTCTATCGGAAATTAACAGTAGAGATCGTAATATCTTAACAGTAGAAGATCCGGTGGAATATCAACTTGATGGTATTGGTCAAACGCAGGTTAATCCGAAAGTAGATATGACCTTCTCACGTGGTTTACGGGCAATTTTACGTCAAGATCCCGATGTGGTGATGATTGGTGAGATCCGTGACTTAGAAACGGCGCAGATTGCTGTACAAGCCAGTTTAACCGGTCACCTGGTATTATCCACCTTACACACCAATACCGCAGTAGGTGCCGTCACGCGTTTACGTGATATGGGATTAGAGCCCTTCTTATTGTCGTCAAGTATATTGGGTGTACTAGCACAACGATTAGTACGAACGCTGTGTGCTGATTGTCGAGAGGGCGCGCCGCCAACAGAACGCGAACTTGAGCAGCTAGCTTCTAATCGTGTGGCTGACGCGACGATAATTTATCATCCTAAAGGTTGTGAAAACTGTAATCAAACAGGTTACCGTGGTCGAACTGGTATTCATGAATTATTAATTGTCGATGAAGATGTACGAGACATGATCCACAGTGGTGCCGGTGAACAGATTGTCGAGCGGCATATTCGCCCATTCACCCCCAGTATCCGTCAAGATGGCCTCGCTAAAGTACTCGAAGGTGTCACCACCTTAGAAGAAGTACTCCGTGTGACAAGAGAGGGATAAGCATGCCTGCATTTTCTTATTTAGCGATTGATCAAAAAGGTAAAAAGAAAAAAGGGGTGGTGGAAGCCGATGGCCCAAAGCAAGCGCGTAGTTTATTGCGCGAGAAAGGCTTAACCCCCCTAGAAGTGGAAATGTCTGCAGCGGCGGAAAAGAAACAAGCGGCAGGGTTGTTTTCATTTAAACGCGGTATTAGTACGGCGGATATGGCGTTATTAACCCGTCAGTTATCCACATTAATTGCTGCATCCTTACCGCTAGAAGAATCATTAAAAGCGGTGGCAGAACAAAGTGAACAACCGCGTATTCAGAATATGATCTTAGCCGTGCGTAGCCGCGTTGTTGAAGGGCATACATTAGCGGAAAGTTTTGCTGAGTTCCCGCATGCCTTTGACGATTTGTATTGTTCGATGGTGGCATCAGGCGAAAAGTCAGGTCACTTAGACAAAGTACTTAATCGCTTGGCTGATTATACCGAACAGCGTCAAAAAATGGCGAGTCAACTCACACAAGCCATGATCTATCCGGTGATGTTAACGCTGGTGGCTATTGGTGTGGTGTCATTACTGTTAACCAGTGTTGTGCCTAAAGTGGTTGGTCAATTCCAACACATGGGACAAGAGTTACCACAAATCACGCAAATACTGATCGCGTTATCTGATTTTGTCAGTGATTATGGCTTGGCTGTCGTTGTTATTATTGTACTGGCTATTATCGGTGTGAAGCGGCTGTTATTGAAACCGCAGTATCGTTTGGCATTTGATGAACGATTATTAAAAGTACCTGTCATTGGTAAGATAAGTCGTGGTGTCAATACGGCGCGTTTTGCGCGTACGTTAAGTATTTTGAATGCCAGTGCAGTACCGCTACTGGAAAGTATGTCGATTGCAGGGCAGGTATTAACCAATATGCATGCGCGTAAATTAGTGGAAGCCGCGACGAGTCGTGTTCGAGAAGGGACCAGTTTAAGAGCTGCATTAACGGAAACAAAATTATTTCCGCCAATGATGCTGCATATGATCGCCAGTGGTGAACAAAGTGGTGAATTAGGTCCGATGTTAGAGCGCGCGGCTGATAACCAAGATTCGCTGTTTGAAGCGCAAGTTGCGATGGCCTTAGGCATTTTTCAACCCTTGCTGGTGGTGAGTATGTCGTTTGTTGTATTATTTATCGTGATGGCAATTCTTCAACCTATTTTGTCTTTAAACCAGATGGTTGCAGGTTAGATTTTTATTTTAAGTAGAGGATGTTATGAATAATAAAAAACGGAATATGTCAGGTTTCACCCTGTTAGAGATCATGGTTGTGATCGTGATATTAGGGGTTCTTGCATCAATGGTTATCCCTAATTTGTTAGGTAATAAAGAAAAAGCGGATCGTCAAAAAGTAGTATCCGATATCGTCGCGTTAGAAAATGCGATGGATATGTATAAGTTAGACAACAGTCGTTATCCAACAACAGAACAAGGTTTGGATGCATTAGTTGCAGAGCCTGATGTAGATCCTGAACCAAGAGATTACCGTACTGGTGGTTATATCAAACGCCTACCTCAAGACCCTTGGGGTAATGAATACCTGTTAGTTAGCCCCGGTGAAAATGGCCAGGTTGATATTTATTCTATCGGTTTAGATGGTGAAGAAGGTTCTGATGACGACATCGGCAACTGGAACATGCATGAGAAGTAATTAATCGTTTTATTCAGGCACAGGCTATTTTCTGTGCCTTTCTTTATCCACCTTGAACGCAGCCGATGTTAATGCCAATTTTATCTGTATGCATATCAATAACGACCAAAGGTACATAATGCAAGATCGTACTCATCAAGAATCTGGCTTTACACTATTAGAGATAATGTTAGTTATATTCTTAATGGGCATGACTGTGTCAGGTGTCATCATGACGATGAGCAGTGCAGGTCCGGATCAACACCTCAAAAAAGAAGCTGCCCGTTTTATCGGTGTACTAGAACTTGCCGAAGAAGAAGCGTTACTCAGTAGTATTGAGATGGGGATCGTTATTGAAGAGCAGCACTATCAATTTGTGTATTTGGATGACAATGATAAATGGTCAGCATTTAATGACTCTAAGTTTTTTGCTAAGAAAGAATTGCAAGAGGACATGCTGCTTTCTCTGGAGCTTGCCGGATTAACCGCGCAAGGGAGCTTGTTAGGTGATCGTAAGCTGTTTGCTGACGATGATGGTTTGTTTGAGGATAACGGTGGGTTATTTGAAGGGGATGATAAACAAGCACGCATCGAACCCGATATCTTTATTTATTCAAGCGGTGAAATTACTGATTTTACGTTGACGTTTACCTACATAGATGCCGATCTTGGTGATAGTAGTATCAAGGTCCAATTTGATGAATACGGTGACTTAATGATTAATTCGACGATGGATGGATTTTGATGAAACCACGTTCAGGCCACTCAATGTTTATTAAACAAGCGGGTATGACGTTACTCGAAGTCATGGTTGCGATGGCGGTTTTTGCCACAGCAGGTCTGGCCGTGATGAAAGTCGCGACCGAAAATCTCAGCAGCTTGGCCTATTTGGAAGAAAAGACGTTTGCTAGCTGGGTCGCGAGTAATACCTTAACGGAATTAAAAATCGCTAAAACAATACCGGGGAAATCATGGCGCAAAGGTAAGACTGAACTAGCCGGACGAACTTGGTATTGGCGCTACAAAGCTGAAGCGACAGACAGCAGTGACTTTGTGGGGGTCACTGTCGAAGTAGCAACAGATAAGGCATTTGAATCAACCGTTAGTCACTTACTCACTTATGTGGTGCGCTAAGATGACACGACAACCTACCATCAAGCAACGTGGCTTTACGCTGATCGAGATGATGATTGCCATCGCCATCTTTGCACTGCTCAGTCTTGGGGCTTATCAAGTACTACAAGGTGTGTTACGCAGTGATGAGATCTCGAGAGACCGCGGTGATGCACTAAAGCAACTGCAACGGGCTATGGTTATTGTAGAGCGTGATTTTCAACAAATGAATGCCCGTCATAATCGCAGTGATGACGAATTAACGGCAATGCCATTACAAGCTGGAAAATTTATGTTTGACAGCGATGACGATGGTATTGCATTTATACGCAGTGGTTGGCGTAATCCCTTATCACAGCTGCCACGCTCTTCATTACAGCGGGTAATATACCGAGTTAAAGATGCGCATTTAGAGCGGTTAAGTTATGTCTATTTAGACCCTGCTACCGGTGAAGAGCCAAAGAGAAAGTTAATTTTATCCAATGTCGAAGCCATGAACTTTGAGTTTTACCACGAGAATAAATGGGCCGAGACTTGGACCAATAAAACCGCCTTACCTGATGGCGTAAAAGTAACGTTTACATTAAAGCGTTTTGGTGAAATTGAACGTTTATTCTTATTACCTAAAGCCACCGTTGATAATGATAGTAGTAATGAAGAGGACGAAAGCTAATGAGAAAAGCCTCTAAACAGCGCGGAATTGCACTGCTGACCGTGTTACTCATTCTTGCTGTTATGGTGATCATTGCCAGTAATATGTCGTCGCGCTTACAGCTGGAATTACGCCGTACCAGTAACATTATTACGCATCAGCAAGCCTTGTGGTATGCCTATGGTGCTGAAGCCTTGGTTGAGAAAGGCTTAAAGCAAGCATTAAAAGATGATGATACCATCAACTTAGATCAGTACTGGGCTGTTGAGGGCATGGTATACCCGGTTGAGAATGGCCAGATTGGTGGTCAGGTTTTTGATATGCAAGCCTGCTTTAATGTTAATGCTGTGACTGGTGAAGATAAAGAAGGTCAGGCCCCATTAGCCGTACGTCAGTTTCGAAACCTGCTAGAACAGCTAGAATTAGGTGCCTATGAAGCAGAGCAATTGAGTGACGCATTACGTGATTGGATTGACGCTGATACTAACGTGGTGTCGAGTTACGGTGTTGAAGATGCTTATTATGAGTCGCTTGATTATCCCTATCAAGCAGGTAATCAACGATTGCTAAACATCAGTGAATTACGGGCGATAAAAGGGTTTAACCAAGTTATTTACCGCAAGGTTCGCCCTTATCTTTGTGCGTTACCAACGGCTAGCTTAAAGATTAACGTGAATACCATTGCTGTAGATAAGCCGGAAGTATTAGCGGGATTATTTACCGGGAAACTATCATTAGATATCGCTAAAACAATATTGGAGCAACGACCAAGCAGTGGCTGGGGAACAACGGCGGATTTTTGGGCGTTAGCAACATTGAAAGGACTTGAAATGAGTGCGACAGAAAAAAGTGTCGTTGATGTAAAAAGTAGCTATTTTATTGCACTATTACAGGCTGAATTTGCGAGTGCCACCATTAAGGTTGAATCGGTATTTAAAGCTGAAAGCAAAGATGCAGTTTATGTCATTCGTCGACAATTCGGAGGAGCTCAATGAGCGAGCAGTTAGTAGTTAGGCTTGGCAGTGAAAGTCGACAAGCAATACATTGGTTAGTATGGTCAACAGTCGAGCGCGAGATTATTGCGTCCGGTATTTTGACCAGTGCAGAAGATCTGATTGAACTTAAATCACGAGCTGGTGGCCGGCCGATCATCGCATTAGTGCCAAGTTGTGATATCACTTTTAAAAAGGTGGAACTACCAGGACGTAGTAATAAACAATTACTCAATGCACTGCCCTATATGCTAGAACAAGAATTGAGCAGTGATATTGATAAATTACATTTTGCTGTTTTGGATAAAGCCGCGAATACAGTTTCTGTTGCCGTTATTGCACACGACAAGATGCAACAGTGGCAAACTTGGTTAGCAGATGCTGAATTGGTCTGTGAGCAATACATTCCTGATGCTTTAACATTACCTTACAATGAAGCGCACTGGAGTGCGATCGAACTAGATGGACAATGGTTAATTAGGCAGACGCCAACGCAAGGGTTATGTATTGAAAGTGAGTTGTTAACGTTCGTATTAGCCACCACTGAGTACCCAGAAGATGAGGGTGTCAATAACATACCAACAGTGATGAGTTATTCTCCTCTTGATGCTCTTGCGTTAGATAACTGGCAGCAAGGTCAGATTGAACTGCCGATGAAGTTGTGTGCCGAGGGGGCGATTGCCAGTCGCTATAATTTATTACAAGGTCAGTATAAAGTTGTACGTGAAGAAAATGTGGCATTAAAATTATGGCGCGGTACGGCTATCGCTGCCAGCTTGGCCATGGTGATGATATTTGTGAATCAATTTGTCACCTTAAATAAATTAGAGCAACAACAATCGGCGTTAGACAACGAGATTAGGCAAGTGTATAAAACGGTGTTTAAGCCGAAGAAAATGCGTTTGAATACGCGTTTAGTTAAAAAACAAATGCAGAGTCGATTAAATGATTTACGGGGTGGTGGCGATAACTCGGGCTTCTTAGTGATGCTGAGTCAGTTAACTCCGGCCTTTAAACAGTTACCGGGTATTAAGCCTATTTCTGTTCGCTATGATACCAAGCAAGCGACAATACGATTACAAGCAAGTGCAGCAGATTTTCAAGTGTTTGATAAACTTAAATCATCATTATCAACACAATTTGATGTTGCTCAAGGGACGTTAAGTCAGCGAGATGGTCGAGTTCAGGGTACGCTTGATATTAAGGGTAAAAAATGAAGGCATATTGGCAACAATTAGAGCAAAAAGAAAAACAGCTCATTAGTATATTAATCGTTACTTTGGTGCTTGCCTGTGGTTATTGGTTACTTTGGCAACCGTTACAACATGACATTATCAATACCCAGCGAAAAGTGAATGTACAAACGCAAACGCTGGCTGATGTGAAGGTTATTGGGCAAAAGATCATGGACTTACAGGGCGGCAAAGGTAAGCGTTCTGAAGCTGGCGATTTAAACCAATTAGTGAGTCGTAGCGCTGCACGTAATCAGATCGTGATCACGCGTATCCAAGCAAAATCAGATACCCTGCAGATATGGATTGATGATGTTAACTTTAACCAATTCACCGCTTGGTTAGAACGATTAAACAAACAATATGGTATTGAGATCCAAAATATCGATTTGAGTGTTTCGGACGCTAAAGGTATGGTTAAAGTACGTCGATTACAGTTAGGAACAAGACCATGAGAAATAAACTGATAGGACTATGTTTTGTTATCGTTGCTTATGGCTCTTTTTTGGTCGGCACATTACCGGCCACATTGGCATTATCCTATGTACCATTACCCGCTAACGTGATGATAAGTCAAGTTGAAGGTACTGTATGGCAAGGCGAAGCTAAGCGGGTATCTTTCAATAATATTGAGGTTGAAGATGTACGTTGGGATACATCTGTGCTCGCGTTGTTGACAGGGTCGGCGCAAGTCTATGTGGAATTCGGTCGTGGCAAAAATAGTTTACGTGGGCGCGGTGAATTAGGTTATTCAAGTGCAGGCGTTTATGTTCAAGATTTCACGGCTACAGCAAGCTCTGAATGGCTTATCAGCGCAAGTAATGCGCCATTACCGGTAACGACGAAAGGGAACGTTAAGTTAACGATTACAGATATGCAGCAAGGACAACCTTGGTGTGAACAACTCGATGGTCAGTTAAGTTGGTCTAATGCGGCTATCGAGTCATTATTAGGTAACGTTGAAATTGATTCTGCCGTCGCTAACTTAACCTGCGATAATGGTGCCATTGTTGCTAATATCAAACAGAGTTCTAATCAGCTTAAAATATCCGGTATCGCTAAGTTAGAAAATAAAGGCAAATACAGCCTATCTGCAGTACTGGTACCAAGTAATGAATTACCGCAATCAATACGCAGCAATCTACGCTATGTGGGCAAAGAAAATGCCAAGGGCGAGTATAAGATCCATTACGCTGGGCGAATATAATATTGCTATATAACGTATAAGCGTTATGACAAGGATGCAACATAAAATGACACATCAAAAACCTGAAATATTACGCACTAGTATTGTCGCTGAAAGTCGATTATTTAAAGTCGAGTCTGTCGCATTGCGTTTTTCGAATGGCGTTGAGCGTACCTACGAAAGAATGAAGGGTGGTGGTTACGGCGCGGTGATGATGGTACCTATCGATGCTGACGACAATCTTATTTTGATCCGTGAATATGCAGTGGGTACTGAAAACTATGAACTGGGTTTCCCCAAAGGGGCGATCGATAAAGGTGAAACGGCACTGGCCGCCGCGAATCGAGAATTGATGGAAGAGGTTGGTGTTGGTGCTAAAACATTAACCTTACTGAAAGAAGTTAATTTGGCTCCGAGCTATTTCTCTGCGCGGATGCAGATTTATCTCGCACAAGATCTGTATCCGGAATCGTGTGAAGGTGACGAGCCTGAACCACTCGAAATTATAAAGTGGCCACTAGCGAGGGCAAATGAACTTCTTGATAATGATGAGATCACAGAATCTCGTGCTATTTGTGCATTATTACTTGCCCTTAAACAATTAGATAAGTAATACTAAATCATTAAGCAATGGCGAGAATGAAGTAGGAAGTGCGATATGCAAATAATGACCTTAATTCCAGAGTTAAAAAAAATTGCACGCGCCACTGGTGCTGTTATTTATGATATCTATCAGTCGGGCGAGTTTGAGCAAGAAATGAAACTTGATCATACGCCTGTCACCAGTGCTGATATCGCCGCTCACAATTATTTATCAACCCAACTGGCGTTACTGACGCCTGACATTCCAATCTTGTCTGAAGAAGATTGTGATATCGCCATAGCCGAGCGCCAATCGTGGGATACATATTGGTTATTAGATCCGTTAGATGGCACCCAAGAGTTTATCTCTCGCAGTGGTGATTTTGCGACGATCATTGCACTAGTGCACAACAACAAACCTATCTTGGGTATGATTTATGGTCCTAAAGATGATGTCTTATATTGGGCTGTTGATGGTGAAGGCGCATATAAAGAAACCCGAGACGGTGAAGAGAAAATATTCAGTCATACCTGTCCCAAGCCACTAACAAGTTTAAATGTCGTTGTGAGCCGCGTTCAGAACCCTGATAACATTCGTAACCTCGTCGCGGATGATATTGACTTAGAGTTACAATCTCTGGGTTCTGCTAGTTTAAAAGGCTGCTTAGTGGCAGAAGGTAAAGCGGATTGTTATATACGCTTCGGTATTACTGGTGAGTGGGATACAGCGGGTACACAATGTATCGTTGCAGAAGCCGGCGGTGCTATTCTTGATTTGAATTTAAACCCATTATCTTACAATCAGCGTGATACTTTAAAAAATCCAGACTTTATTGTACTCGGAGACCGTAATTTGACATGGTCTGAGATCTTAACGGGTTAAATATATTAGTTTTATAGCGAATATAGAAAAGGTCAGCATATTGCTGACCTTTTTATTATTCATTGAACGGTTTGCTAATCTATTGGAATGATGTGAATACCAGGATAAGTACTAATACTGGACAAACAAACTTCACGTACACAGGCCAGATCTTCCAGAAAATAGAATGCTCTGTTACCCCTTCTTGCTCTCTGATCTCTGCCATTAGGCCTTTACGACTCCAAACCCAACCTGCGAAGACCGCCACACCTAAACTAATAAGTGGCTGTGCGTATTGTGTTGTTAGCGTAATAACAAAACCAAACAGTGTTGAGAAGTTAAAGACAATCACTAAGCTTAGGCTTGTGACGATAGTACCAACGATACAGGCTGCTTTCTTGCGCGTCATTGACGTACGCTCTGTCAGGTAACTTGTTGGTGACTCCATCATGCCAATTGCCGATGTTAATGCCGCCACAAATAATAACGCAAAGAATAGTACGGATACTGGGTATTGTGCTGCGCCCATCGTTGCAAATAATGCCGGTAATACCGTAAATACGAGGGTATCTGAACTCAGTAGGCTGCCGTCAGCTGCGAAGATCTCAACCCCATTATGGGCAGCGACATACATCGCCGGTAGGACCACCATACCTGCAACAAACGCGACAGCGGTATCCATCAAGGTTACTTGCGCGGCTAATTTAGCAATATTTTCTTTTTTGTTTAAGTAAGAGCCGTATACCATCATGCAACCACTGCCTAATGATAGTGAGAAGAATGTTTGACCGAGTGCCGCAATCAGTACGTCACGATCCATAATGCGGCTAAAGTCTGGGATAAGTAATGCCCGTAGTCCTAACTCAGCGCCAGGTTGAGTGACAATATAAAGCATTGCCGCAATCAGCATTAAAAACAGAAGTGGCATTAAACGTTTCGACCATTTTTCGATACCGTCTTGTACACCTTGTTGGATCACTAAGATCGTGAGTATGGCGAATATTACAGTAAATATCACGTTACGTGATAGAGACATATCAACTAACCAGTTAGCGGTTGTTGTTGCCCCCATCATTTCAGCAATCGGTGCCAGCGTGTTACTGATAAACCAGCCCGATAAAATACCATAGAACGAGAAAATAAGTGCGGAGGTAATAATCGCTGCAAGACCAATTGTAATACCGATTAGTTTCACACTTTTGGTCTTGGCAAGTTTACTTAAGGCATTCGCTGGGTTTGTTTGTCCGTGACGACCGATCATCAACTCTGCAATTAGCATCGGATAACCAAGCATAAAGATCAGTACAAGATACACGAGTAAAAAAGCACCACCACCGTTACTGGCTGCTTGAGTTGGAAAGCCCCAAATATTACCAACACCAACAGCAGACCCTGCGGCTGCCATGATGAAACCAAATCTTGAACTAAACTGACCGCGTTTAGCGGTATCTATTGTTGTACTGATGGTCGACATAACTCTCCGTGTAAACTTTAATTTACTATAAGTGTATTTTGTAACTAAATATTTACGGGTAATATGCTATTTTAACGCATTTAAGTCAAACTATACTGCTTGAATTTGAGTTGAAGGTGGGGTTTTACGCTGTTAAACTAGGGTCTTGTGCATTTATGATGCTTATTTAGGTGGCTGTAACCATTTGTTTACGCGCGTCGTTGTTATACTTAGTTATTGTTTATTTTTGATGTGCTAGGTAGGCGAAGTAATAAGTTAGTTACTGATACTGTCGAAAGTAGTATTATAATATCAGTGTTAACAACTTCTTAATAAATGACTTTAAAATTATGACCGGAATTAGAGCCCAGCAAAAAGAAAGAACCCGCCGTTCGCTGATCAATGCGTCATTTCGATTAGTGACTGCGGAACGCAGCTATTCAAATTTGAGCTTACGTGAAGTCGCACGTGAGGCAGGGATCGCTCCTACGTCTTTTTATCGTCATTTTTGCGATATGGAAGAATTAGGGTTAACCATGGTTGATGAAGGTGGTCTGACATTAAGACAACTGATGCGCCAAGCGCGACAACGTATCGAAACCGGTGGGAGTGTAATACAAACATCGGTAGAAACATTTATGGAGTTTGTTGAACAGAATCCAAATATTTTCCGAGTATTGTTACGTGAACGTTCTGGCACTTCCGCTGCGTTCCGTGCCGCTGTCTCACGTGAATTACGTCATTTTAGTCACGAACTTACTGATTATGTTGAGCGCTCAACAAAGTTAAGCCGAGATGAAGCGACGATCCAATCTGAGGCAATGGTCACAATTGTTTTTAATGCGGGTGCAGAATCGCTCGATTTATCGAACGAAGAGCGTCAGGCATTGTCCGAACGTACTATAATGCAGTTGAGAATGATTGCAAAAGGCGCAGCGGTATTAAAAATGACAAGAGGTATTACGCTGTAAACTCTAACATCGAGGTAGCTAAATGACGACAAAGAATCAAGCAGGTTATAAACCATTATATTTTTCTTTTCTAGCTGGTTTATGCGGTAATGCAACGTTTGCAACGTTGACGACAAGTGAGGTTGCCTTCAGTATTTTTCCTCTTATTGCATTAGTGCTGGTGGCTTATAATTGGTATCAGGTTTACATGACGAGCGCAATTGAGAGTCATATAAGTAAATCATCGTTAGGTTTATTTGTGATAGGTGTGCTGACATATACCACGTTTGTACGTATGGAGTATCCAGAACTGGGCAGTAACTTTTTACCTTTAATGTTGGTACTTGGTTTGTCGGTTTGGGTTGCCAAGACGGTTGGTGTATTTGATCGTAAAGCACAAGCGTAATTTCAAATTTATAAAAAGCCTGTTATCAACACTGTTTATTCCTAGATAATACATCGTTGTTAACGGGCTTTTTTCTATTCAGTGTCCGCTGATAAATAAGTATCAACATTATTTAAGGACTAGCCTAGCAATCGAAAAGGTCAATTATATCGAACTGACCTTCAGAGTTCTAAGCGCTAATTTGCCATGATATTATTTAAAAATGGAATTTAGCTAACAGACTAAATGCATTTTCATCATCCATTTCAGCTATGCCGTATTTATTTATCCAGTATGAATATTCAACACCCATTTCTATGTTACCTTTTCCCGCCCCGATTAATTCACCCAAGTCTATTTTCAGTTGTGGGTTAAAGTGGAAATCAGCGTTGTGATCTGATTCTGCTGTTGACCAATCAATAAAACCGTCAAATACCCAACTTGTACTGGCAATTGTAAATGGTAATCCCCAAGTGACAGTTAATTGTAAATCAGCCACGTCGCTATATAGTGTTTGGTTATCGACGTAATAAGTATTTACATTAACATATTGAAATGCTGGAACGGCTAACGCTAAACCTACACCATACAGTTTATTATTTGCACTTACACCACCACCGTATTCATAAGCTCCAGCAAGTAATACGTCTTTAATTGGTCCAAAACTTAAATCACTATTAGTTAAATAAGACAAACTTAAGCGACCACTCAATTCACCGTAAACGTCATCAACACCATCAGTCGACGGACTCTGGTTGTTTGTTATATCGATGAATAGAAATGTATCGCCCCAGTTATGGGCTGACACGTTTTCAATCGTTAATACAGCGGTATCATATTGCACATTTTGACTATTACCGAAATCATAGGCCTCGAAACTTGTCCCATACAGAGCGGAAATACTCGTATCCGTGAAAAATTGCTCTGCTTGAACTCCTGCTGTAGCTAAAATAAGTGAGCTTAAAACAGAGAGTTTTTTAATATTCATAAAATAATCCTTTAAAAATGAAATGTTACAACTTCGTTAGTTCGGGATTATTATTTGCAGGAATTGATGATTTGATCAACAAAGTTACATTATTTTGTGAACATTGATGTGAACAATTTGATCTTGACTGAGGTTTATAGAAAAAAAGTGGCGATCTAGCGGTTTGTTACTATGTTTAAAGGTTTGATGTAATTTATTTATTTTTAATTGATGCGAATAATCCCCTTTTTTATAACGGGGACTATTCATAGTTAGTGTATTATTTTTTGACTAAGTAAACGCCAGACTCAACATGATGGGTATACGGAAATTGGTCGAATAGTGCAAAACGTTCAATAGTATGCGTTTGGCTCAATGCCTCTAGATTGTCACTTAATGTCTCAGGGCTACAAGAAATGTAAACGATATTATCGTACCCTTGCACCATTTTAACTGTGTCAGCATCCAGACCTGCACGTGGAGGGTCGACAAAGATAGTGTTGCAATTGAACGTTGTTAAATCAACGTTTGCAGCCTTAAGGCGATTGAACTCACGCTCACCATTAATTGCAATAGTAAACTCTTCAGCTGATAAGCGTAAGATAGTTAAATTATCTAAGCCATTTTCAGCAATATTGTATTGTGCTGATTGAACCGATGATTTAGATATTTCTGTTGCTAATACTTTTTCGAAGTTTGGCGCAAGTGCGATTGAGAAGTTACCATTACCACAATACAGCTCCAGTAAATCACCGCTACAATTTTTAGTCACGTCTAATGACCACTCAAGCATTTTTTGATTCACGATACCATTTGGTTGTGTGAAGCTATTTTCAACTTGTTTGTATTTTAATTTTTTACCTGCAACGTTAAGTTCTTCCACCACGAACTCACGATCTAATACGACTTTTTGTTTTCTAGCTCGGCCAATAATGTCGATGTTGAAGTGTTCACTTAGTTTTTCTTTTAGTGCTTTTGCTTCAGTGATCCATTCATCACTTAATTGGCGATGGTAGAGCAAGCTGACTAACAGTTCACCGCTTAGTGTGGATAAAAAATCGACTTGGAAAAGTTTGAAGCGTAATAAGTTTGATTTTTTTAGTTCAAAGAGTAATGCAGGCATGATCTCGTTAATCAATTTACTACCAGGCAGGAAATAATCGATTTTAATTTTTTGCTTAGTTTCTTTATCAAACATAATGTAATAAAGATCGTCGCCATCATGCCAAACACGAAATTCCGCACGTAAACGATAGTTTTCAGCTGGAGAATCAAAAACTTCTAGTTCAGGTGGTGAGAATTTTTTAAATATTTCACGCTGACGAGCTGCTTTGTCGTCAAGCTGTGATTGATAGTTATCGGGATGCATTTCGATCATGTGGACTCACCGTAGTTAGATACTAAACAAAAGAGTAGGGATTGTAAGACCCAAATATTGTTTGTCCAGTACATTTTACTTACTAATCCGGCTAGCCTCCTGTAGAGCAAGTTGAAAGAAGGAATCTTTGGCGTTATGAAACCTTGATTAATAATAACAGCATTATCAATATACATTTATTTAGCATGACTCTATAATCCCGCTGCTTATCAAGTCTAGAGTTTTATCTCTTAGCTGATGACATGTTTATTGGAGGAATTCAGTGAGAATCTGAACCTGTCGCGCAACGGTAATGGTGCTTCGCACTTAAGGCCGGTCTCCAATATGGAACCTGAGTAATTAATAAAATAATTAATACTCTATCTAGCTGAACGATTCGGCTTCTTTTTCTACGCGTAAATAGGAAAAATTTACAATGTCTAAAAAACTTTTAGCAACTGCACTCTTGCCGTTTGCTGCTCTTGCCCAAGATCCATCTATTACAAATGAAGAAGTAACTGTTGTTACTGCCAACCGCGTCGAACAAGCCATTTCTGATGTACTTGCACCTGTTACTGTAATCACCCGTGATGATATTGAGTTAAGCATGGCTAAATCCGTACCTGAACTCCTAAGAATGGTACCAGGTATTGATATTGGCCAGTATGGTGGCCGTGGTGGTGTAACTTCTGTTTTCATGCGTGGTTCTGAATCTAAGCATGTCTTAGTACTCATTGATGGTATTCGTTTACCATCGAGTATCACCGCTGGTGTTGATTTCAGTAAGATCCCTGTTAGCCAAATAGAAACAATTGAAGTTGTCCGTGGACCTCGTGGTGCCATTTATGGTTCTGATGCGATTAGTGGTGTGATTAATATTATTACGCGTGGTCAACAAGGTGAGAATATTAAGCAAATATCTGCTGGAATAGGCTCTGATAAGTATTATGAAGCAGATTTATTCTTATCCACAGATTTAACTGACAAACTGCACGTGAATTTTGGGCTCGGTTATGATGATAGTGAAGGTTATAATTCTAAACCAGTAGTAGGGGTTAATGATGGTGATAAACATGGGTTTGAAAACAGAGATGTGTTACTCGGTTTGGATTATAAATTGTCGTCGCAGTTAAATACTTTTATTAATACTCGATACTCACAGAGTACGTCAGAATATGATAAATCTAGTACCGCATCCCAGTGGGGACCGGAAGTCCATTTGAAAAAAGAGCAGTGGCTAGAAACGACATCGGTTATTACCGGTGTTAAATATAGCCGTGATAACTATTTCGGCTCGTTAAGTTATTCATTCGGTGAAAATAAATCATATCAGTATGAAGCGGGTGGCGATTATAATAATGCGAGCAGTACACTTTTTACTAAGCAACATAATGTCAGCTTTATCAATTCATTTGTATTATCGGATTCATTATTATTAAACACTGGTTTAGACTGGCGCGATGATCAAGTTGAAGATGATGGTGAAAAAGTTGAAGGTGTAGTCTCTCGCTATAATACCGGCGTATTCACAACGGCAGTTTATGAGATATCTTCAGTTACCATTGATGGCTCGATTCGTTTCGATGATAATGAAGCATTTGGCGGGAATACAACGTGGGGTTTAGCTGCTGGTTGGGAATTTGTTGAAAACTACAGAATGATAGCTTCAGCCGGCACATCATTTAAAGCTCCCTCTATGTACGACTTATAT
>NZ_ABCQ01000048.1 GCF_000170855.1 Moritella sp. PE36 | reverse complement strand
GTAACCACTGTGAGACATGTTTCGTCAAACTGCCCTTTGTGGGCAATATGTCTGGCATGTGAGGCCGGCAAAGGTATAAGTCAAAATACCAGTGCCACGATCATCAGCGGTGGACATAATGAACGACGTGTTGCTTCAAGTAGCATCAACATACCCGTTACTGCAACCGCAGTATCAAAGGTAGTTGGTGCGCCTGAACGACCAGCCAATTCATTATAAAATAGGAATAGATAACCAGCACTGAATGCACCTGCGAATGCAAAAATCCAATCGGTCAACGGCACATGGTCACGCGGTGACGATTTCATTGCAGGGTAAGCAGTAAATGCTAAAAATATAGCAAATGCTAAATGAATAGAACGAGCTTCAGTATCATTAATAATACCAAAATTTAACACGAACGGCAGAGGAGAGGCATACCATAATTGAAATAGCGCCCAAATAAATGGCACAATTAACAATACTTTTTTAGCAATACCTTGGGGATCGCGCGCACCAGTATCTGATTGTGCAAGCATTTCCTGCAGTTCAGCATCCATGCTAGTGGTTTGATTTTCTGTTTTAGACATTTGTCCTCCATCATTCTGCGACATTTTTATCACAAGAAGTGGCTCGGTTATTCGTTAGTAGAGTCATTAATAATTACTGAACTCTTAATTTCAGAAAGAGTACTGCTTATTGCTTCACTAATCCGTAGTGTAAGAATAGTCAGTAACTTGAGTAAGAGTAGTAAAAATTAAATAATGAATTATACCCAAGTTACTTCAGGATGCTGATTGTGCATCTTGAAGTAGCTTGGGTATATATAGGTAATATAATTTTATTGAAAAATTAAGGGGACAATGTCCCCTTAATTTTTTTTAATGAAAAGTCGACTTATCTTAGGCCAGCTTCTTTGTAGTATTTTAGTGCGCCAGGGTGAACAGGTGCACTAAGTGCTGCATTCGCCATATCTTCTTTCGTTAGCGATGCAAATGATGGATGTAGACGCTTAAATGTATTGAAGTTTTCGAATACAGCTTTCGTTACTTCATACACGATTTCATTAGACAATGATTTTGGTGTAACGATTGTTGCACGTGCACCAAATGTTACTGTGTCTTTTGGTGTACCAGTGTAAGTGCCACCAGGGATCACAACTTGGCTGTAGTAAGGGTTATCAGCAACGAGTTTTTGTATTGTTGCATCGTTAACCGTTACAATAACAGCGTCACACGTTGTTGTTGCTTCTTTGATCGAACCGTTAGGGAAACCAGAGAAGAATACAAATGCGTCGATTTTGTTATCACAAAGTGCTTGAGATTGTTCGTTCGCTTTTAGTTCTGATGTAAGTGAGAACGCACTGTTATCCCAGTTGTAAGCTTTCATTACAACGTCCATTGTGCTGCGTTGGCCTGAACCTGGGTTACCCACGTTCACACGCATACCTTTAAGATCTTTAAAGTCTTTAATGCCAGAATCTTTACGAGCAACAATTGTCAGTGCTTCAGCGTGTAGTGAGAATACTGCACGTAGGTCAGTGTAAGCACCTTGATTTTTGTATTGGTTTAAACCGTTGTAAGCATAATACTGTTGATCAGATTGTGCTACACCGAAATCAAGTTCACCAGAACGCATCGTGTTGATGTTATAAGCTGAACCACCAGTACTTTCTACTGAACAACGAATGTTGTGCTCTTTACGGTTGCGGTTTACAAATTTACAAATTGCACCACCGGCAGGGTAGTAAACACCAGTAACACCACCAGTACCGATTGTAATAAAGTCACTTGTTTTTGCTGTTGCGATACTTGGTGCAGCAGCTGCTAGTGTTAAACTTGCTACAGCAAGTGATTTTGCAATTGTTTTTGTAATAGACATGTTGTGTTCCTTTTAATAAGTCATTAGTCGCTTGTTTACTTCAGGGCATTCTATGGCCATGAAATTGAATCCGTAAATTCAAGTGGGTGTATTTAATCAGCAAAAATAAATAATGCAATACTTATGATACAGTAAAATAACCCATCGTTATCTGTTTTGACCATACTTTGTGACACTCAATTAACAATAAGCAAACATAATCTAAATTTATGAGAAATTAAGCTAAATTCTAGTACAGACTGGGCTCTTAGATAGATTTTTTTATATAAAGATACATATTTGTAAATTTGAACGGCTAATTTTTTGACTGAAATTATATTTTGTTAAATGTTCTAACATACCGTAATTATTTCGATTTATATTGTATAACGTGAGCGCCGTCACTGAATTGGTTGCCTGTTTTATGTACGTTTCGATAAAACTTGTAGTGTAAAAATCTATTTAGACACGATTATAGATCGAAAAAATGCATGAACCCTTGTGTTTTATACCGTGAAACAGCCGGATTCTCGAGTTTAAAAGTGATATCAGAGCCTTGTTGTCGTTGTGATAATTTACTGCAATCTAGAACCGAAATAACGCCCGCCTTAGGGTAGCCACCAATTGTTTGCCTGTCTTGAAGTAAGATGATCGGCTGTCCATCCGCTGGAAGCTGTACACTACCTAAAGCAATTCCTTCTGACGTCAATGTTGTCGGTAAATTGGCAATCATTTCACCTGTTAATCGATAACCCATGCGGTCGGCTTGTGCACTTATTTGATATTTAGTCGTTAACAGTTGTTGCTGCTGCTGCAAGGTTAATTGTTTCCATTGGTAGCAAGGCAATAAACCTAATATTAATGGTGTTGAATAATTTGGAATATAATGTCGGGGAACACGAGTACATGTGGGTGATCCTGCTGTTAGCTGTTTTACACTTTGGCGGGTTATCGGTAATATTTGCCTCTTGTATAATGGAGACCTTGTTGATTCGCTGAGTTCATCACGTATTACGGTACTGCGGCTCTGATAGATCTGCTCTGTCTGTAAACCACCTAAAACAGCTAGATATCCACATTTCCCCGTTTTAGCGCCACCATACTGAATAATGTCACCCGCCTTAACGTTATGCGTTTGCCAATTTAAAGCGGGTCTATTATTAATATTAACCCCAAACTCGGCACCACAAATCGCAATTCTGGTATCTGTTAATACACGTAATGTCATTAATCCATAATGTATTTCAATAGTCGCCATATTGCTGTTATTACTGAGTATCTTATTTGCCCATAGATAAGAATGCAGATCTGCAGGACCGCCTGGAGTGATCCCTAAATGCTGATAACCAAAGCGACCAAGATCTTGAATTAAGCTATGAATACCCGGCTTGATAATTTCTAATGCTGGAATTGTTGTCATTATGCGTCAGCCTCTTGGTGGTAGTGATTAAACTCATCAAGTGAAATCTGGCTAAATTTAACTTGGCAGCCAACAGAAAGGCTATGCAGTGCCGCCGGACTTTGACCTATTATTTGCCAGCCTCCAGGACTCGCCTTAGGATAAATGGCTGTTTGGTTATCAGCAATCCCGACACTACCTGCTGCAACTTGTGTTTGTGGTTTTGCGTGTCTCGGTATTTGTATCCGTTTATCTACATCACCTAAGTAGGCAAAGTTAGGCATAAAGCCAATGGCATAACAACTATATATAGTAGAAGAATGAATGTTGATGATCTCATCAATAGGCAATGATGCATGTAATGACAAGAACTCGAGATCAGGCGCGAGGCTTTTGTGGTAACAAACGGGTAGTGTGAGCAACTCAGCGCTCACAGGTAACGTATAACGAGGTGCTTGGGATTGGGGCATTAAAATTTGCTTAATGTGAGCGTGAATTTTTGTGACTAATTGATGGGGTTCAATGGTTAGTATGTTGAAGCTGACGAGTAACGTTTGGTATGAGGGAATGACATCAATAATAACAGCGTCTAAATCAGCGGCATTTGTTAGCTGCCGATTTAAGGTGTAGATCACAGGTAATAGTTGGGCGTTATCGGCATCGGTAAAGCGAATCAGAATTGCATCATAACCGATCATATCGAGATGGTACCGCATATCTCATTCCTTATTTGTTGTCAGTGCTAACTTTATCTGTGCGATGGCTTCGATGGATTGGGCGTTATCACCATGGACACAAAGCGTATCAGCTTTTAACTTAATGAGATTGCCGTTATTACTGGTCACATTTCCGCGTTGCGCGAGCTGTATTGCTTGGTTAATTATTTGGCTGTGTTCGGTAAATACCGCACCTGGTATATTTCTAGGCTGTAATAATCCGTCATCGGTATAACAACGATCAGCAAATGCTTCGAATAATAGTGGCACACTAAATTGTGCTGCAAGGGTTTCACTGCGACTGTTGTCTGCTTGTGCCATTAGCATGAGGGGTAAACCAGGGCTAAAAGCAGCCACTCCTTTTAAAATAGCAATGAGAATGGCATCATCTTGCATCATGTCGTTATAAAGTGCACCGTGAGGTTTGACATAACTTAAGGGGATATGTTGCTGCTTGCAGAACGCGGCGAGGGCGCCCACTTGATACAATATAAAGGCTTGGATTTCATCTGGTGTGCAGCGTATGTGGCGACGACCAAAGCCAACCAGATCGGGATAACCAGGGTGAGCGCCGACGGCGACATGATAGTGTTTAGCCAGTGCCACTGTTTGTTGCATGATCAGGGGATCGGACGCATGGAAACCGCAAGCGATGTTCGCCATATCAATATGCGGCATGACCGCTTCATCCGAACCAAGCTGCCAAATACCAAAGCTTTCACCCATATCACAATTCAATTTCACTGGTTAATATCCTTATTAACAGAGTCTTTCTATATATAGGCATTAGTTATTGCAGTAATTATTTGCGATAGCAAGTTTTTTATAGGCTAGGACGCTAATCAAAGATATAAATAAGGGAGTAGGTAGAGTCTAAAAAGCAGGGAAAAGTTGAAGATATAGGATAATAATCCCTAAATAATGTAAGCATCATCATTTAGGGATTTTGGCCGTTATTCGATTATCTGTTTGGCTGAGCTTTAAATGTTTTACCTGTTTCAGCAACGCTGTCATTACCCATCAAATAAAGGTAAAGCGGCATGATATCTTCTGCTGTCGCTAGGGTGTTAGCATTTTCACCTGGGAAGGCTTTTGCACGCATACCAGTACGCGTTGCACCAGGGTTAATACAGTTAGCGCGGATACTGGTATTTTCAAATTCGTCTGCAAGGGTTTGCATCATGCCTTCGGTGGCAAATTTTGAAATGGCATATTCAGCCCAGTAAGCACGCCCTTTTACACCCACACTTGATGAGGTGAAAATGATAGATGCTTTGTCCGCTTTTTTCAGTACCGGTAATAACGCACTTGTCATGAATAATTGCGCTTTCACATTTACCTGCATCACTTCGTCATAGCTCTTTTCATCGATTTGATGGAATGGACCTAACACGCCTAATTGACCCGCATTGTTCAATAAACCGTCTAGTTTACCAAATTGCGTATCGATGGTGTCTGCCATGTCTTTATAGTTTGCAACCGTCGCACCTTTCATATCAAGCGGAATAATAGCAGGCGTTGGTGCGCCAAGTGCTTCAATTTCGTCATAAACAGCTTCAAGTTTAGCCACTGTTTTTCCGAGTAATATCACTGTCGCGCCATGTGCCGCATAGGTTAAAGCCGCTTGACGACCAATACCGTCACCCGCACCTGTTACTAAAATTGTTTTATTTTCTAATAAAGTTTTTTCTGCTTGATAATCCATTTTTAGGTTCCATATCGACATATCTCGCAATATTGTAACCTGCAAAGCTTGTAGATGCGATGTTGTAATACCAATTGCAGTAAATAAGTGATTAATTATTTCGCAGGAAAAATTGACAATGGCAAGGCGCTAATTGCAGAAACTAGTTATTCTAATTTCAAAATTAGCAACGAAGTTAGTGTCAGTTTTAACTAGAAAGAATGATCTTCTATTTATTGTGATTGGTATAAATGATATAAAGAGCAAAATCGATATAACCGACCGAGGATTAGGATTTGGAATTTTTAAGTGAATACGGTATTTTTTTGGCTAAAACGATAACATTCGTTTTAGCATTATTATTTGTAGTGGTCAGTATTATCAGTCTTACGTCTAAGCAAAAGAAGAGCAATGGACGTTTAGAGATCACCAATTTATCGGAGCAATTTAAAGACGTTGAAGATGAACTGCAGTTACATCTTGTGTCTGAAGATGAAGCTAAAGTATTAGAAAAAGAACAGCACAAAGCAGAAAAGAAAAAACACAAAGAAGAATTAAAAGCCTTTAAAAAGGCGCATAAAGACAAAGCTAATGATAAAGATGCTTCTACAGATGAAGACATTGAACCACGTCTGTTTGTGATCGATTTCACCGCCGGTATTGATGCTAAAGAAGTGGCGTCACTGCGTGAAGAAATTACCGCTATTTTATTCGTTGCAACCGAGCATGATGAAGTACTGGTACGCCTAGAAAGTGGCGGTGGTGTGGTACATGGTTATGGACTTGCAAGCTCACAGTTAGAACGGTTAAAACAAGCTAATATTAAGCTAACTATCGCGGTTGATAAAGTGGCGGCGAGTGGCGGTTATATGATGGCATGTATTGCTGATCATATTATAGCTGCACCATTTGCAATCGTTGGTTCTATCGGTGTTGTTGCACAAATACCGAACTTTAACCGTCTATTGAAAAAGAACAATATTGATGTCGAACAACTGACCGCTGGTGAGTTCAAACGTACATTAACGATGTTTGGTGAAAATGACGACGCTGGACGTGCAAAGTTCCAACAAGAACTTGAGGAAACTCACGTGTTATTTAAAGACTTTGTGAGTACTCACCGACCTGATATGGATATTGAAAAAATAGCCACAGGTGAGCACTGGTTTGGTACACATGCCCACGAACGCGGGTTAGTGGATACTTTGCAAACCAGTGATGATTACTTATTAAAAGCGAATAAGTCGAAAACGATTTACATCGTTAAATATGTGGTACGTAAAAAATTGGCTGAAAAATTAGCCCAAGCGGCGTCGATGGCTATTTCGACAAGCTTAAATAAGTTTCTGCAACAGTCTAAGTACCCACATTTATAGAATTGTAGGTGCATAACTGTAAAATATACATTGAAACATAAACTACATATTTCAAGTGTATGTAGTTTATTAGTTTGATTTTTATGTTTTTGTGGATTATTGTTTTGTGTAATTATTGCTATGCTTGTGTAATGTTTTTGTATGAAATATAGCCATTAAAAAATAATTAAAAAATTATTGACTACTATAAGTATATTCAATGTATATATATAAATAGAGTACAAATATAAGATGATGCTTTTTGACTATCGCTTAACCGATAAATTATCAATTGTATTCATCAATTTCATATTATTCATAAATTAAAAGAATCCGTCTGTATGGGAAGATCTCTGGTAATTGTGGAATCGCCTGCAAAAGCGAAGACCATTAATAAATATCTCGGTAAAGACTACATTGTTAAATCAAGTGTAGGCCACGTACGTGATTTACCGACAAGTGGTGGAGCAGCCAAAAAACGAGCTGGTGCACCGACGCTTGCGCAACAAACTAAAGGCATGACGCCAGAAGCTAAAGCTGCATTTAAAGAAAAACGTGATAAAAAATCATTATATTCGCGTATGGGAATAGACCCAGAAAATGACTGGGCAGCAACGTATCAGATTTTACCTGGTAAAGAAAAAGTCGTTGCTGAACTACAACAACTTGCTGAAAAAGCAGATGTTATCTATCTCGCAACCGATTTGGACCGCGAGGGGGAAGCTATTGCATGGCACCTGCGGGAAATTATTGGTGGTGATGATTCACGTTTCCAGCGTGTTACGTTTAACGAAATTACAAAAACAGCGATCCAAGAAGCATTTGATAAACCGACAGAATTGAACATTGATTGTGTTAACGCACAACAAGCGCGTCGTTTCTTAGATCGTGTTGTTGGCTATATGGTGTCGCCGTTGCTTTGGCAAAAGATTGCCCGTGGTTTATCTGCTGGACGTGTTCAGTCAGTAGCCGTGCGTTTGATCGTAGACAAAGAAAAAGATATCAAAGCCTTCATTCCAGAAGAGTTCTGGGATGTGCATACAGACTTAGTGACTTCACTGGGTGAGCCATTACGTGTTGAAACGGTTAAATATGCTGGTGAAGCATTTAAACCTGTTAATGAAGCGCAAGCGACCAAAGCGGTTACTGACTTACAAAATGCAAGTTATTCGTTATTAAAGCGTGATGACAGAGCGACAAGTAGTAAGCCAAAAGCACCTTTTATTACGTCAACACTACAGCAGGCCGCAAGTACGCGTCATAGCTATGGCGTTAAGCGTACAATGGGTCTGGCACAGCGCTTATATGAAGGCGGTTACATTACCTATATGCGTACTGACTCAACAAACTTGAGTAAAGACGCGGTAGAAAGTGCACGCGGTTTCATTGAAACAAAATACGGTAAAGATTACTTACCTGCAGAGCCGAATCTATACGGTTCTAAAAAAGGCGCGCAAGAAGCCCATGAAGCGATCCGACCTTCTGATGTAAATGTTATGTCAGGCGATTTGAAAGGCATGGATGATGATGCGAAAAAATTATACGAACTAATTTGGCGTCAGTTTGTTGCTTGTCAGATGATGCCTGCACAATACGATTCAACCAAATTGACGATTGCTGCTGGCGAGTATCAGCTTACCGCGAAGGGACGTACTATGCGTTTCCCTGGTTGGACTAAAGCACTGCCACCAATGAGCAAGAAGTCTGAAGATGAAAGTAACTTACCGGTTCTTGAAACCGGTGAAGCGCTTGATCTGATCACTGTTGATCCGCTGCAACACTTTACTAAACCGCCTGCGCGTTTTAATGAAGCGTCATTGGTTAAAGAATTAGAGAAACGTGGAATTGGTCGTCCATCGACGTATGCGTCGATTATCACGACAATTCAAGATCGTGGTTATGTGAAATCTGAAAACCGCCGTTTCTTTGCTGAAAAAATGGGTGAGATTGTTACCGAACGTCTGACCGAAAGTTTTGAAGAGTTAATGAACTTCGATTTCACCGCAAGCATGGAGTCTCAACTTGATGGCGTTGCTGAAGGCAAGCTGAATTGGATTGATGTACTTAATGACTTCTTCGGTGACTTCAAGAAACAGCTAATAACGGCTGGGGCTGATGTTGCTGACGGCGGTATGCGCTCGAACGAAATGGTTATCACGGATATCGAATGTCCAACATGCCAACGTGAGATGGGTATCCGTACGGCAACGACAGGTGTTTTCCTCGGTTGTGCAGGTTATAACTTGCCACCGAAAGAACGCTGTAAGAAAACCATTAACCTCGTCTCAGGTGAAGAAGCGATTGATTTGCTTAATGACGACGCTGAAACTGAAGCGTTGATGGCAAAACGTCGTTGTCCTAAATGCAGTACTGCAATGGACAGCTACCTGATAGATGAAACACGTAAATTGCACGTTTGTGGTAATAACCCTGAATGTACAGGCTACGAAGTCGAAAAAGGTGAATTCAAGCTAAAAGGCTATGATGGCCCTGTGGTTGAGTGTGACCGCTGTATGTCTGATATGCAGCTTAAAAATGGCCGTTTCGGCAAATATATGGGCTGTACTAACGAAGAATGTAAAAACACCCGTAAGATCCTGAAAAGTGGTGAAGTTGCGCCGCCAAAAGAAGATCCTGTTTTCCTTCCTGAATTGGAATGTGAAAAGTCAGATGCTTACTTTGTGCTACGTGACGGTGCTGCGGGTATCTTCTTAGCGGCGAATACTTTCCCTAAATCTCGTGAGACGCGTGCTCCCTTGATTGAAGAGTTAGTACGCTTCAGAGACCGTATCTCATCGAAGTTCTATTACTTAGCAGATGCGCCAGCGCAAGACCCTGCTGGTAATAAAGCCATTGTACGCTTCAGTCGTAAGACCAAAGAGCAATATGTGATGACCGAAGTGGAGAAGAAAGCCACGGGTTGGACAGCACATTACATCGATGGTAAATGGGTTGAAGAAGAGAAGAAGAAAGCCGTGAAGAAGAAAAAGCCTGCAACTGAAAAGTAGTTAGTCTTTTTTCGCATACGCCATATCTTCATCGGTCATATATCTTTATAAATACCTCAGCATTGCTGGGGTATTTTTTTGTCTGTTAATAATAAGGAATTAGAAGTTAGCTATTTTAGTTCCGTGATCAGAATCTAAATATTGCGAATATTAGTTACTTATATATAAAAGGGACAAACCTTGTTAAAAATCCATACTATTCTAACCTTTATGGTTAGAAGCTAGCCCTAAATAATTAGATTCGATTGAATTGAACTTTTAGTTGTTTTGCTGTTCTTACTAATTAGCAGAATAGATGCAAAGTATCGTCTCTGTAATGAAATATACATAAACGCTTTTTTTTTAATCGTTTAGTTTGTATTAAACTCTCTCTCGGACTGTTGAAAACCGTCATTGTCAAGAATTTTATTCTTGTCATACCTCTTTATGTGCCCGTGATCTTATTTTTGATCTCTTATTCATTTTCCCTATAGTTTTCATGAAATTATTATGACTATAATCTATACCAAGTTTTAAGCGTAGTTGTTAAATCTTATTTCAAATGGTTTATCCAGATGAATTGTTGGTTTAACACGCTATTTGTTAGAATACATTAACTCTTGGTTTAACCGAACATTACCAGATGGAATCATCTCAGAGAGAGATTCAAGTAATGAGTGAGTTAACTTATAAATCATAAAGGATTTCAAAATGAAAAAGACTATTCTTGCTACTGCAATTTTACTAGCTGGCGCTGCAAACGCTGCTGAAGTTTACAGCGACGACACAACTACAATCTCTCTTGGTGGTTCTTTCCGTGGTCACGTTGTTATCGACAATTCTGATGACGTTAACTTCGAAGATGCTGGCTCACGTTTCGATATTAAAGCAGCTAAAACATTAGATAATGGTCTTAAAGCATTTGGTCAAATGGAAATCAAATATAAAGATGTTTCAGGTCTAGATACTTTATACATCAACAATGCTTTCCTTGGTTTTGAGCATGACGTATATGGTAAACTTGTTCTTGGTAAAAAATTGGGTCTGAATGATGATCTAGTAATGAACGATTTCTCATATGAGAATGGCATTTATAATCACCAAAATGCTGCAGCTGGTTCAGATACACAAGATCAACTTGAATACACTAAATCATTCGGTAGCGCATCTGTAGTTGTTGGTTTAATCAACCAAGATACTTACTCTATCGGTGGTACATACGAAGTTGCTGGTCTAACTCTTGGTGTTGCTTACAACATCGCAAATGACAAAGTAGGTACTGCAACTCCATTAGTTGATAACTCAGCTATAATCGTTGGCGCGCAATACTCTCTTGACGCATTAACGATAGGTGTTCAATACCAAGCTCTAGACGTTGATAATGTTGATACTTCTGCATACGGTATCGGTGCTCATTACGCTCTAGGTCAAGCTGGCGTATACGCTATGTATGACATCTTAGATGGCGATGCAAAAGCTGATGAAGGTTCTGAAATCGTAATCGGTGCTGATTATGAAATCGCTAAAGACGTTAAAACATATGTAGAGTTCAACTCTTCAGATAATGACGTTACAGGTTCGGATGACACTCTATGGTTAGGTGCTCGTGTATACTTCTAATCACTTGATTAGTTGAATAAACACACCAATGAAACCCAGTCAATTGACTGGGTTTTTTGTTTTTAAAACTAATGTTATCGTAAACAGTATCAATGATATAATGCCAAGGCTTCCGCCGTTTTTATTGGCTGAAACATCAGAAGCATTATTTATTACCGTCTGTGATTGAAATGTAAATAGTAGCGTTCCTAGTTTCAACTCAGTTATCACTTTTACTCCGTATTCATTAGCACTGGTATGCTTTAAACAGAGCGTATCACCATTATTTATATAGCCATTCGTATTAGTGTAACCACCTGTGCAATTTTTTGAATATTCACCATTAACGATAGTGATGGGGGTATTTTCTGCTAATCCTCTTATGACTTTCTCTTCACTTTCTATTATGCTGTTTAGGGCGACATCTAATTTATCAGGAAAATAAAAAGCATTCGGGATCGTTAAGTTTGTGTTAGCACTAAAAACACCTCGTCCATGTGTAGCCGCATAAAGCATTGAGTTATCACCCCAAGTTAATTCATCTATTGATACATTCGCTGGACCATGATGCTCTAAACTCCAACTGTCACCATTATCATGGCTGGTAAATATCCCTACTTCGTTGCCAATATATATGTGATTGTGTTCGATGGGGTGTATGGCTATCGCTCGAATAGGTGCTGGCGGTAATGATCCTGATTCCAGACCTGTACTGTTATTCCAACTTATTCCGCCATCAGTGGATTGCCATAAATTATCGTCTTCGTATCCACCAAAGGATACGAACAAAATATTCTTATTCACAGGGTTGACGGTAATGCGTGTTAAATATCGTTGTGGTAAGTTAGCTCCACTAATATTATTCCATTCAGGCTGCTCTGCCATTGCATTATTGGTTTTAAAAATGGAACCATCATTATGACCAATATAGATGATATTACTATCACTTGTCGGAATAGCGATAGCACTAATAGGTGATTGATTTGCTGTTATCGGCTTAATACTTCTCCAGGTAGGTGTTACGGCTTTAATATCAGCGCTTAACCAGAGCTGACGTGATCCTGCAAGCATTCGATCAGGATTGTTGGGGTCGAGAATAAAAGGCGCTATGAAATTAGGACTATCATTGATCATATCATTTGTATAAATACTCTCTGAACTAATACCGCCGTTGCTGCTGCGATGAAGACGTAAATAAACATACTCACCATATAAATAATTATCGTCTACTGGGTCAGCAGCAGAGAAGCCGCCATCACCACCATAGGTATCGGTCCAGTTTTCACTGTCACCAGTATAGACTAAAGTGCCATTGTCCTGAGTTCCGCCGATAAGCTTACCGTGGTGACTTACTGCAACGCTATAGAATTGGGTTATGGATAAGTTATTATTTAGCTCTTTCCAGCCTGTACTACCTTTAGCGAGTGAAATATCAGGGGTTTCATAAATGCCACCGTCATTGGCAAAGAATAAACGCTGATTATTGACTCCGTCATAATCGGGATGATGAATAATAAAGTGATGGTCCGCGTGTGCAGATCGTGGTGCTTGCCACCAGGTACTTATTTTATTAAAACTGATACCACCATCAATACTACGCCATAGGTCAATACCACCGACGATGATATGGTTTTCATTTAACGGATCTACCCATAATGCATTGTCATACCAACCTTGCACACCTAGATAGGACAAGCCAGTATTGATAAGCTGATATGATTGTCCGCCATCGGTACTTTTCCATAATTCACCTGAGTTATAATCAACCGATGCAAAGACTATATTTGCATTAGAGTACGCGTAGGCGGTTTCTATACGTACATTATTGATATGACTAAGCCCTTGTGCTAATGACCAGTTTAAACCGCCATCTTGAGAGTACAGTAGCCCGCCCCAAGTGCCGGCAATAAGCTTGTTATCATCATCGGGGTTAACGTCTACATCATTACTTCTGCCCAGATAGCTGTTATTCCAATTTAATCCGCCATCATTAGAAGTGAAAATACCGGTATGAGTTGCAGCAATAACAGCAGAATTATTACGGCGACTCGTTAGTCGATTAACCCAGTAAAAGTCGGTGTTATTTTGCGTTGAAAGCACTGAGCTCCATGTTTGACCTTTATTATTTGATTTGAAGATGCCCAGTCCACGGATTTGGTCCATATTAAAAATGCCTTCCCCTGTGCCTGCGTACATTACATTGTGATCATTTGCATCAAAAATGAGGCTGCTTACTGAAAGATTCGCCATGAAATCATCAAGAGGCTGCCAATTATTGCCACTATTTTGACTTGACCAAATACCACCTGATACCGAACCTACATAAATATGCGCTGAATTATCAGGATCAAACGTGATAGAACGAATTCGCCCTCCTACGTTACCGGGGCCTAAAGCTTGCCATGACATCGCATTAATGCCTGCATCTGCATAATTTTGGCGACGAAAATTACGCATTTGTGCTTGAACTTTTTGTAATTGACCAATATTTATTTCGTTATCCTGACTTAGTCTTTGCAGATGACGAAATGCTTTGGCTTCGCCTGGGTTATCGGGTTTCGGCATGGCTAATTTGGTTAATGATCGCTTTAATTTGGAGATTGGCATTTGGCATAAAGCAGGAAATGTCAGACTGCGTTTATCTAGTAGTTGTTCGACGGTATCGAGAGAAAGGGTTTTTAATATATCTCTGCGTGCAGAGTCAAATACGATGCCGCAATAGGGCGTTTGATTATAATAAAATATACCGATAGTTGCTAACACAGATGTAATCATCAGTTTAGTAACAATACCTTTTGACACTAGCATAGAAACGCCTGCTTGTTATTGTACATTGGCCACAATTGAGTAACGTATAATATTCTTATAACCTTCCATGCTTTGCGATATTATTGTTATTTCATACTTACCAAATGTAGTGAACAGCATTGAATTCTGCACATTGTTATTAAAGTAAATGAATCTAACTTGCTTGAAATCCTTTCTGCCAAGCATTACCTTCCAGTTATTAGCCGTCTGATTTTGATTGATTTTTATTGGTTGGAATGGGGTCAACGTAAATGTTGATTTTCCTTGTTTTACTAATTGGATTAGATCGATTTCATGGGGTGATGGCTTAGCTTGAGATGGGGATATGAAGAAAAGAATTGATAGTAATAGTGGAGTTTGTATGTGTGCTAGACAATAATTACTCATAGTGACATACCTTAATGGATGGTAGTCATAAGCATAGACACATCAGTTATTGAAATGCGTTATTAAGTTTTATCTCGAAGTGAGGAAACTGTGTACCACCTTTGACGAGGTAGTACACAGTTTGTAATTAATAGCTGTATTTAACTACTTATAACGTTAAATATTTTAAATAAGCATTACGCAATCTAAATACATTTGCTTCAAAATAGCCTGGCGACATTCTGCCATCATTATAATACTGACGCGCTAAGCTATGCTGTAGATTGATTGATGCACCCATACCAGTATTTAAGTTGTTATGGGACTTACCAATTCGAGTCTGTAGTGCATACGTAAATTGTTCTGTACCACGTAACTGCACATAGCCAGGTTTCATATCACGCCATAATGTCAACGGTATTGAAACACTTAACGAGATAAACTCCTCTGCTTCATCAGCGTTTACAGCTGTTGTAGATTGATATGTTGCTTCTAGCTTTGCATCACCTAACCAGTGTGTGGATGTGATTTTGTAGCCAGAATCACCACCCCAATAGTTACCACTTTCGACAGAACCTTGCCAGTTAAATTCGGGTACAGACAAGGTATAAGTTGAAAGAGTCGTATCTCGGTCTTCCATATAAACGCCACTGTTATTACGTTCTTCAGTATATGAAAACTGACTGATTTGGAAATTAAAACTATGTCGGCCTTCAGGTGATGTCCAGTTAGTTTCATTTATGAAGCCTTGATAATCAGCAGCAATTACACCAACAGAAAATTGGTTAGTTACATCAAATGGTAGACGGAGTGCTTGATGGATTAAGATGCGATCTATTTCGCTTTCGTAATTGTTATCACCCCAAAGCTCGCCATCGTCAAAATCGTCACTGTTTGCAACCGGTAATAGGTGGCGAATATCAACTGCTGCACCTGTCCATAACGTTGTATATACGTTAGTAGCAAGTGCTAGCGAATAATCAAGTACACCGAACTCTGTCGCAACACTATGCTGTAGTGCGGGTGCTAAGATAACTTGAGTGCGACCAAAGCCGGATTCATTATTATGCTCTAGCCAATTACCTTCTTTGATGGTTTCAGTTAACATGTACGTCGAAAATTTAAGATCAGCACAAGGTTCACCTGTTTTAACAAATTCTCGATAACACACTGCTGAAGCGTTCACACGCATCATAGGTAAATCATTAACTAGGGTGAATAGCTCAAACTCTTCATTGCCTGCTTCAATGCCTAAGTCGTTATAGATATCAGTGCCTAGGTGGCTACTAATGATACCGAGTGCGACACCAACACCATCCATTTGGTTGTGGTTATAACGACGGTTTTCTAAAGACACCATTATTTTTGCATCTTTACTGCCCAGCTGCACGTTAATAAAGCCTTCGTCTACCAATGCTTTTTTAAGCTCTGTTAGGCTGGCTGATGCACTTTTCGCCTGTGCTATGTGGATGGTATCACTTAGCGCTAAGGTTTTGTCTTTAGCGTAAGCATTTGCTTGGGTGAAGTTATAATTCATAAAAGGCATGCTGGCATTTAGTGCCCACATGTTTTCATTTTCTTTATTCGCGTTTGTTGACTCATGACCCGTGTAAACTTGGTACTGTAGTGCAACCTGAGCGCCGTATGGTAATAAGTCTTCTGGGGTAAATACTTTTATCGCGCCGTTAAATTCTGTTGAGTCATACTCACCGACAAGCTGCACGAAAGGCAGCGGTTGTAATTCAATCGAGCCAAAAGGGCCATCCATGATGCCCATCGTCATATCTGATTTACCATAACCAGCACTAAAGCGCACTGGTATGGCGTCAAACTCATAATCTGCTACAGCGTAGTAGGTGGCAAAGTTGTTTGCTGCGCCACCAATATCTTGACCACCAATAGCAACATTGAAACCGGCATAATCATATACGAAAGGTAATTGGAATTTAGCTGATGCTGAAAGATCTCGTATGCCACAACCTGGTTCAGTGTACAAATTGCATGAATAGGTTTGGGTAACGATACGACCGCCAGCTTCAAAACCCGGTGCAAAGCCTGCTGCGAAGAATAGATTATCTAAGTCGGCGATGTGATTTTGAAAAGGTACGCCTTGGCCATATAGTAATGAGAAGTCACCGTAATCGATAACTTGCGCATTTGGGGTTAATAACGCACCGGTGAAGCTTTGCGCTGAAAGTAAATTATCCACGTTAGCGAGGGCTGACCAAGATGCTGCAAGCGTTACACTGGTCAATAATGTTGTTTTTATAATAGACATACCTGTCTCTATGTTTGAAAGTAAGAAAAAAGGCTCCTAAATAGGAGCCTTAAATTTTTATTAGTGTTTATTCTTAAGAAGGACTCTTACTACCAGTCACGCCTGTCGCGCCAGTAACGGTCGGTTTAGGTTGTACCACTGCCGGTGGTGTTGTTGCTACAGGTACAGTTGGTAATGCACTTCCTGTATTGACAGCTTCAACATAGGCTTTAACAATATCTTCATCAAATGTAACGAAAATATCGGCCCCCGTACCATCTAATCCACCTGCAGGGTATTTAGGGTTGGCTGCTATTACATTTACAGATAATGTAGAGGCAGTCGTCGTTAGAGCTTCTGCACTTGCAGTTGGATCTGCTGTTAACACATCAGATAATACAGCAGTTGTTGCAGCAAGCTTACCCGCATCAGATGAACCCGCTGTAGTCAATTTTTCTAATACTGCTTCTGTATTAGATAATAATTCAGTTACAGAAACACCATTGTTAAGTAATGAGCCTAAACCTAATGAAGTTAATACCGTCGTTGCTGTCGCTTCTGAGTATTCTGCACCGTTTAATTCTTTCGCAATAAGCGTTGTTAGTGGTGATGCTGTAATTGGAGCTCCAGCTTGAGCTAGACCTACAGGGATAGTGTAAGTAACACCGTCCATTGATTTACCATTGGATACGTCAACAGCGTCAGCACCGCCGATAAAAGTAAATGAACATGTTTCAGGTGAAACTTGTAGTGTACGCTCGAAAAATTTAGCGTTACCGTAGTAATCTGTTTTACTTGTTTCAGTTGTACCGTCAGCACAAACTGCTTTAGCTGTCATGTTCATTACTGCAGGATCAAATGCCTGTACAGCTGTAGAGTTAAGTGGACCGTTATCATCGTTACAGCCTGATAGTAAGATACCGGCAACGGCTACCGCTAGAAGTTTAATTTTCACTGTTAATTCCTTTAATTATAATTGATGCAAGAGTTCCCTAAATACCAGTAACGGTAGAATTAGGCAGACTGAAAATGTTTACGTCTTTGTATTGCAAATGTTAAGTTGTTGTAAGTCTTAGTTGTTTTCATTGTAAATTATAAAAATAACGATAATTTACTTAATTATTACACTAGTTTACTTGATTTTTATTAAAGTTGTTACTTATTAGTCAAAAATTAGAGGTTGGTGGTGATTTCGTATTTTAAAGCGATCCTATTATCTTAACTACTTTCTATGAATCATTAATCTTAGTTAGCATAGTGCAAACGCTAAATTTGGTAATAGTGGTTTTTTGTAGTATTGCTAGATCATAAAGTTTTGATACTATAGTTATTCTTATCAATCAATAATTGGTTATTACTATGCCCCAGCGTATTCTCTCAAGCGTTTTTAGTCGCACTGTTGCAGCGACAATATTTATTTATATGCTGTTGATGCTAAGTAGTGCAAATGTTGCGCAAGCGCATGGTAGCGATATTTTCAAACAGCCAAGCCCAGTAGCACAAATTCAAGCGAACCAGGTTGCTTATACCAGTGAAACCGGTGTTTTAGATGATTCTGATAACGAATACATGTACAAAAACTCTGACATGGCTCGGTTTATATTTTTGAAAGATGCACAAAGTCGGAAAAATGAGCTATTAAACAGTCTAGAACATTGGCCAAAGCATAAAGAAAAACTGATCAATGATTTAACTGATGGGCAAGGTATTGAGCGTTTCCTATCGTTGTTTACTATTTTGGTATTAATGCTGGTATGTGGATTTATCGTTGAGCGGGTTACGAGCATCAAAACCAATGCTTTTTCAGAGCGGGTCGCTGAAGAGAAGGACAGTAGCTTTAGGGATAATCTTGATTACTTATTAATGCGCGGCTTTTTTCAGTATGTGGGCATCGTTATTTTTGCCGTTACCGCAGCGCTGATTGCTATCTATAATTACAGTGAAACCGACCCTTTCCGTTTATTAAGCCTACACGCACTTGGACTTGTTGTAAAAATACGAGCATTAAAGATTTTACTTAGACTTATTTTTGCGCCTAATGCCAAAGGTAATCGATTGTTTAAATTAGATTGCGAATCTGCAAATCGTCTGTATTGGTCGATTCTTAGCTTTATGGCGATTTACCTTATTATTACTACGTTTTGGCGTATCCTCGTGTTGTTCTCGCTAGACACTATATTATTTGCATTAATTATTCCTGCGACAGGCATGATCTTAAATATCTTATCTATTGCCTTTATTTGGTTTAACCGTAAAACCATTGAAGCTATGTTCACCGATGCGAAAGAAACGAGCTCAGCGTTTACGCGCTTTCTACGTCAAACTTGGACGACAATTTTTACCATTTGGTTATTTATCGCTTGGGGATTTTGGGCTATGTACGAGTTCTTAGGCTACTATGAGCAAGCGAAAAACTTTACGCCTATCTGGTGGTTAACCTTTACTTTTCCTATCGTAGACAGGCTGATCTTTGTCTCGCTAACTCAGTTAAAACGTATCACTTGGCTACAAAGTCACTCTTATGATAAACGTTGTGATAAATTTATTAACCGGGTGATTATCGCACTTAGAGTCATATTTGTTGCTTTTATTCTTCATCATCTCGATGCCAGTTTTAATTATAACGCTTGGGAAACAATCACCAATAGCCTTGGCGGGTTCATTGAAATGTTGGTGGATATTATTGTTGTTATCATTGCCGGTTATGCGATTTGGGAAATCATCCAGTCTGCTATTGAACGTCATTTACCTTATGACATGGTTTGTGACAATAACAATGGTACGTCAACATTAGAAGGTGAGGGGGGCGGGGCCGGAGCTTCTCGTTCTGAAACTTTACTCCCTTTAGTTCGTTCGTTTTTATCGGTGTTTTTGCTCTCCTGTGTACTACTTATGGTACTAAGTATTGTGGGTGTTGAAATCGCACCGTTATTGGCTGGTGCGGGTATCGTCGGTATCGCGGTTGGTTTTGGCGCTCAAAAATTAGTGCAAGATGTTATTTCTGGCATATTCTTTTTACTCGATGATGCCTTTCGTCGTGGCGAGTATATTGAAGCGGCGAGTTTACGCGGTACTGTAGAGCGGATCTCTATTCGTTCTATCACATTACGGCATCATCTTGGTGCTGTGCAGACTATTCCTTTTAGCGAAATTGCGACGGTACGAAACTTATCACGTGATTGGATCACCAAAAAATTAGAGTTCCGCTTAGATTATCGAACCGATGTTGAAAAAGTACGTAAGCTGATTAAAAAAGTTGGCCAGAAAATGCTACTACATCCAGAATACGGACAACATTTCCTATTGCCGCTGAAATCACAAGGGGTGACGAGAGTCGAAGAATCTGCGCTTATTTTCCGCATGAAATTTACCTGTGTACCAGGTGAGCAATGGGTTATTCGTCGAGAAGCATTTAGACTGGTACAAGAATCATTAAAAGACAATGGCATTGAGTTTGCCCATCGCTCTGTGCATGTGTTAACCGAGCGCGACGGTAAGGTCGACGTACAGGATGCGATTGAAAAAAATGAAGAACTTGCTGAAAAATTGGGTGCGGCTGCGGCATTAACCGTTTCTGCCGAGATTAAAAAGAACGACAAAATAGACTCAGATTATAATTAATTTGCAGTTTATTTTTAATCAAATTAATGGGGTGTTAAGTGAGCGGTGCGGTATCTTAGGCTTCGCTTTTTTGATAACCTTATCCGCCATCGTTGTATTTAGTGAAAGAGAGTTAGAGTGCGCAGTAAATTAAATAATAGCCGTTTGCTTATCTACAGTCATGACTCTTTCGGTCTTGGACATTTGCGCCGCTGCAGAACCATTGCCCATGCGCTTGTTGACCGATACAAGGGCTTATCTGTATTAATTATTACCGGCTCGCCAATTATTGGCCGTTTTGATTTTAAAGCCCGTGTAGACTTCATTCGTATACCGGGTGTGATCAAACTTCATAATGGCGAATATACCTCACTCGGTTTGCTTATCGATCTCGCTGATACCTTAGCATTACGTGAATCCATCATTCTGAATACTTCTAAAGTCTTCAAACCGGATATTTTTCTTGTCGATAAAGAACCGGGCGGATTGAAAGATGAAGTCATTAGTACGTTAGCCTATTTCAAAGATACTGATACCAAATGCATTCTCGGTTTACGCGATGTGATGGACTCTCCTGAGTTATTAAAAAAGGAATGGCAGAAGAAAAATGTGATGCCATTACTTGAAAATCTTTATGATGAACTTTGGGTTTATGGCCCCGCTGAGGTGTCTAATCCATTACAAGGATTGGATGTTAAGCAAATTGTGACAGATAAAACGTTGTTTACGGGTTATCTACCAAGACAGTTACCGAAGCAAGTGGATATTGAATCCATTAACATTCCCGACAGACCTTATATTTTGGTTACCCCCGGTGGTGGTGGCGATGGCGTTGAGATGATTGATTGGGTTCTCCGTGCTTATGAGAGTAGCCCAACACTGATGCCTGCATTATTTGTGCTTGGTCCATTTATGCCAACAGCTGAGCGCAATGAGTTTCTGAATCGAGCGGAATTGCTACCTCATGTTGATGCGATCACATTCAGTAATCACCTTGAGCATTTAATGTTTGAGGCTGAGGCTGTGATTGCTATGGGTGGCTACAATACTTTTTGTGAAATACTGTCGTTTGATAAACCAGCGTTGATCCTACCACGTACACAACCACGTGAAGAGCAGCTTATTCGAGCTCGTAATGCCGCCGAAGTAGGTTTGCTATCTATGCTCGATTTGGATTCAGAACGTTTAGCAGAGACCATGGTTGACGGTATTATAAAACTACTACAGCAAGATAAGCCGAGTAAACATAAACTTGATAAACTACTGAACGGTTTAGATTTTCTTACGCGTCGATTTGGTGAGTTGGTAGCAAAATAACGGCATTCAGTTTTATTTTTTAATTTGTTTTTATCGCAAGGACCATATATGTCAGCACCGCGTATTATGTATTATGTGCAATATTTATTAGGTATTGGTCACGTTCGTCGCTCTTCGCTTATTGTGCAAGCATTATGTGAACAAGGTGCGCATGTCGATGTTATTTTCGGTGGAATGCCGGTTCCGAGCATGTCTTTTGGTGATGCGACTATGCATCAGTTAATGGCAGTGAAAAGTGCGGATTCAGGCTTTAGCGGTTTAGTTAAAGCAGATAACACCCCAGTTAGTGATGATGATAAAAAAGAGCGCACACAGGCTCTATTAGCCCTTTGTGAGACCTTGCAACCTGATTTAATTGTTACCGAGACGTATCCCTTTGGCCGTCGACAAATGCGTTTTGAACTATTACCTTTACTTGACTGGGCTAAATCACAATCGAATCCTCCCGTCCTAGTTTCTTCTATTCGCGATATTTTGCAGCGCCGTTCAACGGTAAGAGAACAAGAGTACGTCAATTTAGTGCAAACTTATTACCAACATGTATTAGTGCATGGCGATGAAAACTTTTATCCATTAGAAAGAAGCTTCCCTGTCGCCGGTATGATCGCCGATAAAATCAGTTATTCTGGTTATGTATGTCCGACCATGGAAAATGGTGATACGTCGCAGAAAACACGGGATACGATTGTTGTGTCTGTCGGCGGCGGCAGTATCGGTAAGGATATTTTAGTTGCAGTGATGGCGCTGTATAACAGTGGTTTTGCGGCAGATAAAAAGTGGTTACTGATCACAGGCCCAAACATGGACAGCGCTGATAAAGCTTATTTTAAAGCGCAGCAACAGTCTAATTTACAAGTTGTTGACCTTGCAGATGATTTCTTAAGAGAGCTGAGCAATGCTTATGTGTCAATTTCAAGAGCGGGTTATAACACGGTCATGGACCTGTTATTGACTGCGGTTCCTGCGGTGGTCATACCGTTTGAAGGTGAAGGCGAAACTGAGCAGTTAGCGCGAAGTGAAGTCTTGGCCGAAGCGAAAGTACTGCAATTCGTTAAGAATGACGAATTGAGTACCGAGACATTAAAAACTGCGATTAATAAAGCATTAGCCAGTCCTGCAGAGACAGTTAAAATTGATAATCAAGGCGCGACGCAAAGTGCGAAACTTCTTATTGAATGGGCTACTGCAAGAAATTAGCAACTTGCTAAAATAATACTCAACCTACATATGTATAGCTGTGTGACGTCTCGTTATCGTGTTAATTATAAAATTTTAAGGCCAGTCTGTAGTGAAGAAAATAGCATTAGTACTTAAAGGCTACCCACGCCTGTCTGAAACATTTATCGCCCAAGAAATACGTGCATTAGAGTTACGTGGGTTTGATATTACCTTAGTCTCCTTACGTCATCCGACAGATACCAGCACCCATCCCATACATCAGCAGATTGAAGCTGATGTATTATATTTACCTGAATACTTACATGTTGAGCCATTAAGGGTATTAAAAGCGTGTTTTCATGTCGTCAAACGCTATTCATTAACCAAAGTGGTTAAGCAATTTATTCAAGATATTAAACGTGATACTAGTCGTGGACGGGTTCGCCGTTTTGGTCAAGGTATTGTACTTGCTGCCGAAATGCCTGACGGTATTGAACAAATGTATGCGCATTTTTTACATACACCAGCATCGGTGACGCGCTATGCTTCATTATTGAATGATTTGCCTTGGTCGTGCTCTGCGCATGCTAAAGATATTTGGACATCAGAAAAGTGGGATCTTGCCGAGAAACTGTCTGAGTTACAATGGTTATCTACTTGTACTGCTGCGAACCATGAGTATTTACAATCCCTTGCTGAAGATCCAAGCAAGGTTCATTTGGTTTATCACGGTTTAGACTTTACTCGCTTTCAACATGTTGACCGAGTCTCGCGCGCGGATGTAAATGGCAGTTCTGCAGATAACCCGGTTAAAATTATCAGTGTCGGTCGAGCCGTACCGAAGAAAGGCTACGATGATTTACTGAACGCGTTAGCTAAATTACCAAAAGATTTACATTGGCAGTTAACGCATATTGGCGGTGGTGGCATTCTGAAAAGTTTACGCCAGCAGGCGCAAGAACTTGGTATTGATAAACACATTGAATGGCAAGGCGCGCAACCACAATTAACTGTACTTGAAGCTTACCGTGAAAGTGATTTATTTGTACTGGCGAGTAAGATTGTTGCTGATGGTGACAGAGATGGGTTGCCGAATGTATTGATGGAAGCACAAAGCCAGTCTGTATGTTGTCTGGCAACGGATATTTCGGGCATTCCAGAGCTGATTGATAGCGGTGAAAATGGCGTACTCGTTGAGTCGAATAATGTTGATCAATTAGCATCGGCATTAGATGATTTATTACGAGATGGTGAGAAGCGTGAACGTCTCGGTGTTGAGGGCCAAAAGCAGCTTCATCGACGCTTTGATGTGAAAATTGGTATCGACCAATTAGAAAAACTGTTTGATAGCCGTGACTGATACAAGTGTAAAAACAGGCATCGCATTTTATGCGCCGCTTAAATCGCCTTTACATCAAACGCCATCGGGTGATCGTAAAATCGCGCGTTTATTTATACAAGCGTTGGAGCAGGGCGGTTATCATGTTGAACTGGCTAGTCAGTTACGCACTTTTGATAAAAAGGGTGATAGTCAGCGCCAGCAGCGTCTTATAGCTCTTGCTAAAAAAGAAGCCACAAGGATCATGCGACGTTGGCAAAAACAAGGTTTTAGTCCGCAAGTTTGGTTTAGTTATCATTTGTATTACAAAGCACCCGATTTAATTGGCCCAATCATTTGTCAGACGCTGAATATTCCTTACATTGTCGCTGAAGCATCATGGGCCGAGAAACGCGCTCACGGTGGTTGGGCGCAGTATCACCAGCAAGTGGCTATTGGGTTAAAACTGGCGAGTAAAGTTATTTGTATTAACCCTATAGATAAAGTCGCATTGACCGAGTTTTATTCCCAGCGTCAACAAAGTCCTTCTCCACTGATGTCCCTTAATACTTTTATCGACGATCTACCAGCCAATAATGACGAGATTTTTGTAGTTCGTGCTAAAAATGAGTCTGTAAATAGCTCTAAAAAAAGCATTGAACATAGTACGCAAGCTATGGGTGTTTTAACCCGAAAAGACCTTGCAGAAAAATATGATCTTGATAGTGATTTACCTTGGCTTGTCACCATAGCAATGATGCGAAGTGGCGATAAGTATCATTCTTATCAGCAGCTAAGCGCCGTAGTAGATTCATTACAACAGCCTTACCAGTTATTGATTATTGGTGATGGCGTGATGCAAACAGAAGTTCGAACTCTTTTTGCTAGACACCAACAAGTCAAGTTTGCTGGGGCTCTTGAAAACAGCCAAATTCGACAGCTATTACCGCATTTTGAATTACTTGTTTGGCCAGCGATAAATGAAGCCCTTGGCATGATCTTTTTAGAAGCACAGCAAGCAGGTGTGGCGATCGTAGCCGGTGATCAGGGCGGTGTCAGCTCAATCGTGAAACATAACGTCACAGGCATTCTAGTTGATGCGTATAATGCTCAGGCAATGTCAGCAATAATTGACGAGTTACTGAATGCTCCTGCACAGTTAAAAGTTATGCAGCAAGCAGCAAAGCATTACGTTACGCTGCATCATTCAATTGCGGCTAGTGCACAGCTGCTTAATCAGGCTGTCCAAGATGCCATAACAAATAAACTGGAGTCGTTATGATCCATGTATATTTTATTCGCCATGGGCAAACGCAGTGGAATTGTGAGAAGCGTTTGCAAGGTCGGACTGATATTCCATTGAATGAAGCTGGAAAATTACAAATTAGCGCTTATCAATTACCTTCAAATTTGTTATCTCTGCGATGGTTTAACAGTCCATTATTAAGAGCTCAACAAACTGCGGAGTTACTTGGTGTCAATTCACAGGTTGAAGCTGCATTGATTGAAATGAACTGGGGGGACTGGGAAGGTAAAACCTTGCAACAATTAAGCTCCCAAGATCCGATTGATTTTGCTAAACAAGAAGCATTGGGGTTAGATTTACGGCCAGCAGGTGGTGAGTCGCCACGTTTGGTTGCTGAGCGGGTCAGTGCTTGGGTTGAAGCCTTGGATATTGCGAATGTAGAGCAGCGCATTGGTTGTGTTAGTCATAAAGGTATTATCCGTGCAATTTATGCCAGTGCGGCGAATTGGAACATGTTAGGTAAACCACCGCATAAGATTGACTATCACTGTGCTCAACACTTTTACTTTGAAGGTGGGCGCTGGTCTATTGTTGAACTTAATATCGCGTTATAAACGAATATTCGTGGGATTTATGGAGTAGTAAGGGACTATCACCTGTTTTGATGACAGCCCAAAATAATTTTCTTGAAGTGGCTTGGATTTAGTTATTAGAAAACTAAGTTAACCTGCGCTGAAGCGACTACAGCTTCAGCTTTATTAGTGAAAGCATACGTTAAACCAGTATTCGTATCAGTTTCAGTAAATGATGTTTCTTTACCAACGATATAGGCCGCTGCTAGATCAACAGAAAGCGTTTTGCTGACTTTAAATGTTAGACCTGCTGTATACCACTGGCGCTCAGAGTCTGGAATACTAATCGTTGTGTCACCGGCACTTTCATCTAATGCATAACCCGCACGTAATATCACTTTGTTTCCTAGGTAATATGATAGACCGGCTGAATAGCGAATGTTATCTTCGTAGTTATAAGTTTTTTCGAATAACACTTTATTGTCTTCAGCGGACACACCTGTTAGACCGCTGAAGCTACTCCATTCAGTCCAAACTACACCGTATTGTAGTGCTAAATTACCAAAACGGTGAAAGCCACCTAGTTCTGCTATAGCGGGTAATGATAAGTCTAATGTACCGTTACCAGTATTTATCGTTACTCCATTATTAGCTCTTTTTGAATAGTCACCTTCAAACTCTAGGTCCACTTGTGAGCGATAGCTAACGCCCATTTTATGGTTTTCGTTTAGATCAAGTAAAAGACCTGCATTCCAACCAAAACCGATGTCATCACCTTCAAGTGTGAATGCTTGAGCGCCAGCAGCTTGTCCTGACAATAACGTATTTTTTGCTGCAATAGCGCCACCAATTTCAGCCGGAGAAGCACCTGTTTGAGCATAGGCCTTGATACCACTCATCGCACCTAATGCGGCGCCATCACCAAGGTTTCGCTCTAATTCTGCTGAACCATAAACGATTTGAGCACCGACGCCAAGGCGTAGTTTACTGCCTAATTTAAGCGCTAAACTTGGATTTAAGTTGAAGGTGGTTAATTTAGTTGATCCGCCGAGTAAACCCGCTGCATAATCATCAGGAAATTCGGTATTAGTTCCATAATTAGTATATCCAGCTAAACCGATGGCTAGTTTACTACCAACTGGAATTACTGCATAAACAGAAGGGATAGTTGATGAATTCACAGAATTTTCAACGTCATAATCTGACTCAGTTGGTCCACTATAGTTAGTACCAAATCCAGCGTTAAAATTTGCATAGTAAGGGTCAAGAGGTGCATTATTTCCAGTCGTCTCAACCGTGGGCTCTACATAAGCACCGCCAAATGAAAAGGCAAATTTGTCAAACGATGCTGCGGCTGCAGGGTTGGTTGCTATCACTGCGGCATTTTCAGTATTGGCAGCAAAACCAGCATTGGCATTACCGAGTGCTGATGCAGATTGCACGTTAACTTGGAATCCAGCAGCAGATGCTTGTGCGCTAGCCATAATTGTTGCGGTTACCATTGCTTTAACTACCGCCTTCGATATTACACTTATTTTGAACACATTTTGTTTGAACGAATAGGTTTTTTTCATGACTAATCCCTGTCTTATATAAATAATTGAATACCAAGCTCACTAAATAAGTGATCTATTATTTCGCTGGAAAAATTGACAATAACAAGGCGTTAATTGCCGTAACTAGTTATTCTAATTTCAAAATTAACAACGTAGTTAGTGTCTGTTTTAACCAGAAAGAATGATTATCTATTTATTGTGCTTGGTATAATGTAAATACATCCATGTTAATTACAGTTTTACTCGAACGTGTTTATACACGCTGCTAGCTGAGTTGGACCTATTATAGGGATTTAGCGAGATGTTTATGTGAGGACAAGAGGTATGTAATTAGTAACACTATTCAAATGTGAATAACCGTTTGAAGTTAGTGTTTACTATTGGTAAGTGGCTTTGTTTTAAGTGGTTTTTAAGTACTAATGTAATCTAATGTGTTTTAGTGATAATAGTATTAACCGTATTTTAAGGCATAATTAATAAGAGCTAGCACTCTATTTTGGTTTGGTTAATCAATCAAATTATTAATCAATCAATTGATAATTTAGTTGTAATCCAAGCATAGTGCTATTGCCTTCTGTGCTTACATCGAAGTCATCAAGGCCAATCGTATCTTTAATTCGCGTTGTATCGTATCTCGCATAGGTAAGGCCTATATCGAAACTTAATGTGCGACTCGCATAATAAGTTAATCCAAAACTGAAGTTTGTTTTCTTATCATATGGTATTGCGAAGGTTGCGCTTTCAGTTGCTTTTTCTGTTGACGCACCACTGCGCAGTAAAATCACATCGCTTAATTTGTAGCTGACTGCAAATGCAATTTTCCAGCTATCTTCTGCAGTAACAGATTCAATTAAACATTGCCCTTGCGGTAAATTAAAGTCGAGATTAGCAGGGCAGTCTGGATGTGATACTGAAATGTAATCTAGATTCTCCCAACCATACCAAGCGAGAGAATACTGTACTGCTAATCGCGGATCCAGCTGATGGAAGCCTGATAGCGTTAGTTCACTTGGTACTGCCATCGAAAGTGTTGTGGTATCTTGGAATTCGAGATCATTATTCTTCGCCAGCGTGGTGAAGTCGCCTTCTGTTTCAATCTCCGTTGCTGTTCGATAAGATAAACCGAATTGATGGTGTTTATTTATTTTATATAGCCCGCCAATACTATATCGAAAGCCGAGTCCTGAACCGTTAAAGTCTTGATATATTTGACTTGGGTTGTTTGGGTTTTGAGCACCATAATTAGTCGCTAGTTGATAGTTACCATAAATAGCACTGACTCCTATGCCAAGATAAAGCTTGTCTGTTAATTTAACCGCGATATTGGGGTTTATTTCATACGTGAATAAGGAACGTTGTCCTGTGAGGATCCCAGCAGGGTATTCACTATCATAATTGTTACGTACGTTATAATTAGAAAACGTAGCAAGCCCAAATGACCATTTATGATTAATGGGAAATGCGAAATAACCTGAGGGGACAACGTAGTTATCTCCGATACTTGAGTTATCTAAAGCACCTGGATCACCACCAGAATAATATTCACCGTGTATGTCTTTCTCTGATTTTACGAAAATAGCTGCAATGGCCATAGCGGGATATGAAAATGCTGCTGTTATCGCTGGGTTTACAGCTATGTTAGCTAGGTTAGTTGTATCAGCAGCGCTGCCTGCGCCAGCAGTACCGAGTTCGATGGCTGAGGTTGTTGAAGATTGGTAGGATGCTGCGTAAGTTACAGGGCTGGAATAGGCGATTAGGCTAAGAAGAGCACTTAGGTAGACGATAGGCGAATCACGACTACAGGTTTTTCTCATATTTATTCCCTTAAAATGATGCCTTATTTTAAGGTTAGTCGAAAATAGAAATAGCGCCTTGTGGCGCTATTTTATTACTGTATTTAATTCATTATCTTACTTAGATAAATAAACTTAGAAACGATAGTTTACTTGAGCTGAAGCAATGATTGCATCACCTTGACCTGCGAAAGTATAACCGTATTCAGTGAATTCAAGTTCTTTCGTAAAGATATAAGCTAGTGCGAAGTCAAAACTTAAGGTTTGATCTAGTTCGTAAGTTGCACCCATAGTGTACCAGTAACGATCTGTATCAGGGATACTCAGTGTCGTTTCACCCGCTTGCTCATCAAAGGCGAAACCTGCACGTAACGTTGTGTTACCAACATAATATTCAGCACCGACAGCGTAACGTATGTTGTCATCGTAATGCTCTTCTTTTTTGAAACATTCCGTTGGGGTTGCTGTGACAGTACATTCGCTACTGTTAGCTTCTAATTCAGTAAACTTACTCCATTGCGTCCACAATGCACTATAAGTTAATGCAATTTTCGGCGTTACTTTATGGTAACCAGAAATTTCAACGGTAGCGGGTAACGGAATTTCTAAGGTCGTTTGAATTTTGTTACCACCACTGGTAACACCAGTGAAGTCACCTTCAAACTCGATATCAACTTGTGAACGGTACGCTAAACCAATGCGGTTATTTTCGCTAAATTCATATAGTGCGCCAACGTTCCAGCCGTAACCCCAAGCATCGCCTTCAAGAAGGAATAACTGGCTGTCGGCTGAACCGCCTAAAGTTGACGACAAATCACCTAAATTTCTTTCTAGTGTTGCTTTTGCATAGACAGCGCTAAGCCCTAAACCTAAGCTCAATTCATCAGTAGCTTTAAAAGAGACACTTGGGTTGATATTGAACGTTAGAAGGTCGGTTGTACCAGCACCTGCGCCTACAGCGTAGTCATCTTCATGCTCCGATACCATGCCGTAACCTGAAAACATAGCCAGACCTATAGCTACTTTGCTATTAATCGGCTGAACATAATAAAATGCTGGAACAAAAGCATCGTTAATGACGTCGTTTGAATCTAGGCGTGAAGCATCGTTGTATGGCGTTGGGTCATTAACACCTTTAATATCTGCGGTTGGTGCTATGTAAGAGCCAACAACTGAAATTTCAGCTTTATCGAAACGTGACATTGCAGCTGGGTTACGTGCAAGTACAGATGCGTTATCAGCAACGGCTGCTTCACCAGCAAAAGCTCGTCCAAGACCAGATGCTGAATGTTCGCTTACTTGGAAACCAGCAGCAGAAGATTGTGCAGTTACCAGCAGTAGGGCGGTAGCAAGCGTTGTTTTTTTAATTTTAGACATAGTTAATTACTCATTTTTATAATTTTTATTTTGTTAACTCGCTACTGGTGTCGATCTCTGAATAGAAAAACAAGGTTCCTTTTGTTTGCCCAGGTCGGACCAGTTGTCGATAGTATGAGTAAATAGTAACTGCTTGTTCGTGCTTTGTAATTAACAATAATCACAAGGTGTAATGTTTGATTATTAAGACTTGACGTTTAATGGGAAAAATAGTTGACGGGGGTGTTTATCTTAACGTGTTGATAGTTATGTATTTATTTCAGTGTGCATGTGTTGTTATTAAATTGTTATCGCTTCCAATTTTATTAGAGTACTTATTCTGATAGTTGAAAAGTCAAAGTTAATGTTTATTTTTGTGATCAACGTCAAATAATGGTGTCAATCTTTTTTGATACAAATTTAAAGGAAGTGTCACGTCTGTCACATTTAACTATGTTGTTGTTTATAATATACCCAAGTAACTTGGGTATACATACAAACCCTTATAACAAAAAAGCCACGTCACCTTCTCGAATAGAAGATGACGTGGCTTAAGAATAGGTGTTAAAAAGGCTTAAATTAGGCTTCTTCTTTGTATTCTTTCATGAACTGGTGTGCTGTATCCATCATGTCTACAGAACCGGTGAAGAAAGGTACACGTTGGTGTAACTCTGTAGGCTTAAGATCTAGGATTGGTGTGTAACCATCTGTCGCTAGTGCACCTGCTTGTTCTGCAAGGAAAGCCATTGGGTTGCACTCGTATAATAAGCGAAGTTTGCCCGTTGGTGCTTGTGCTGTTTGTGGGTAAATGTAGATGCCACCTTTAAGCAGGTTACGGTGGAAGTCAGATACTAAAGAACCGATATAACGTGATGTATAAGGGCGGTTCGTCGTATCATCTTCTTCTTGGCAATATTTAATGTATTTCTTCACACCAAGTGGGAACTTGCTGTAGTTACCTTCATTGATCGAATAGATTTTACCAGATTTAGGGAAGGTCATTGCTTCATGTGATAAGCAGAATACGCCAATTGATGGATCGTAAGTGAAACCATGAACACCATTACCTGTTGTATATACCAACATGGTTGATGAGCCATAGACTACATAACCAGCTGCAACTTGCTTACGACCAACTTGTAAGAAGTCTTCCATTGATACTGGACCGCCAACAGGAGATATACGTCGGTAGATAGAGAAAATTGTACCAACAGACACATTAACATCAATGTTTGATGAACCATCTAGCGGATCCATTAACACTACATAGTTAGCATTACGGCTATTTTCATTGTCAAAAAATACGTAATGATCTTCTTCTTCAGAAGCTATACCACAAACTTCACCACGTGCAATCAACGCATTTTTAAATACTTCGTTCGCATACATATCGAGTTTTTGCTGTTCTTCGCCTTGGATGTTTTCAATGCCACTTGCACCTCTAATATCAACCAAGCCAGCTTTATTGATTTCACGGTTTACAATTTTAGCAGCAAGTTTGATTGAACTTAATAATGCTGTTAAATCACCTTTTGCATGTGGAAAATCAGATTGATTCTCAACGATGAACTCACCAAGTGTTTTATGTATTAACATTCCAATTCCCTAATAAAGCAATAATTAAATCCGATAACTGAGCCTATTTTGCGCTTTTTTAAGGTGGATATCTAGTGCGGGTAATAGATAAATGTATGTAATTTGTAGATTAAGTTGTTAACTTTCAGTTAACGCAAATGGACTTTCAGTTGAAAGTTGTGAATGCTCATCTGAATCTTTCATTTTCATATACTAGCGATGTTGTTCAATGTTCGAGCATTTTAAACGCGGGGTTTGATGTTCGAATTCGAGCCTTTTGGTGTATTTTTACTTTCACAAACGAAAGTGGCGTCATCTATAGACGCCATTTCGAGTACTTATGGGTAAATTATGATGGATTAAGTTGAGTTTTAATACTTGGTTGTTGCGATTTTGTTATTGCTGGTTTTGAGTTTCTCAATTTGATTAATTGCGCTAATAATGCCTGCCCTTGCCAATTCGCAACGTCAGTGTTTTTACCGTAAGTACAGGTCAACAGTTGTTGGCAAGTTTGCAGACATTCTGGACTCATCGGTAGTGAAGCTAGGTGCGGATCTTTGATTTCGGGCCATTGCTGTTTAAACCAAGCGTGTAATAGTCGACTACTTTGCTTAGCATCATTATTCTTAAGTGCCGTTTCTAACTGTGGCCAGATATTGTCAGGTTTAGCCGTATTAGCTACTTTCTGGTGACTGATTTGTTGAGTGCCTCTGCGTAAGATAAACCAAGTTACGCAGGTTAATAACCACAACCCAGCAAAAATAAAGGTTAACCAACGCCATATTGAAGACTCAGTTGTTGCTGTCGATGACGTTTGTATATCTGTCTGTCCACGATCATTAGATGCGAGCGATGGCGTTGAGTTTGTTTCACCATTTTGTTTGTTAGTATTGTTTTCAACTGGAACACTGTTTTCACTTGCTACGATAGTCACTGTTTTAGCCGGTAGTGTTGCCCATTCTTGTTGTTGGGTTTTGTTATTAAACCAAGGAATAGATAACGCTGGTAATGTTAATTCCCCGATTTGATTGGGTATGATGGCAAAACTTAATACTTGTTGCGAGAAGTGAGTTCCTTGTTGTGCAAAGTTGGTAAATTGCGGTTTATCTGGATAGATTTTGGCTGTTTTAGGCCAGCTGATGGCTAAATCGGGTAGCGCTGACTTATCTACGTTCGCAACGGTTAGTGTGATAGTGCGTGTTATTGACTCACCTTGTTGATAGCTATTTTGTAATGGTTGCAACTCTTCAACGAGTTGAACAAAGTCACTGACTAACCATTCGCCTTGGTAGTCTATGGGTTGTGTTTGAATATTTAAATGTAAAGTGTCAGCTTGGATGATCACTGGCGTAACAGACCCAAAACGATAGCCGCGTTTTGCGGTACTTACTTGGCCTTCAAACCGAGTTGGTGAAATGGTGGTTGTTCCAGCGGTATTAATGGTGATGGCATATTGACGTGTGATTGTTTCAAAGCGTCTACCGTTAATGATTTGACTGGCGTTTTCATCTTTACCAATTTGTTTTACTACACCGTCTGTCACTGTCGGTTCGGTAAGGTTGCCCGATTGCATCTTGGTGTTTTGGGCAATATACAAGGTGGTTGTATAGATAAACTGCTGACCCACATAGATGGTTTCATTCGATATATTTACTTTCAATTCAATGTTACGGTTATTTAGACCGCGGCTATTGGCTGTTGTCGATGAGATGACATTTACTTTAATCGGTTGTGTTGTCGCACCATCAATTTTGAATGCGGGTATGGTATAAGCACCTGTGTTCCGAGCCATTAATACGGTTGTCAGGGTTGTTATATGTGTGGTCTTGCCATTGAAATAACTGCTTTGACTATTGCTCGATGTTCTGCCTACGACAAAATTAGCCAGCAGTGTTGAGCTATTCCAATCACTGGCGCTAATACTCTCATTGGCGCGGATTTCAAGGATAAAGCTGCTCCCTTGCACTACGGGGTTTTGATTGACGGATGCTGTTATCTTTAGCGCTGCATTTGCCTGAGAACTGAGCGTAAATAGTAAGCCTGCAAGGATGAAAATATTCGCCATGAGTGAAAAATTATAACCACGGCGATGTGTCTGTACTGCCTTTACCATATTTGCTCCGAACTATTTTGCTGATTTGATTCAGCATTACGTTGCTGACTTTCTATATACATTTTATTTCTTAATAATAAAGAGGGATCATCAGGGATATTCCGCAGCCATTTTTGTAAGCGCTTTTGTTGTTCTTTTTCTAATGGCGTTTGTTGCGCTGCTGATAATCCTTGAGCACTGCCATCTTCAGGCTTTTCATCAGTTTGATCTTGTTGTCCAGCGACACCCACTTTATCTTGACTGTCTTGCTGGCTTTGACTGTCTTGCTGGCTTTGACTGTCTTGCTGGCTTTGACTGTCTTGCTGGCTTTGACTGTCTTGTTGGCTTTGACTGTCTTGTTGGCTTTGACTGTCTTGTTGGCTTTGACTGTCTTGTTGGCTCTGACTGTCTTGCTGGCTTTGACTGTCTTGCTGGTTTTGACTGTCTTGTTGGTTTTGACTGTCTTGCTGGCTTTGACTGTCTTGCTGGCTCTGACTGTCTTGCTGGCTTTGACTGTCTTGCTGGCTTTGACTGTCTTGCTGGCTTTGACTGTCTTGCTGGCTTTGACTGTCTTGCTGGCTTTGACTGTCTTGTTGGCTTTGACTGTCTTGCTGGTTTTGACTGTCTTCGCCTTTGTCACCTTGCTGCTGTTTCTGTTGCTGCTGCATTTGTTTAGCAAGTGCTAAGTTACCTTTAGCATCGTTATTTTCAGGATCGAGTTTTAATGCTTGATCATAAGCTTTCGTGGCTTCATCAATATTACCGAGTTGCATGAAGGCATTGCCCTGGTTATACGAGGCATCACTGCTTGTCTCATCAGCCCACAGATCGATAGCTTGCTGGTATTCACCTGCTTTATACAGGGCGCTAGCTTGCCAGTTAGCATCCGAGAAGGTATCTGCTGCTTGTTGATATTCTGCCTTTTGAAACAGCAATGATCCGTTTTCGTTACTGTTATTCCAAATTGAAGTATCCGCCGCATAGCTTGATTCTGGTTGCAGTAAAAACACCAAGAAAAAGCTGAAAAACAGTTGTTTGCGAAAACTAAATGCCGCTAATAACGCAATCAAAGGCAGTAGCCAAATACCGTCATCATTACGTT
>NZ_ABCQ01000049.1 GCF_000170855.1 Moritella sp. PE36 | reverse complement strand
TCGTATAACCTACGTGCTTTCGCTATTTTCCACTCAGGAACAGCTCTGGGAATGTATGCATCGAGCGTAATTTTTTGACGCTCTGGTTGCGCTTTATCATGCACAATGCTTTTTTTACGGTATTGGATAGAAGCAAACGCGTCATCAAGCGTATCCGAACTCAATCCAAGTGTTTCTGACTCTGTACGTAAGGTAGATAAATACTCATCAAATGTCGGTTTAGCTGATACAACTGAAGAACTTAAAGCGAATAATACTAATCCTGCTAATTTCATTTTATCTCCTTATAACGACGTTCAAATAGCATTTCGTCTATTTATTGCTATCACGCCATTTTTTATACTCTACTAAATGATCGATTGGTGGTGGCGGCATTTGCAGATAAAATCCTTCCGATGTTAAATTTGCTAATACTTTTTTTGTATTAGCAAAAGCCAACGTTCGTTTTTCTGTCAAATTCATCGTCACAACTAACTTAGGTTGACCGAACATTCCTAATAAAGTTTCTGGAATTTGGCTAAAATCTTCACGACGAGATATAAATAAATACATCCCTTCTTTTTTATTTGTCTTATAAATTGAACAAAGCATTGTTTTTCTCTTAAGTTATGAACTTGCCTATTTTACGAGTAAAATATAACATGGCATAATGATTTATCTAAGTGCTATAACGATAAATGCTGAAACAGGCATAAAAACTAAGCAACCAGGAAAAAATGATGGCAGAACAGTCGATAAAATTTAAAGGGACAAGTTTTACACTTTCGGTGATTCATATCGAAAATGACGCGGCTATGGCTAATCTGCACACCTTTATTGCCGACAAAGTAGGCCAAGCACCCGCATTTTTTAAATCTGCTCCCGTGGTGGTTAATGTTTCCAACCTTGTTGAAAATATCGATTTTAAGGCCATTCAACAAATTATCACTCAAAATGGGATGAACCTCGTTGGTATCGAAGGTTGCCAGACTGCGGAACAAAAACTCGCAGTTCGAGAGTCTGGTCTTTCCGTTATTTCAAATACGGCTAAAAATACAGCAACTAAATTAGTGCCGGCTGCAGATATAAAACCAGAAGTTCAGACTGTAATTGTTGAAAAATCGATAACAAAGACCATAGTTCATAAAGGACAGATACGTTCAGGTCAACAAGTCTACGCTCAGAATGCTTCATTAACAGTACTCGGTAATATAAGTGCAGGGGCAGAAGTGATCGCAGACGGTTCAATTCATATCTATGGCGCATTACGTGGCAGAGCAATCGCGGGCGCTAAAGGTGATGAAAGTGCACAAATATTTTGTAATAAATTAGACCCTGAGTTACTGTCCATAAATGGTACTTACATTTTAAGTGATGCAGTCCAGGCTGAATTCATAAATGCTCAAGCACAAATTAATTGTATCAATAACAAATTAGAAATTACAAAGTTCGATTAAATTCAAGGAATTAAAATGGCTGAAATTATTGTTGTCACATCGGGTAAAGGTGGTGTAGGTAAAACAACTACCAGCGCTGCAATTGCTACTGGGCTCGCACTACAAGGGAAAAGAACTGTTGTTATCGATTTTGATATCGGTCTACGTAATCTAGACTTAATCATGGGGTGTGAACGCCGTGTAGTTTATGACTTCGTTAATGTGATCAATGGTGAAGCAAACCTATCCCAAGCATTAATCAAAGATAAGCATGTAGATAAGCTTAATATCCTACCAGCGTCACAAACACGTGACAAAGATGCACTAACAAAAGAAGGTGTGGGTAAGGTTTTAGAACAGCTGGCCGAAAATCATGATTATATCGTGTGTGATTCGCCTGCAGGTATCGAAGCAGGTGCGATGATGGCATTATACTTCGCAGACATTGCTATTATCACAACAAACCCTGAAGTATCGTCAGTGCGTGATTCAGACCGTATCATCGGCATGCTGCAAAGCCGTTCACGTCGTGCTGAACTCGCTCTTGAACCGATTAAAGAGCACCTGCTCATTACACGCTATGTTCCAGAGCGTGTAGAACGTGGTGATATGCTGAGTGTTGAGGATATTACTGAAATTTTGGCGATACCACTTGCAGGTGTAATTCCGGAATCAAGTGCAGTACTTAAAGCGTCAAACAATGGTCGACCTGTGATTCTAGATACAGAAAGTGATGCTGGACAAGCATATGCTGACACCGTTGCTCGGATTCTTGGTGAAGAGCGCGAATTTCGCTTTCTTGAAGTAGAAAAAAAAGGCTTTTTAAGCAGAATCTTTGGAGGTTAAATGTCGTTACTTGATTATTTTCGTTCGTCTAAACCAGATACAAGTTCAGCAAATCTAGCAAAAGATCGTTTACAGATCATCATTGCGCATGAACGTAGTTTACGTGACAATACTCCAGATTATTTGCCACAGTTGAAACTAGATATACTTGAAGTGATTAAAAAATATGTTGCAATCACCTCTGACCAAGTTCATGTTAAACTTGACCAAAAAGACAACAACCTTTCTGTGTTAGAATTGAACGTGACTCTTTCTGAAAAATAAAAAGAGTTAAGCAAGTGCTTCAAATAATCCGCACTTGCTTAATTTTTATTTATTTGCCATTAAACTTTCAAAAATAGTGTTGCCAATAAGTTCTGCACGCCAATTACATAACATAATCGGTTTATCCCCTACTTCGCGCTCTTCAGCTGTTAATTTCCAACACCAATTTAATAGCTCATTAATAATTTTCTTTGAGCCAATTAATTCGGCTGGAATATTTTTATCCTCAGCGACAACCGCAATTTTATTTCGTATCGACTGGACAATCTTTTTATAACCAGGGTAGTCAGAAATACGTGTCAATGGTTCCGGTAACTGATCATCAGAAAGTAACTCAACTTGTTTTACCATTTCAATTATTTGTTTACCATGGCGTTTTATTTCTATTGGTAATAACTCAAGCTTATTTAAATCTCGTAATGATTTTGGCTGCTGTTTTGCTACTTCAAGAATGTGTGCTTCTTTGACAACAAAGTTTACTGCCATATCACGATTAACAGCATTATTTTCACGCCATTCACCTAACACTTGTAAAGTTGCAAGTTGACGAGGAGACAAGAAGGATGCGTTTTTGAATTGCTTATATACCGTTTTAGGATTTTTCTTTTGCATTTTACGACGGCGTAAATTATCTAACTCTTGTAAGTAATAATCGTAATACCCGAGCTCGTTAAGTTTCGCTTCTAATTCATTCCAGCATGGTAATAAATGATAAACGTCAGCGGCGGCATAGCTTAATTGCTTCTCTGTTAATGGGCGAGCCAACCAATTAGAACGTGATTCGCCTTTATCCAGAGTGATTTTTTGGTACTCTGCAACTAAACCACCAAAGCCAAGAGAAGAGCCGAGACCACAAAATGCCGCAGCGATTTGGGTATCATGGAAAAAGTCTGGGAATTTATTTGCCACTGTCATGAATACATCGAGATCTTCAGAACATGCGTGAAGAACGACAGGGTGGCGATCAAGAAGTTGCCATAATGAACTGAGGTCTTCGACGGCAAGTGGATCGACTAAATAAGTCTCGGTGCCTGTATAGAGCTGAAACAATCCAAGAATGGGGTAATAAGTACGCTGTCTGATAAATTCAGTGTCGATTGCTAACACTTCAACTTCTGCACATTGAGCTATCATTTTCTGCAATGTGATTTGATCTTCAACTAAAATATATTCCACTTATAACCTCAAAAAAAAGCCACTTTCTTACAATTTAGAAAGTGGCTTAATTTTAACGAAATATAGTACTAATTATAAGTGTTTTATGACTTTAAATTAGATAAATCATTAATCACGCAATTCTCGACGTAATATTTTACCAACATTACTCTTTGGTAATTCATCGCGGAACTCGATAATACGTGGGATCTTATAAGCAGTAAGATGTTCACGACAATGAGCAATGATTTCTTCTTTCGAAATCTCACCTTTTTTAACAACAAATATCTTAACTGTCTCGCCTGATGATTCGTGAGGCACACCAATAGCTGCAGCTTCAAGAATGTTGTCGTTTAACGTTAGTACATCTTCGATTTCGTTAGGGAACACGTTAAAGCCAGAAACAAGGATCATATCTTTTTTACGGTCAACAACGTAGAAGAAACCAACTTCATCCATACGAGCGATATCACCCGTGTTTAACCAGCCATCAGCAGTAATCACTTCAGCTGTGTCTTGTGGACGCTGCCAATAGCCTTGCATAACGTGAGGACCACGTACTTGCATTTCGCGTACAGCACCAGGTTTTGTTAATACACCACCTTCATCATCAATAATACGAACTTCTGTTGATGACACAGGTAGGCCAATAGAACCATTATATTCATGCAAATCGTAAGGGTTTACTGTTACAAGTGGTGAACATTCCGTTAAACCATAACCTTCAAGTAAGTGATTGCCTGTGATCTTCTTCCACTTTTCAGCGACAGAACGTTGAACAGCCATACCGCCGCCAACTGAAAGTTTCAATGCAGAAAAATCAATCTTTGCGAATGTTTCATCATTTACAAGCGCATTAAACAAGGTATTTACACCTGTAATCGCAGTTGGTTTATGGTCGTCAATTTCTTTGATTAACGCAGGAAGATCACGAGGATTGGTAATAAGAATATTTTTACCACCTCCTAAGAAGAACAACAAACCATTCACTGTTAATGCAAATACATGGTACAGCGGCAAGGCCGTAATAACGGTTTCTTTACCAGGGTCTATAATACTACCGTATGCACCTTGTGCCTGTAATACGTTAGCAAGCATATTTTTGTGCGTTAAAACTGCACCTTTTGATACACCCGTTGTGCCACCGGTATACTGGAGGAACGCAATATCATCAAAGCCAGTTTCAACTTTGGCAAAGGGTAATGAACGACCTTTACTTAATACACGGTTGAATGGAACTGAATTTGGTAGACTAAATTTAGGTACCATTTTCTTCACATACTTAACGACTAAGTTGGTGATAGCGCCTTTGACTGGAGAGAATAGATCACCTAATTGCGTTAAGATTACGTGCTCAACAGCTGTATCTTTAATTACTTTTTCTAACACACTAGCGAAGTTTGAAATAATAACGATGACTTTTGCACCTGAATCATTTAACTGATGCTTCAACTCACGCGGTGTGTATAAAGGATTAACATTAACAATAACCATACCTGCACGTAATGCACCAAACAACGCGATTGGGTATTGCAGTAAGTTTGGCATCATTAACGCGACACGGTCGCCTTTCGTTAATTTAAGCTCGTTTTGAAGGTAAGCTGCGAAAGCGCGAGATTTCTCATCGATTTCGCCATAAGTTAATGAACAGCCCATATTTACGTATGCAGGTTTGTTTGCATAGTTTTGAACTGTCTGATCGAATATATCGTTTAAAGAACGAAATGAACCAAAGTCAATTTCTGCGGGAACATTTTCCGGGTATCTCTTTAACCAAACCTTTTCCACCTTAACACTCCTTTTATTTAACTTTTTAATTTAACAACACAATGACTTTATTATTAATCCCTTAATAATTAATCGCTATTGATGAAATTATTTATTGTGAACGGATCTTAATTGATTAACACTCAATTAACAAATGAAATATCGATATTAGGCGTTTATTTAAAGCTTCATAATTTAGAATTAGATGACAAAAATATTATTTTCAGCTGTTAAATAAATCATTATAGTTAATTATTAACAAATTTAACGATAGCACTTGCGGTTTCGGCGGCATTATCCATATGAACGTGATGCCCGCCAGGCAATGTCATCGTTTTAAAATTGTCTTTACAAAATAGTTCTAATTTTAAAGCCTTGGCAATTAAAGGAAATCCTTTACCCCCAACAATAATCAAGCATGTCGTTGATATAGAAGATAAAATATTAATCACTTGGGATTCTGTCAAACGCACTAAAGATCGAACCTTCAGCTTAGGGTCAGAACAAAAACTAACACCATTATCTTTAATGGTTAAATTTCTGTTACAAATCAATTTTGCATGTTCTTCATTTAAATCTGAAACGAGACAGCGCGCTTTCACGATCTTTTCCAACGTTAAAGCATTATTTTTACGGCTCATACTTTGGTTGCTGTTTTTATTGTAAATCGCCCGACTCTCTATTCCTTTACGTAATAGGTTCACAGTTTGCTCTGCTTCTGCTGAAATAGCACCCAAGCCTTCAATTAATACAACACGTGTTACTAACTCTGGAAAAGTAGCGGCGAGAATAGAACAGATCATAGCCCCCATCGAATGACCTATAATAGTGACAGGGCCCCAACGTTGAGATTTAATAATCTGATATAAATCATCGACCCATTCAATAAAATTGTAATGCCCAGTTTTATGGGTAGAAAGTCCATGACCAGGTAAATCTATCGCAATTAATTGATAGGGTAGAGAACCATCGTCCAAACTGTCTTTTAACGCTTCAGCGAGCGGGATAAAACTGGCCGCATTATCTAACCAGCCGTGTACAGCAAGTAGCACGGGTTTAGACCTGTCTCCATATTGTAAACCAGCAATAATATTGCCGTTAACCTCCATGTTAAAATCATTCATTATTGTTATGCTCTACCTGGTAGCTTCTTCCAAGTGACAGTATCTCGAACATAAACAGGCATAGCATCTTCGACTGCAACGGCTTTACCGTTTGCAAAATCAGCTGTCGCAATCGCGATCATATCGTGTGATATTGGAAACTGAATACCTTCACATGCAGTGAGTTGCGATACATTTAATCCAGCAAGTTGTTCTGCGTACGTTTCCCAACCGGTACCAAGCGTATAAAACTCGCGCTCTGGTTGGTTGAAATTAGCCACTAATTTAGCAGCGGTAATAACCATTTCATTGCCAACTAACGTCATTATACCGGCATCATTAAGCTGGTATTGAGCAAAGTATATTTCGCCCATTCGCGCATCAATAGCCGGTAAAACATCGGTTGCATTATGTAATCGATGTGCACCTTGCGCCATTATCGCCAATGTAGACACTGGTAACATAGGTAAATCAGCACCAAAAGCGAGCCCTTGTGCAATACCAGTACCAATACGAACACCGGTAAAACTGCCCGGTCCGCGACCAAATGCAAGTGCATCTAAATCTGTCAACTTAATGCCCGCTTCAGACAATAAGCTATCAACCATGGGTAAGATTCGCTTAGTGTGTTCACGTGGACTTACAAACTCTCTTACTAATATCTCACCGTTAATACTCAGTGCGGCAGAACAATTTTCTGTTGATGTATCTAGTGCTAAAATATTACTCATAAAATTCACTTTCTAATTGTTAGTTTTCTTAATAAAAGATAAAACGCTATTTATATCTCGGGTTCGTGGCATATCAGGTAAGCTATTGATAAACGTAGCGCCATATCCACGAGAGACGATACGTGTATCACAAATAATAACACATCCCGTATCTTTGACATCACGGATTAAACGCCCTACCCCTTGCTTTAAATTAATGACTGCTTTTGGTATTTGCAAAGCAGAAAAAGGGTCTTCACCTTTACGTTGGCAATCTTCGATACGCGCTTGTAAAAGAGGATCATCGGGTGATGCAAAAGGCAATTTATCAATAATAACACAGCTTAAGGTTTGTCCGCGTACATCGATGCCTTCCCAGAACGAGTATGTTCCAATAAGTAATGCATTACCGTGCGCAATAAATTGGTCGAGTAACACTTGTTTATTATCTTGTCCTTGAACAAAAATCGGCATAGTCAGCTGTTGTTGTAATAAACTTGCTACTTGTCTAATCATGTAATGACTTGTACATAGGAAAAAACAACGACCTTTATTAGCTATAATAATTGGCGCTAATTTTTCAACCAGTATACGGGCAATATTTGGATCATTGGGCTCAGGTATATTACGCGGTACACACAATATTGCCTGCTTTTGATAATCAAAAGGACTTGCTAGAATTAACTCTTTGGCATCAGCTAATCCCATTTGTTGGCGGTAATGTGAGAAACAATTATCGACAGCTAATGTCGCAGAAGTAAAGATCCAGGCCGATTTACTTTTTGCCTGTTCAGCGCTGAAGCGTTCTGCAATATTAAGTGGCGTTATATTTAAAGTAAAGTTTCGTTTAGTGCATTCGTACCAATAGCTCTCGCCGGTATTATTAACCGCCATTATTTGTTGAAATGTTGCTTTAATCTCCACAACACGATCGAAGCATTGATCGACAAGTTCCGTTCTACCAAGATTAAGCTTGATCACTTCATATATGAAGTCGAGTTGATCTTGAAAACGTATAATCGTTTTCATTACCGCTTGTTGATTGAATAAATGCCGCCAATTTCCGCGGCCAGATTCCATCGAAAAACTCAATCTTAAATCTTGCGTCGCATTTGCTAAACCATTTGCGGCTTTGGTTACTTGTATTGAGTCCTTAAGGTCAGTTCGCCCCAAATACTGCACGTCTTTACATAGCGCTTGTATCTGTTTACTGGTGATACTTTTACCAAAATACGCTGAAGCAATATCAGGTACTTGGTGGGCTTCATCAAAAACAATCACATCGGCGTCTGGTAATAATCGACCAAACCCTGAATCTTTAACATTCAAATCAGCAAAATATAAATGGTGATTAACAACCACTATATCCGCGTCAAGTGCCTTCCGGCGGGCTTTGACTAAAAAACAATCGTCATAATCAGGACAATCTCGTCCTAAGCAATTATCATTCGTGGAGGTGACTAAGGGTAAAATCTCGGCGTCGTCTTTAAGTCCTGGCACTGAACTCATGTCACCACTAATGGTGATATTGGACCAACCCTTTACTTTGACATAGTCACTTAATATTGTCTGATTTTGATACTGCGTTTCTCGCCCTAACCGCGTTAAACGTTCGGTACACAGGTAGTTACTTCGACCTTTAAGCAACGCAGTTTTGGCTTTGCTGTTTAACGCATCAATAATAAAGGGCAGATCGCGATTGAATAATTGCTCTTGAAGATTCTTACTACCCGTACTGATAATGGTTGTTTTATCATTAATCAATGCTGGTATTAGATAGGCAAACGTTTTACCAGTCCCTGTTTCAGCTTCAACAATTAAATTCCCCTTGCTTGTGATCACTGAATTAATGGCTTTTGCCATATCTATTTGTGGTTGACGAGCTGTATAGCCATCGATGACCTTGGCCAAAGCGCCACCCGATAAAAAATATTGCTCTATCACAAACAAGTTTCCATATAGTTTTATAAGACAGCATTTAATATCATCACTGGTCACAATAATCAAATTGATGTTTTATAAAACTGAGTTTATGGTTGTTTTTCGACCCTATTTTAAAAACGATCACGCTAATACATTATCTGCATATTGTACCTTGTGCTGATATCCCAGCGAGTCTCTGATATGGCATGTTGAAATAGTTTGGGGATATAGGTTGTTCTTTTTAACAAAATTAATCAGTAATAGTGGCATCACTCTCCACATCTGCTAAAATCGCCGTCAAATCGACAGCAACACCTCGAATCTAGCTAAATTAGTCCAAAGTAACTTGGAAGAGCCTTCACGGAAATTGAAAGAAACTCTTCCAAGTTACTTAGGTATAAGATTAAACTCTATAAGGATAGTTAACAATGAGTCTTGCTGATAAAGTATTAGCTGTAAACAATGATTTACCGATCCGTACAGATAAACCTGTCCACAGCGGTAAAGTGCGTTCTGTTTACTGGCTAACTGAAACTGATAGTCGTCGCCTAATCGAAGAAAAAGGTTACGATGTAGCGGCTGATGCACCACTTGCAATTATGGTTATTAGTGACCGTATTTCTGCGTTTGAATGTATTTGGCATGGTGAAGATGGCATGCGCGGTGTACCAGGGAAAGGTGCTGCGTTAAACGCAATTTCAAACCATTGGTTTAAGTCTTTCCGTGAAAATGGTTTAGCTGACAGCCATATTCTTGATATCCCTCACCCATTCATTTGGATCGTTCAAAAAGCCAGACCAGTAATGATTGAAGCGATTTGCCGTCAATACATCACGGGTTCTATGTGGCGTGCTTATAGTAAAGGCGAGCGTAACTTCTGTGGCATCGAACTACCAGAAGGTTTAACTAAAGACCAAAAGCTACCAGAACTACTCATTACACCGTCGACTAAAGGTATTTTAGAAGGCATTCCAGGTGTACCAGCCGTCGATGATGTTAACATCACTCGCAAAAACATTTCAGATAACTACGAAGCATTTAACTTCAAATCTCCTGATGATATTACTTACTACGAAAAGTTACTAAAAGAAGGCTTTAACGTAATCAGTGATGCATTAGCGGATGTTGATCAAGTATTTGTCGATACTAAATTCGAATTTGGCTATGTAACAGACAGTAAAGGTCAAGACAAGCTTATCTATATGGATGAAGTGGGTACGCCTGACTCATCACGTATTTGGGATGCAGCAGCTTTCCGCGATGGTAAAGTGGTTGAAAACTCAAAAGAAGGTTTCCGTCAGTTATTACTTAACTACTTCCCTGAACCCGATATTTTACTCAATAAAAACAGAATGGAAGAACGTTTAGCACTTGCTAAGCATAATGTATTACCAACATCCGTTTTGATGTCTGTTTCTGAAACTTACTTAAATATTGCAGAGAAGATCACTGGCGAAAAGATTATTTTATCTGATAATCCGAAAGCTGAAATAATCGAGATCTTACGTAACGATTATAACCTTATCGACTAATACCACAGTGTATCAATCGCATATTGATTAAAACGAATAAAGGAGAGCTACTTACTATTAAAAAGTAGACTCTCCTTTTTTATTACTCAGGTTCTATTACTTGTTACTTAATACTTAATACTTAATACTTAATACTGTAACAACATAATAGATTAAGCGTCTTTTCCAAGCATAGAAAGCGCCATTGCTTCAGCCACTTTAATACCATCAATACCAGCAGATAAAATGCCACCAGCATAACCAGCACCTTCACCGGCAGGGTACAACCCTTTCGTGTTGATACTTTGGAAATCACGACCACGTTTAATGCTTACAGGCGATGATGTACGCGTTTCTACGCCCGTTAGTGTGGCATCTTTGGCAGAGAAACCTTTAATTTTCTTTTCAAAAGCTGGTATCGCTTCACGGATAGCGGCAATAGCAAAAGGAGGCAGTGTTTTACTTAAGTCAGTAAACTTAAGTCCAGGCTTGTATGATGGCACAACATCACCAAATTCACCTTCGCCATGACCAGTAAGGAAATCGCCTACTGTTTGTCCAGGTGCATCGTAGTTACTACCACCAATAACGAAAGCGTTCTGTTCCCATTTACGTTGTAAATCAATACCCGCTAATGGGTTACCTGGGAAATCTTCAGGCGTAATACCAACAACAATAGCGCTATTCGCATTCATTTCATTACGCGAGTATTGGCTCATGCCATTTGTTACCAAACAACCTTCTTCTGACGCGGCTGCAACAACAGTACCGCCGGGACACATACAGAAGCTATAAACCGAACGACCATTCTTACAATGATGAACAAGTTTATAATCCGCAGAACCGAGTAGTGGGTTACCGGCATTTTTACCAAAACGCGCGTCATCAATGGCTGACTGCTTGTGTTCAATACGGAAACCAATTGAGAAAGGCTTAGCCTCTAGATAAACGCCACGTTTTTGTAGCATTTCAAATGTATCACGCGCACTGTGACCAATAGCCAGAGAGATATGATTTGTTTCGATAATCTCGCCACCGGCAAGTTCAACACCAGTAACTTGACCATTTTCAATTAAAATATCATCGACACGGGCACTAAAACGAATTTCACCGCCAAGCGCAATGATATCTTTACGCATACGCTCAATCATAGTAACCAGCTTAAATGTGCCAATATGTGGCTTACTTAAGAACATGATCTCTTCAGGTGCGCCTGCTTTAACAAATTCAGTTAAAATCTTACGCGCATGAAATTTTGGATCTTTTACTTGGCTATACAATTTACCGTCAGAGAATGTACCCGCGCCACCTTCACCAAACTGAACATTCGATTCTGGATTTAAAACACGTTTACGCCAAAATCCGAATGTATCTTTTGTTCTTTCACGGACTTCTTTACCACGTTCGAGAACAATTGGTTTTAATCCCATTTGCGCAAGGATTAACGCTGTAAATAAACCACATGGACCAAAGCCAATCACAACAGGACGATGCTCTAGTTCTTCTGTTTTTTCAGCAACAAATTTGTATTCCATATCAGGCGTCATTCGAACATGCTGATCTTTTTCAAACTTAGCCAGCAGCGTTTGCTCATCTACGCTATCAGCCAACGTAATATCTAATGTATACATTAAGATAATCACATCACGTTTACGTGCATCATAACCACGACGAAAAACAGTATATTCACTCAATTGTTCAGGTTGCAGTGACAATCTCTGTAAAATATATTCATTAATAGCTTGATCATCATGATCTAGCGGAAGTTTTACATCGGTTAAACGTAACATAGAAAATTATCCAAATATCAAAGTGCATCGCGCTGTTAGAGCACTAGCCAGAAAACTAAAATCTTAGGGCGAGTATTTTACGTTATTATGACGAGATATGCATTTTATTATTTGAAACTAGGTTGTTTTTCATGCCTCTTTTTCAATCTACATAGGATGTTAATTGCTTTTAGGTCGTGCTTACGTATAATGCCTGCACTTTGAAAATTGAGGAACAAGCATCATGGCTTTTGTCGTAACCGAAAACTGTATTAAATGTAAACATGGTGATTGTGTCCCTGTATGCCCTGCCGATGCCTTTCATGAAGGACCAAACTTCCTTGTCATAGATCCGATAGCCTGTATTGATTGTGGACTTTGCGTGCCAGAATGTCCTGTCGATGCAATTTACCAAGAAGATGAAGTGCCTGAAGATCAACAAGTATTTATTGAAATAAATGAAGAGCTCTCTGAACTATGGCCTGTTATTACAGAGAAATGCGAGCCACCAGCAGATGCAGACGACTGGGATGGTGTAGAAAATAAACTATCTTTATTAGAGCGTTAGTCTTAACTACTCTCATATTAAACCGTTTATATTAATGAAAAATGCACCGCAGTGGAGAGTTCAGCATTCCCCCAAATGAACTCCCACTTAATAACCTGCAAGTTCACCGTCTTTAACTTTGAAAATGTTAACATCTACTCAACCTCTCGTTAAATAAATTCACATCTAGACTTAAAAGATTAACTATTATTTAGTTCTGCTTTAAAAGTAATCTAAGGATAGACTGATGTGTAATGAGAAAAATTCAATGACGAACGTTATCATTAAGATAATGTCGATTGTCTTATTAGTTATCATCTCCCCTACTCACACCTATGCAAACGGTAACCTACATTTAGATAAAGAAGCTCTAGATAAAGTACATCTAGAGAAAGTACAGCTATACGACGAGCTAAAAAACACGAATAAAGATAAGCGGCTGTTTTTTGATCATAAATATCTAAATCTTTCTGGCCTTACGTTATTGAGTTTATTAGCTGACCTAGGCATTAGAGAACACCCGATTCTCACTCAGGATGAAATGGCAAACATTGATGCTACAGATAAAGCGCTGACCCTTGAGCTTTATCACATAGCCTCCCAATCATATGGTAATCAATTAAAGTCTGCTGCTAATAACCCTGATGATTTTAGAACTGCGCTTATTAACGATACCCTTCCTGCCTATATAGACTCGGCAATGCCGCAATTTAACGCCGTTATTCGCTTAAGGCAGGCTATTAACAAATATAAGGGCATAAAGAATATTGCATGGCCAAAGCTTACAGACTCGTTTAATCCGCAGTTAGGCCAAGGTCATGCAGAAGTTAAGATACTTAGAAAAAAATTAATTACCTTCAATGATTTGCGAACGGTGTCTACATCCAAGCACAGATTGCATATATTCGACCAAAGTATAATTAACGGTTTAAAGCATTTTCAACGACGTAATGGTTTAAAACCGACAGGTAGGCTTAACGCGACGACAAAAAATGCATTAAATCAAAATATAGACTCTCGCATAAACAAACTTCAAATTAATTTGTGGCGATGGCTTTCCTTACCCCGTATCCCGCCAACGAAATATATCATGGTAAATATTCCTGCGTTTGATTTAAGGCTTATAGATAAGGGGGAGGCCCTGATGGAAATGAAAGTCATTGTCGGTAAGCCAAGTAATCAAACGCCCATCATGATCACAGAAGTTAACTCAGTGACCCTCAATCCTACATGGACACCTACTCGTAATATTATTAACAACGATCTGCTGCCGTTACATAACAAAAATCACACCGCGTTAAACAGTCTTAATTTTTATCTAGCCAAAGGTTACGGTGCAAATACGTTATACCGAGAGGTACCACCCAATCTGCAAGAGATGTTAAAGCAATACCGTTTAGTCCAGCGGCCTGGGAGTAACAATGCATTAGGTAACGTCCGTTTCAATATTAAAAATAACAACGCTATATTTCTACATGACACGCCAACTAAATATCTGTTTAAACGTCAAAATAGAGCATTTAGTCACGGCTGCATTCGTCTAGAAAAATCTGACGACTTACTCACCATCTTGCGTATCAATCAGCGCAAAAATAATTCAGGAACCAAACACCTGAGACTGCAACAATCATTGCCCGTTTTTATCACTTATCAAACAGCTTGGATTGATAACTTAGGGGAAATCAATTGGCGTAACGACTTATATAATAAGGATAAACAATCGAATGCAGGCACAGTTTATAAATATACACAAGAAATATTAGCCAATAATCAGTTAGTGCTCTAGTTTTATCTATATGCTTCTCAAGCATGGGGTGTAAAGTAGTAAAGATAATAAAATCAATACGTTAACCTATATCTATGAATTGAAATCAATATTATTGGAGTAATAAAATGAATAAATTATCAATATTTATCCAAGATTTTATAAAAGATGAAAGTGGCCTTACTGCGGTGGAGTATGCCATTGCCGGTGGATTAGTTGTAGGCGGAATGGTAGTCGCGTTTGGTGAACTCGGTACGGCGGCAACTAATCAAATCAGCGCTTTATGTACAGCAGTCGATGCAGCTGCAACTTGTACATAACTACGTTTAAACATGCCATTGTCGGTGGACTGGTTGTGGCATGCGTTTACTAGTCTTGGTACGCCCGCAGCTGGTCAAATAAGAGGCTTATGTGAAGCCATCGATGCAATGCAGCGGTTGCTGGATAGCCCCCCAGAAAATGGTATTTAATATGACTCAATATGCGTTGTTAATCACAGTGACAGTATCATTTATAATGCTCACGGTAGCATTATACTTTGACCTTCGTTATCAACGCATCCCTAACCTGTTATGCCTATTAACTCTACTATTAGGTATAACAATTAACAGTTATTTTTATGGTTGGGACGGGCTACTTGACGCGGTGTCCGGTGCTGCCCTTGCCATAATAATATTAATCCCGGTCTATTATTTCAAAATGCTAGGTGCCGGAGACGTAAAATTAATGATTGGTATTGGCGCGTTGGCAGGTCCTTTAGTCCTTACTTGGTCGATTGCTTACGGCGTTATCTTTGGCGCTTTTACAAGTATATTAATCGCCATCAAAGCGGTTGGTTGGCGAGGTCTAAAAATGATGATGTCTCGTTATATCGATTGCATATATTTAGGTACATATTTTAAACCAGAAAAAGGTGACGCCGGTAGGGTTAATGTGCCATATGCACCTGCGCTAATGCTCGGTTGGATGTTAGCTACTTATATTAATCACGACATTTACGATCTGATGTGGACGATAGAAGTAGTGATAGAGGAAATAGGTACAAGCTTTAGTCTCATATAGCTCTCATATAAATCTCATATAAATAACAACGGGCATGATTATGACGGATCAATCAATTAATGGGCAGCAAGAAAATCACCCAGAATTATCCACTTATGACAATACTCCCTTACCTGGAATAGTTTTAGCACAAGAACAGACTAATCTTACTGATGAACACCTTGCTAAACGCCCGACAACGATTACCGAAACAGGCTTATCAGCTCAACTCCTGACAGAATTACTCATTAAGCACATACATACCCTGCACGTAGCAACAATACGCGAGCTTTCAGATGCATTAGCCTTATCCGGGGGCATAGTACAAATCCTTATCGATTTAGCAAAAGAATCTGCACTAATAGAAAATAGGCAAAGCTTAGCAAGCGGACAAATGCGTTACGCCTTATCGCACATTGGTGTTAATGAAGCAGAAAAAGCGTTAAAAACGAGTGGGTATAGCAGTGTGGCTCCGGTTCCATTAACCCAATACGTTGATATTGTACTTAAGCAAACCAGTAGAAATACGCAAATCACTAAACAACGCATGCAAGCTAGATTTTCTGATTTGATGTTTTCCGAAGCGTTAACCTCGGCTATTGGCCCTGCATTAAACTCCAATAAACCCATATTAATTTATGGTATGCCAGGTGTTGGTAAAAGTTACCTCTGCCGCAACTTAAACCTATTATTCGGCGATGATGTGTTAATTCCTTCTGCAATCGAAATAAGCGGTAATATAATTCAAGTTTATGACCCTCAAGTTCACATTATCAGTACAAAAGAAGATGATGAAACACCTGCAGAGACATTGATTAGTCTTGATCAAGGCCACGACCCTCGCTGGCGTTTATGTCAACGTCCATTAATCGTAACCGGCGGTGAACTTACCGAAGACATGTTAGAGGTCAATTATGATGCAACAAGTCGTACTTATAAAGCACCCATACAGCTAAAAGCAAACAACGGTATCTTATTATTAGATGATCTAGGTCGTCAAAAAATGAGTCCACTCGCATTATTTAATCGCTGGATCATACCACTCGAGGAACGACGTGATTTTTTATTTTTGCCCAACGGTGTGCATTTTGAAATCCCCTTCGAACTGATTTTATTATTTTCAACAAACCTAAATCCGGCAGAACTTGTTGATGAAGCATTCCTACGCCGCCTAGGATACAAGATTGAATTTCAGCCCTTAGAAGTAGATAACTATAAAAAACTTTGGTTTAAAGTTTGTGAAGATTTTAACTTAACGTGTTCCGATGAAACGTTTAATTATCTGTTAAAAACATATCATTTTAGCAATAACAAACCTTTTCTGCCCTGCTATCCACGCGATTTACTCAGTATCATCAGTGATCAAGTTAAATTTAATGAACTCCAAAACCAAGTCGAGAAAAACTTAATAGATATCGCATGGAAGCACTACTTTGTTAGTCAGAGCTAATAATATTAGAGGTAGGTAACATGAATAAAAAAACCGTAATCTCAGTCGCAATCTCGATTATGTTTGGGATAGGCGCTATTTTAATCGCCCAAAGCTGGTTAGATACCAATAAACCTTCAGCGCCAGAAAACCAAGTTTATATAGCCTTTTCTACTATGGTTATCCCCATAGGTACGATCATTGAAGCCAAACATATTAAATTGAAAATTTTGCCCGAATCTATGTCACCTGATAATACTGTCACTGATCCAGATGAGATCTACGGCATGATAGCTAAAGATACTATTTATATAGATGACATTATCCGATTAGAAAGACTGCTCATAAAAGGTCAAGGCAGTACACTAGCAAGCCTTATTTCAGAAAATATGCGCGCTGTATCTATCCGTGTTGATGATGTTGTCGGTGTTGCTGGATTCTTATTACCAGGTAACAGAATCGATATTTTAAATACGGTCTCCGGCAACGGAGGTGCTACAAGTACAGAAGTAATTCTACATAATATTAAGATATTAGCCATTGATCAACGCGCAGCGATAGATGAAAACAAGCCTCAACTTGTAAGAGCTATCACCGTCGAAGTTAACCTAGAACAAGCAGAAATATTAATGACGGCCCGTAATCAAGGACGGTTACAGCTAGCACTACGTAACCCAACAGACAGTCATGCCGTCGATTTTGCAAGCAATAAAAAAGTGATTAACGATGATATTGTTGAAATAGCAACACCTGTATTTAAACCGCGTCCAATTAAAAAACACAAAGTCGAAATAATCCGTGGCACAACCCAAGAATCTGTCCAACTTAAAATTTAGATATTCGACTATAAATAGGTGATACATATGAATATAAACTCCCATTTTTATAAATATGAGTCTAAGCAATGGTCATTAGTTGTTTTAATTTTCATATCCAATTTAATTTTAGTGAGTACAGCGTTCGCTGGCGGACCAACTGCATTAGATGATGATAGTGTTAGAATTCCTATTTTCAAATCTAAAACGTTACAAATGGATAAAGCGATCCATCGCGTATCCGTCGGGAATTCTGATATTGCTGATATCCTAATTTTACGCAGTCGCGAGCTGTATATAGTCGGTAAAAGATTAGGCACCACGAACATGATGGTATGGGATAAAGACGACAACCTAGTTCACGTGCAAAATCTAGAGGTTACCCATGACTTAAATAGTCTTAGAAAACGTCTATACAAATACTTACCAAATGAAGACATTGGCGTAGAAACCTCACAAGGTCAATTGGTGGTCAGTGGACAGGTCTCATCATTGGTGAAAATGAATACTGCCGTAGAGATTGCCGAAGGTTATGCTACAGCGGCTAACGTCGGTAAAAGTAACAGTATTGTCGTTAATATGATGTCTGTCGGCGGTGGTCAACAGGTCATGTTAGAAGTCACTGTTGCGGAAGTTAGTACAGATATAGGTCGCAATTTGGATGGTAACACCGTTCTGGGTGCATTCGGTTCAGATGGATTTGCAGGGATAGGGACAGGGACTGGTAATGTGCCGACTAATATTTTAGGCTCAATAGACACTAATATTTTTGCTCGCTATCTCACTGGTGATATGTTGTTTAGCGTTGCTTTTGACGTAGCAAAAAGTAAAGGGTTAACAAAAATACTTGCAGAGCCCAACTTAACTGCACTGAGTGGCCAGTCTGCTGAGTTTTTATCTGGTGGTGAGTATCCAGTGCCCGTTTCAACTGATGATGGCATTACAATCGAATATCGAGATTTTGGTGTAGGTGTTAGCTTTGTACCAACAGTACTTGATTCTGGTAAAATAAACCTAAATCTTAAGGTACTTGTCAGTGAACTCAGTAGCGTCAATAGTGTGACTATCTCAGCATCAGACACCAACACATCAACTATCACCCCCTCTTTAATCAAAAGATCCACTGCAACTACGGTTGAACTCGGCGATGGCCAAACTATCGTCATTGGTGGTTTGCTAAGTGATAGCCTTCGTGAATCTATCACTAAATTCCCAGGCCTAGGTGACATTCCTATTTTAGGCCAGCTATTCACAAGCCAAGAATATATAAGTGGTCAAACAGAACTGGTTATTATGGTTACACCTCGCTTAGTCAGACCCTTTAATAAAGATGGCATGATATTACCTACCGATGGTTTCGTGCCCGTGTCTGATATGGAATTTTACTTACTCGGTAAAATGACACAGCAAGAGAAAGGCTCAGATACCAAGAACCCGAATGATACTTCAGATACACCAGTAAGTATCGTCCCCAATTCAGGTGGCACAGAGCAACAGTATGGCCATACTCTCAATTAGCTAAGTATTGATAATACATTTATAGCGAGCAATTGAATTAAGGAATCATGATGAAATATATAAGTTTAATACTGTTCTGTAGCCAATTCTTATTCGGTTGCGTGCAAGAGCCTAATTATGAATTATCAGCATCAACGCAATATTTTAAAGACATACAAATTCTTGATCCCGATGCCCCTGCAAAAAACGATGGCATAACCAATACTCTAGAAGGTAAGTATGGCCAAAAAGTCATATCTTCATATCATGATAGTGCTTACGACGCGAAATCTGCGCGTGATATTTCACAGTAATTGAAAGGCCACATTATGGGTATCAACTCAAACAACACCTTAAGAAGTAAACAAAACGGTAACGTTCTCATTGTGTTCACAATAGCTTTGTTTGCTCTTATAGGCATGGCGTCGCTAGCTCTCGATGGCGGCCATTTATTACTAAACAAGGGAAAGTTGCAAAACTTAGTCGATTCAGCGGCTTTGCATGCCGCGACAGAGTTAGATGAAGGTGCAACTCATGAGCAAGCCAGGGCTGCAGTCGTCGCCTTGATCCAGTTAAACATAGCGCATAACGATCACCATGAGTTAGCCAGTGCAATCGATTTTTCAATTGTGAATAATGGTCTCGATCAAATGACAGCGCAGTTGAATGTAGAATTCTCGCAATTACCAGACCCGTTTATTCAAGATAATAATGAAAGCGCAAAGTACGTGAAAGTATCTTTATCACAGTTAGAGCTAGATAATTTTCTCGCTGATGTGTTCAGTTTTAATAAACAAGTTTCAGCGACAGCGCTGTCGGGTCCTAGCTCTGATATAAGTAATTGTTATCAAGACTTAGTTCCTATGGTCGTCTGTGCAGACACGGCGAACGCCGGAGTTAATGGTGCTAATGAGTATGGTTTAAAAGAATACAGCCTAAATTTGATGAAAATTGGGTCAAATTCAAACTCTCCAATCGGTCCCGGAAATTTTCAATTACTTCGTCTTGGTTCCAATACCGGGGCCGCAGATATCCGCGCAGCGATGGCCGGTGATACAGATCTTGGCACTGTCTGCTTCACGCCCGGAATAAGCAATCAATCAGTACCAACAGAACCGGGCAATACAGTTGGTCCGGTTGCGCAAGGACTGAATACCAGAATGGGTGAATGGCATGGTCCCGTTAATTCGACAGATCACCTAAGAGATACCAATATATGCGAAGGCGCTACGATCGAGCTTGATGCAAATGGTGACGCTCTTGAGGCCGGAGCTGCCGCGAAATCATATACATTTAATGACTACGATAGCGATGGAGCCCAATATCTCAGCGACGCTAACACTTCATGCGATGCCATTAACCCGATATCGGGCGGTGATATCATTGCCGAAATGAGTGCGGGGTCACAGGTTGCTAGCTCTGACCGCCGTATTTTACAGGTTGTTATCGCGGATTGTAGCGGTACAACTAATGGCGCGAACGATCTTGATTTCCTTGATATTGGTTGTTTTTTTATGACCCAAAAAGTGGGTAGTTCAGGACCAACGTCCTATGTCGTGGGTGAGTTCATTAATAGTGGAGGAAACTGTACTGATAGTGGAACGCCCTCTATAACTCCAGTGGACAATGATGGTCCATATAAAATTGTATTATTTCATGTACCAGGAAGCTCTGATTCTTAGGAGGCGTTATGTTACGAACCACAATCAAAAGAGGCGGTGCGAAAAATCGTAAAGAACAGGGTTTTGCCGCGATTGAACTTACGATGATCCTGCCTTTTCTCTTACTAATAATTTTTGCGACTGCCGAATTCGGTCGGTTATTGTATCAATATAATGCCCTTAATAAAACAGTACGAAACGCATCCCGCTATTTAGCAGGTAACGCCAAACTTGGCACTGGTGTATATGAAATAAGACCGGGCATAGCAACTAAAGTTACAACATATATAAAGTATGGTGGTCCAAACTCAGTAACGCCCCTACTACCAAACTTAACGTCGAGTACCATAGACTTAAGTTTATCCGGTGAATTTGTCACTATTAGTGTTTCTTATCCTTGGCAACCTATATTTTCTGACATGTTCACTACCTTTGGCTTAGGTAATGATATTGATATGAGTTTCCCACTAGTATCAACCTATACAATGAGGGCGTTCTAATGATTAACTACAATCACAGTAAACAACAAGGTGTATATGCTGTGGAGTTTGCTATAGCTGGTAGTTTATTTTTCTTACTTTTATTTGCCGTGTTAGAAATTGGAAGGTTATTTTTTACCTGGAATGTACTAACGGAAGTCACACGACGTGGCGCTAGATTGGCCACGGTTTGCTATTTTGATACCACCAACATTGTCGCTTTTGATGACATGATCTCGACTTCACTATTCAATGACCAACCCATCATTCCGAACCTTTCGGCAGCAAATTTACAAATTCAATACTTGATGGATGACGGGACTCAAGTACTAAGCTCTATTGATGCCAATTTTATTCATTTTGTCAAAGTAGATATCATCAATTATCAGCACCAATTATTAATTCCAGGATTATTTCTAACATTAGATTCACCTTCATTTTCAACTACATTACCAAGTGAGAGTTTAGGCGTGACGCCCAATACGACAACTTTATGTACACCAACATAATTATAATTTAAGACTAGTAACTATTTATTGGTAAGGAATCATAAATGAGCAACCAAAATTCAAATAATATAATTGGATTTAGTGAAAGTCACTCCGTCCCGATAGATCGAGATGCACAAGCATTGCCTTTTCCACTAAATTGTTTAGTCGTTTGCCCAAACTCGACACTGCGCCAGAATTTGTCCACGTATTTAGCTTCAGTTACAAATTTAAAAGTGAATTATTGCACCACATTGGAGAGTAACTTAAACAATCATAATTTGGTTATCTTCGTACTAGATAGTGATGACCATAAGACTATAAATGACATTAAAGAAATTGCGAAACATAATATTAATTTCATCCTAGTTGGAGACAACATTAGGAATGAGCTTATTCGAACAGCTGTGCAATTCAAAGTGAAAGACATTATTTCTGTAGAGGATATAGAGAAAGAATTGATCAACTCATTACTAACATCCGCTAATGAGTTAATGCAAGCGAGTAAAATAGCCCCACTATATACAATCATCAACGGTAAACCAGGCTCAGGAGCCAGTTTTATCACCAGTTGCTTAGGTGAGATTAGCGCCAATTTATCGAACCAAGAGATTGCTATTATAGACGCAGACCTAAATTACGGTTCGCTTGCTGACACGTTTAATTTTGATGCCAATTATTATTTAACTGATGCGCTAAATGAATTAGATAAATTAGATAATACAGCCATTAAATCAATGATGCTAAAAAGGGATAACCTGAGCCTGTTAGCCAGTAAACCGTACACTCAGCTCAACACCAACCCACAAATTTTGCGCTGTTTAGACCAACTAGTCTGGAAAGTTAAATTGAATCACGACCTTGTATTGGTTGACTTATCACGTGGTATCGAGCATTTCACCATCCCATTATTGAATTTATCATCTAAAATTCTGATTGTGATACAGCAAAACATACTGAGTCTTCGCGAAGCAAAAGTAATGATTCAGCAATTAACTCAGCACCTAGGGATAGATGTACATAAGTTACATGTCATCGTTAATCGATATTCGGCTAAAAATAGTAATATATCTCTCACCGACATAAAAAAAGTCCTAGGCATCGATAGCCTATATGTAGTTAGCAACAATTATCAACTTGCCAATGCGGGCATCGATTCAGGCTCACCATTATTAAAAGTAGCTGATCATAAAGTAATACAGGATGAGGTATCACATATTATCGGGGAGTTATTCTCAATTGAGATTCCTGTGAAAACAACCTTATTAACTAAAATATTTCGGAGACTATAATGGAATTTGTCAACCACCAAAAAAACGATCCGTTTAGTATGTTAACAGCTAGCGATATGGAGACCAAACAAGAAATATTTGGTCAATTGTTAACTCAACTTGATCTCTCGGTGTTAGAAACCTTACCCCCAGAGATCGCCAAAGAAAAAATTGCTAATTCTTGCTATCAATTTCTGAATAAACAAACCAGGCCAATTAGTCTCGATGTTAGGCAAGTTTTAATTAAATTAATCACAGATGAAATATTAGGACTCGGTCCGCTTGAGACCTTACTCGAAGATCCGACAATCGCGGATATTCTAGTCAACAGTTACGACCGAATATTTGTTGAGCGAAATGGTAAATTAGAACAAGTATCAGTTCAATTTTATGATGATAAACATTTATTGAATATCATCGACCGCATCGTATCCGGCGTAGGAAGAAGAATCGATGAGTCATCGCCAATGGTCGACGCCAGACTCAAAGATGGTAGCCGTATCAATGCAATCATCCCCCCACTTGCGCTTGATGGTCCTGCATTATCAATTCGTCGTTTTACTGTTGATAAGCTACAGGCACAGCAACTTATCGACTATGGTTCGATGACTCAACCGATGGCAGATCTGATTCAAGCGGCGGTATTAGGTAAATTAAATATTTTAATTTCTGGCGGTACCGGTAGTGGTAAAACGACACTATTGAATATTTTATCTGGATATATACCCGATAATGAGAGAATCATTACCATTGAAGATTCAGCTGAATTACAGCTACAACAACCACATACGGTTAGGTTAGAAACAAGACCGGCTAATATCGAAGGTAAAGGTGAAGTAACCCAACGTGAATTGGTAAAAAACTGTTTACGGATGCGTCCCGATCGAATTGTTATCGGTGAAGTACGCGGCAGTGAAGCGATAGACATGTTGGCTGCGATGAACACGGGTCACGAAGGCTCAATGACAACGCTGCATGCTAACACCCCACGTGATGGCTTAGGACGATTAGAAAATATGATATGCATGGCAGGGTTTGATATGCCAATTCATAACATCAGAACTCAAATATCATCGGCCATTGATGTGGTAGTGCAGTTACAACGGCAAGAAGATGGTAAGCGACGTATTACCAGCATCCAAGAGGTCACAGGAATGGAGGGTGACATGATCACTATGTCTGAAATTTTCACTTTCCGACGCGAAGGTAAAAATGAGGATGGCAGCATTAAGGGAAGATATGCCGCTACAGGAGTAGTCCCCACCTTTGCGCGTAAACTCAAAGATAAAGGTATTGACATTCCTCACAGTCTATTCACTGTGGATATGCTGTCCAACGGATTTTAAGTGGTGAATTTATGAGTTCTCAAGTCATGTTTTTACTCTTGGTATTTGCAGCTGTAGTACTGTTATTTCAAGGTTTTTTCATCTCAGTGTATAGCCCGCAGCGAGCTAATTCCAAACATATACGCAAACATTTAGCATCTTTAGCGGATGATGATGAAGCCCAAGCTGAGATTTTAATCAATAAAAAAGTGGAATCTCTGCCCCCTTTCTTGCAGTGGATAGAATCATTACCGTTTGTTTACAGTTACACCTACAAGATGGAACTTTCAGGTTCCAAAATGTTAGGTCATCAATATCTAATACTGACACTTGTCTTGTCGCTTATGGTCGCCATAACTTCGTGGTTTATCAGTCTAGATCTGGTTTTTACAGTATTTTGTGTCCTCATTATGTTTACCCTTATGCACTTAATATTGAACCGAAATATAAATAAGCGCATGGAAAGGATTGAGCAACAATTCCCAGAAGCATTAGACATACTTAAACGCGGACTGCAAGCGGGTTATGCTTTTAGTGATTCAATTAAACTTGTTTATGAAGAGCTTGAGGGTGAATTATCTGATGAGTTTAAGCTTATGTTTAATCGCATTAATTTCGGTAACGATGTTCACACTGCCCTGCTAAGCTTTGTTAAGCGCGTACCGAGCACGTCCGCTATGGCCTTTTGCAGTTCAGTGTCTATCCATAAAGAGACCGGGGGTAATCTTGCAGAAAACATAGACAACTTATCAAGAATAATTAGACAAAGGTTTACCTTCAAACGCCGTGTAAAAACATTATCAGCCGAAGGACGGCTGTCAGGTTGGGTGCTTGTCTTAACACCTTTCGTTTTGTTTGCAGTACTTTATATTTCATCCCCAGATTACGCAAGCATCCTAATTAATACTCCTGAGGGTTTAAATTTACTAAAATGGGGCGGCATCGGCATGCTGCTTGGTATATGGTGGATAAGTAAATTAATTAAGATTGAGGTATAATCATGAATCAAATTATACAGCTTTTTGAAACAACGTTTGCCGACCCAGAAATGATGAAATGGGCGATTTATCTCATCGCAGGTATCGCAGGCATAACCCTAGCGGTAGCTCTTTCATCATTAGCATCAGGGCTTTATTCTCCAGTTAAAAAACAATTAAACAAACTATCTAAAGAGTCGACATCACACGACGATTTAGCTAAAGAATATGAATCTTCACTAGAACATACGATTGATAAATTAAACCATGTCCCTTTTATAAACAAACGTTACCAAGGTGACTCATCAACTAAAAAATTGCTGATTCACGCAGGTTTTCACTCTCAAGACGCATTAAAAATATTCAATTCTATTAAGTTATTATTACTCTTAATCAGCGGCGCGCTAGTCACACTATTAATCAATCAAATTTCAAGTTATTCAACAACCAAGACTGTCTATATAATTTTATTTGTACTGGGTGCAGCTTATCTTTTACCGGGTATCATATTAAAAAAAATCGCCAAACGCAGAATGGCAGATTTAAAACGGTATTTTCCAGATGCACTTGACTTACTTATCGTATGCTGTGAGTCAGGGTTGGGGTTACTTGAATCATTTCAACGTGTTGCAAAGGAATTGCAACTTGCCCATCCTTATCTCTCTTATGAACTTAACCTCGTCTGCAGTAAAGTTAGATATGGCTTAACGTTACAACAAGCACTGAAAGAGTTTAGCGACAGGACAGGACTAGAAGATATTCGCGGTCTGAATTCTGTCATTGTTCAAAGCTTAAGACTTGGTACCGGTGTAGCAGCAACAATTCGCATATATTCTGATGAATACCGTGAAAAAAGATTGCAGGCAGCAGAAGAGAACGCAGCTAAATTAGGCGTGAAAATGATTTTCCCTATGATGTGTTGTATTTGGCCTTCCTTCTTTATTGTCGCAATCGGACCTGCAGTACTAAAAGTGATGAGTGTTTGGGGAGATGCATTTTGATTATGAAATCAGATCGAATAAAAAATTGGTTATCTGCCATTATAGGACTTATTCTTTTAGCTGGTTGCACGACTACTACAACGGGTGGCAGCCAGCTCAACTTTTCAGACGCTCCGCCTGATTCAAGAGAAACCACGCTATCACAAGCTATTTCCGCTGAGCAAAATAGCCAATATGACAAAGCCATTGTGCTCTACGCCAAAGCATTGAAGTTACAACCTAGTGATGAAGACAAACCAATAATAAGCATGACCAATACAGCGTTATTTTATAAAATTGGTTTACTTGAAGTTAAACAGGACAATACAGAGCTGGCCAGAAAAGCATTTGGACAAGTACTTAAAGATGAACCGGCACATGTTTTAGCTCAAACACAGCTTGGTATTATTTATTTAGCTCAAAAAAACAAACAAGATGCGTTAGTACTATTAACAAAAGCGATAACCACAGATCAACAACGCCTTACTGAGCAAGCCAAGCCTGTAAAGGGCTATGTGAAGCTTGACGAGCAATCACCACTACAAGCTTACATGGGGCTAGCTATCATTCATGATCTTAAAGGCGCTCACAAACAAGCACGAGCATTGTTAAACTTAATATTACCGATAACGCCACAAGACCCAATTATATTCACTAATATTGGATATTCTCATTATTTGTCTGGAAATTACGTTGAAGCTGAAATAAATTTTAAGAAAGCCATCGACATCGATATCGGATTTTCTAGAGCTTGGGTAGATTTAGGTTTAGTTTATGTCCGTAAGGGCATGTACACAAGAGCATTGCAAACCTTGAAGCAGGTTATGCCAACAGAACATGCGTATAATGATATCGGTTACTTTCTAATATTAGAAGGTCGTTATCGTGAAGCAGAATATTTTCTTGAACGCGCAATAGAACTCTCGCCGAGTTATTTTGTAAAAGCCAATATCAACCTTGAAAACCTTAAACTTCATTTGAATAAGCATATCGATTTAGCTTATTCAGATGAGTAATTATCCTTAGTTTCGATTCCGTTAAGTTTTTGATATAAATATTTTATATATGATAGTTATAAATAATAGTTAAAAATCATTGCAATTTTATCCTAGGTTGCTATTGTGAACTCAACCACACTTATTAGTAACATTATACTAACTGGAAAAAACTTATGAATAACACTCTGAAAGTAAACGTGCATCACCATCATCATATTTGATTAGCTTTCAGGCTGTTGACTGGAGGTGTATGCACGCAAGCTTCCGGAACTCATTTAGAAAAACCCTCGGAAGATTTATCTTTCGGGGGTTTTTTCGTTTATAGACAATTATTTTTACTAGGTTAAAGGATGACAATGTTAGAAATTAAAAATGACCAACCAAGACTAAGAATCGCAATTCAAAAATCAGGCCGTCTTAGCACTGAATCTCAAAACCTACTTAAAGCAATGGGGCTTAAAATTAACATGCGCGAACAACGTCTGATCGCGCACTGTGAAAACATGCCAATTGATCTACTGCGTGTACGTGACGACGATATCCCCGGTTTAATCATGGATGGCGTTGTTGACCTAGGCTTCATTGGTGAAAACGAATTAGAAGAAAAAGAGTTAGAGCGTAAACGTCTTGGCGAACCAGCTGAATATAAAAGACTTAAGCGTATGACGTTTGGTAGCTGCCGTTTATCAATTGCAACAACTGAAGAATTTGACTACCAAGGCCCTCAATCACTTGAAGGTCTACGTATTGCAACGTCATACCCTGAATTGCTAAAACGTTATTTAGACGAACAAGGTATAAACTTTAAATCAGTGATGCTTAATGGTTCTGTTGAAGTTGCCCCTCGCGCTGGTATTGCTGATGCAATTTGTGATCTGGTATCAACAGGTGCAACACTTGAAGCGAATGGTCTTAAAGAAGTGCAAGATATCTTCCACTCAAAAGCCGTGTTAATCCAAGCAAAAGCGCCATTATCTGAAGATAAACAAGCGTTAGTTGATCGCCTGATGGTTCGCGCTCAAGGTGTAATGCAAGCGAAAGAAAGTAAATACATCATGCTACACGCACCAAAATCACAACTAGATGCTGTCATTGCGCTGCTTCCAGGTGCAGAACACCCAACGGTATTACCACTTGCATCAACTGACGATATGGTTGCGGTACACTTGGTTAGTACTGAGAAGCTATTCTGGGAAACAATGGAAGAACTTAAACAATTAGGCGCAAGTTCAATTTTAGTATTACCAATTGAGAAAATGCTCGGTTAGTAGCAAACATGCACAAGCAATGTTAAGGGAGGATCAAGCATGAAAACAGTAGTATGGGATCAACTTAGTCAGGCAGAACAATCCGCATTATTAATGCGCCCTGCCATATCAAACTCAGCAAAAATAGGTGACATTGTTACCGATATTATTGCTCAAGTGAGAAATGAAGGTGATAACGCTTTAAAAGCACTCACCGCAAAGTTTGATAAAGTTGAAACGGATTGTTTACGTGTGACGGCGGCTGAAATTGAAGCCGCAAGCCAACGCGTAGACAATGAAACCAAACAAGCGATCAAACAAGCACAACAACACATTCATCTTTTTCATGAAGCGCAAGTACAAGATACGATTCGTGTAGAAACGATGCCTGGTGTGGTGTGTGAAATGCACACGGTTGCGCTTGATGCTGTTGGTTTATATATCCCCGGCGGCACAGCCCCACTACCATCAACTGTACTCATGCTTGCGACACCGGCTAACATTGCAAACTGTGAACGTATTGTATTAACAACACCACCGCCGATAGCCGATGTAATTTTGTTTGCCGCTCAATTATGTGGTGTAACCGAAATTTATACGCTGGGCGGCGCACAAGCAATCGCAGCCCTCGCTTATGGCTCTGAATCGATCAACAAAGTAGATAAAATATTCGGCCCTGGTAATGCCTTTGTAACAGAAGCTAAACGCCAAGTAAGCATGGATATTAAAGGTGCTGCGATTGATATGCCCGCTGGTCCATCCGAAGTATTGGTGATTGCCGATGCTGACGCTGACGCTGGTTTTATTGCCGCCGATTTACTTTCGCAAGCTGAACACGGTCCCGATTCGCAATCAATACTGGTTGTATCATCGGCCAAACTAGCGGCAGAAGTGTCTCAAGAAGTTGAACTACAATTAGCGTGTCTATCACGACAGGACATAGCGGTACAGTCTATTGCATCAAGTTTAATCATTGTGACCGATGATATAGACACATCGATTGCAATTAGTAACCTCTATGCTCCAGAGCATTTAATTGTTCAGACTGAGAATGCACGTGGTTTGTTGCCGAAATTAAAACATGCAGGTTCAATTTTCTTAGGTGCTTGGTCTCCAGAATCTGTCGGTGATTATGCAAGTGGCACTAACCATGTATTACCAACCTATGGTTACACTAAAACCTATTCAAGCTTAGGGCTTGCTGATTTTACCAAACGCTTTACTGTTCAGGAGTTAACCCAAGATGGTCTCAAGAGCTTGGCGAAGACGGTCACTTGTCTGGCTGATGCAGAAGGACTCGACGCACACAAACGTGCCGTCACAATCAGAATCGATCGTTTGGAGGCAATGCTATGAGCAACAAGTTAACAACACTCGCAAGAAAGAGCGTACAAGAACTAACGCCATATCAATCAGCGCGTAGAATCGGTGGTACAGGTGACATTTGGTTAAATGCCAATGAAGCTCCTGATTCAGGGCACTATTCATTAGACTGCAGTCGCTTAAACCGCTATCCAGAGTTTCAACCTGCATCTGTGATCAATGGTTATGCCGATTATGCCGGTGTAAAACCAGCACAAATTATCACCACTCGTGGTGCTGATGAAGCGATTGAACTGCTGATACGTACTTTCTGTGAGCCGGGTGAAGATAGTATTCTCATTAACCCACCGACTTATGGTATGTATGAAATCAGTGCTGAAACCTGTGGTGTTAGTATCATAAAGCAAGATCTAGATGCGAACTTCGATCCTGATTATGATGCGATCAAAGCACAGTTAGACACAGTGAACATTGTATTTTTATGCGCGCCGAATAATCCAACCGGTAATCTACTCAATACTGATAAATTAACGGATTTATTGATCGCAGCGAAAGATAAAGCCCTTATCGTATGTGATGAAGCTTATATCGAATTTTGCCCCGAAGCATCACAAGTACAGCTATTACAAGATTTTGATAACCTGGTCATTTTAAGAACGCTATCAAAAGCATTTGCGTTAGCATCATTGCGCTGTGGTTTTGCATTAGCCAGTGAAACAGTTATTGGTTTACTGTCTAAAGTGATTGCACCTTATCCTGTACCAGAGCCGGTTGCACAAATTGCCAGTCAAGCGTTAACAGAATCCGGTATCGCTGTGATGCAAGCGCGGGTAGAACAACTTAACGGTATGCGCAGTGCATTTATCGACGAGTTAAATCAATTACAGGGCATCAACAAAGTATTCCCTGCAACGGGAAATTATGTATTAGTACAATTTAACGCAGACCAAAAAGTGTTTAGCTTATTAGGCGAACAAGGTATTGTATTAAGAGATTTTAATTCCAAAGTAAGATTAGAAAACTGTATTCGAATCACCTTAGGCAGCGCGGCTGAAATGAACACTACATTAGCCGCTTTAAAGTCCGTACTCTCTTAAATAAAGAGTCTTAAAAAATAAACGAGCAGGAGCCCGATGTGAGCAAGGAAAAATTCTTATTTATTGATCGTGATGGTACATTAATTGATGAGCCAATTAGCGATAAACAAGTCGACAGTTTAGAAAAGCTAAAGTTTGAACCATTCGTGATCCCAGCGTTACTCAAATTACAAAATGCGGGTTACACACTGGTCATTGTTTCTAATCAAGATGGGCTTGGGACTGATAGCTACCCACAAAGTGATTTTGATATCCCCCAAAATGCCATGATGGCGTTGTTCGCTTCACAAGGCGTTAAATTCGAGTCCGTATTACTCTGCCCACACTTTACCGAAGACAACTGCAACTGCCGTAAACCGCATTTAGGCATGGTAAAAGAATACTTGCAGTCTGGTCGAATCGATTTTGCTAACTCGTATGTGATTGGTGATCGTATCACTGATATCCAACTTGCCGAAAACATGGGCATTGAAGGGATCTTCTATAATAGAGATAACTTAAATTGGCCGATGATTGAACAGCAAATACTGAATAAAGGTAACCGTGTTGCGAGTGTCACCCGCACCACGAAAGAAACGAATATCCAAGTTGATGTCGACCTCGACAGCCAAGGTGGTAACGTTATTGATACCGGTATGGGATTCTTTGATCATATGTTAGATCAAATTGCGACACATGGCGGTTTTCAACTAAAACTGAGTGTCACTGGCGATCTACACATTGATGATCACCATACAGTTGAAGATACAGCACTGGCGTTAGGTAATGCGATCAAGCAAGCATTAGGCGACAAACGTGGAATTGGCCGTTTCGGTTTTGTATTGCCGATGGACGAATGTGAAGCATCTTGTTCTCTCGATCTATCTGGCCGCGCTTACCTGAAATTTAATGCCGACTTCCCTCGCGATCATATTGGTGAGTTTGCAACCGAGATGGTGCCACATTTTTTCCACTCTTTAAGTGATGGCATGGCGGCGACGCTGCACCTTAAAGTTGAAGGTAAAAATACCCACCACCTTGTTGAGAGTTTATTTAAGGTATTTGGCCGGACACTGCGCCAATGCATTAAAGTCGAAGGCGATGTACTACCAAGCTCGAAAGGAGTGCTTTAATGGATCAAGCAAGTGGCAATGATAAATTAAATAGCAAGGTTGTCATTATTGATACCGGTTGTGCCAACCTGTCATCGGTAAGATTTGCTGTTGAACGCCTTGGTTATACGGTAACGGTAAGTCGCGAAGCCGATGTATTACGTAACGCGGATAAATTATTCTTACCCGGTGTTGGTACTGCGCAAGAAGCCATGAAAAACTTAGCTGAACGTGAACTGATTGAATTAGTCAAAAGCCTCACTCAGCCGGTATTGGGGATTTGTCTCGGCATGCAGTTGCTGGCTGAATTCTCGGCTGAAGGTGATGTGGCAACACTTGGCTTAATTAGTGGCAGTATTGAACCTATGCCAAGTGAGGGTGTTCGACTGCCTCATATGGGCTGGAACCAAATCGAACCACAACCAGAACATCCATTATTCAAGGATATTCCGAGTGGCAGTTATTTCTATTTTGTACACAGTTATGCGCTGGCTGTTGGCAGCGACACGATTGCAACCTGTACCCACGGCGCACCGTTTACTGCGGCTGTGAATCGAGATAATTTTTACGGTGTACAATTCCACCCAGAGCGTTCAAGTAAAGCGGGTGCACAATTAATCAAGAATTTCCTGGAGATGTAATATGTTAGCAAAACGCATAATACCGTGTTTAGATGTTAAAGATGGTAAGGTCGTCAAAGGGGTTAAATTCCGTAATCATGAATTGATAGGTGACATCGTTCCACTTGCTAAACGTTACGCTGAAGAAGGCGCTGATGAATTAGTATTTTATGATATTACCGCCAGTGCTGATGATCGTGTCGTTGATAAAAGCTGGGTAAGCCGTGTTGCAGAAGTGATTGATATTCCTTTCTGTGTTGCGGGTGGTATTAAGAGTGAAGAAGATGCAGCGCGTATCCTAGAGTTTGGTGCTGACAAAATATCCATCAACTCCCCTGCGCTGGCAGATCCGAGTTTAATTAACCGTCTTGCCGCTAAATTTGGTGTGCAATGTATTGTCATTGGAATCGATAGTTATTTCGATGAAAATACCCAAGAGTATAAAGTTTACCAGTTCACCGGTGATGAAACACGCACCCAAGTAACCAAGTGGACAACCTTTGAATGGATCAAAGAAGTTCAAAAACGCGGTGCAGGTGAAATCGTACTTAACGTGATGAACCAAGACGGTGTTCGTGGCGGTTATGACACAGTGCAATTATCTAAAGCCCGTAAGATCTGTAAAATACCATTGATCGCGTCTGGCGGTGCCGGTGAAATGGTGCATTTCGATAGTGTATTTAAAGATGCAGACGTTGATGGCGCATTAGCCGCAAGTGTATTTCATAAGCAAATCATCAATATTGGTGAACTAAAAGAATATCTACGAGATCAAGATGTGGAGATCAGAACATGATAACAAACGAACAAATTAGCCAACTTGATTGGAAAAAAGTAGATGGTTTAATGCCTGCAATCATTCAAGACTCGGTATCAGGTGAAGTATTGATGCTGGGCTATATGAATGAAGAGGCTTTAACGACAACACGCGAATTAGGTAAGGTGACATTTTTTAGCCGTACTAAACAACGTCTATGGACAAAGGGTGAATCTTCAGAGAACTACTTGCTTGTGCAAGAGATCACCAAAGACTGTGATAACGACACATTACTTATCACCGCTAAACCTTGCGGTCCAACATGCCACCTCGGCACCGAAAGTTGTTTCGTAACAGAAAACAAACCCGCCCTTACTTTTATCGCCCAGCTAGATAAATTATTAGAACAACGTAAAACAGCGGACCCAGCAGAAAGCTACACAGCAAGTTTATTTGCACAAGGCACTAAACGCTGTGCACAAAAAGTCGGTGAAGAAGGTGTTGAAGTTGCACTGGCTGCTGTTGCAAAAGACCGAGATGAATTAGTGAATGAAAGTGCTGATTTACTGTATCACCTGCTCGTGCTACTGCAAAAAGAAGAAGTGCCACTAACAGAAGTGGTTCAGTGTTTAGAAAATCGCCATAAATAGGGGTTGACTGACACTAAGTAGGTATTAAACAGCTACTTATTAAATCTAAATCAGTTAAAACTCAGGTTTTTCCGAACCCTGAGTTTTAACTGTATATTTAAACAGTTGTTTTTCTGTTGCCGTAAAAACCGAACAAAACAACGTTATTTTCAATTAACGCTTAAATTTGGCCAGACAATATTTCTCTTTAAATTTCGGTGTTACATCTTTGAATACCATATCAATTGCCGCGAGATCTTTCTCAATATTACCCGTCACCTTGATCACATCACCGATGGTTACTCGCTTATTCTTATAATCGAGTTGATATAAAATGATCGGCACATTTGCTTCTAATGCTATGTAATAAAAACCTGAACGCCAAAAATCTTGATATTTTCGCGTACCCTCAGGTGACATCGCATAGAGAAACCGTTCTTGACTGTTAAAAATATTAACAACACTCTGCACCATATTGGTCGACTTTGAACGTTCAATCGGCACTCCACCTAAAAAGGTCAATACATTTTTAAATGGCCAACTGAACATTTCAGATTTACCAGCCCACTGCACATTCACCTTATTGGCAAATCGAGCACTCATTAATAATGGAAAATCCCAATTTGAAGTATGCGGCGCATAGGCAATTACCGCTTTTTTATACTCATGTGGGATCGGCTCGCAATACCAACCTGTTAAATCAAGAATTTTATTCGCGATCCCGCTAAAAAATTCATTCTGAGAACTATCCTTACTTATATCTTTACCATTTGTGTCGTTATTATTTATGCTTGATATTGCAGTTTCATTCTTAATTGTCATTATTTTATCCACTATGTACTATTTATAAACAGACAATTGATACACATAAATTCAGGTTAATATCTGATCACCTATATAGATATTAACCTTATGTAAATTAACTTAATTTAAAATGCTTTATTGTTTCTTGTATTCAATAGATAAGTTAATCTAAATCACAATCGCCTAAGAATAACTACAGGGTGTCATTAAACCCTGTTTATAACAAGTCTTTGATAAATCAATC
>NZ_ABCQ01000050.1 GCF_000170855.1 Moritella sp. PE36 | reverse complement strand
GCACCATTCAGGTTATTCCACATATTACTAATGAGATCAAAGATCGTGTTATTGCGGGCTGTGAAGGCTTTGATATTGCAGTAGTAGAAGTGGGCGGTACGGTAGGTGATATTGAATCACAACCGTTCCTAGAAGCATTACGTCAAATGGGTGTGCAAATGGGCCGTGATCACACCATGTTTATGCATCTAACATTAGTACCTTATTTAGCGGCTGCTGGTGAAGTTAAAACAAAACCAACACAGCACTCAGTGAAAGAGTTACGTTCAATTGGTATTCAGCCTGACATCCTAATTTGTCGTTCTGATCGTAATGTACCAGCGAACGAACGCGCTAAAATCTCGTTATTCTGTAACGTAGAAGAAAAAGCCGTGATCTCACTGAAAGATGTGGACAGTATTTATAAAATTCCTGCGCTATTAAAAGCACAAGGTTTAGATGAGCTCGTTGTTAACCGTTTCGGTATCACTGCACCTGAAGCCGATTTGGCTGAATGGGAACAGGTTATTTTTGAAGAAGCGAATCCAACTGAAGAGATCGTGATTGGTATGGTCGGTAAATATATCGAACTACCAGATGCTTATAAATCAGTAAATGAAGCACTTAAGCACGGTGGTCTGAAAAACCGTCTAAGTGTGAAGATCAAATACATCGACTCGCAAGATCTTGAAGTTCGAGGCACCGATATACTGAAAACAGTAGATGGTATTTTAGTACCGGGCGGTTTTGGTGAACGTGGTATTGAAGGCAAGATCCTTGCAGCACAATATGCACGTGAGAATAAGGTTCCTTACTTCGGTATCTGTCTTGGTATGCAAGTAGCGTTAATCGAATTTGCACGTAATGTTGCGGGTCTAGAAGGCGCTCATTCAACAGAATTTAACCCTGAGACTAAATTCCCTGTAGTTGGCTTAATTACAGAGTGGATTGATGAGACTGGTAAGGTTGAAGAACGTACTGGTAGCTCAGATATGGGTGGTACTATGCGTTTAGGTGCACAACTGTGTCATCTGAAAGCGGGTAGTAAAGTAAGAGAAATGTACGGTAGTGCGACGATTAAAGAACGTCATCGTCACCGTTATGAAGTTAACAACAATCTTCTAACTAAAATCGAAAAAGCAGGCCTAAAAGTAACGGGTTTATCTGCTGACAAGAAATTAGTCGAAATTATTGAGAATCCGAATCATCCTTGGTTTGTTGCTGCGCAATTCCACCCGGAATTCACTTCAACACCACGAGATGGTCACGCATTATTTGAAGGGTTCATTAAGGCAGCTGGTGAAAATAAAAAATCATCAACTAGCTAATCAGAGATTTTAATATTAGTGCCGTGGTAACGCGGCATACTTAAATTTTTAATAGTTAAGGAAATAAAAATGTCTAAGATCGTTAAAATTATTGGTCGCGAAATCATGGATTCACGTGGTAATCCTACTGTTGAAGCTGAAGTTCACCTAGACGGTGGTTTCATCGGTATGGCACCTGCTCCATCTGGTGCTTCTACTGGTTCACGCGAAGCACTTGAATTACGTGATGGCGACAAAACGCGCTTTTTAGGTAAAGGTGTGCTTAAAGCTGTAGCTGCAATCAATGGCCCTATCGCTGAAGCGCTAATGGGTAAAGATGCAACTGATCAAGCTGCAATCGACCAAATCATGATCGACTTAGACGGCACTGAAAACAAAGCTCAATTTGGTGCTAACGCTATCCTTGCTGTGTCTCTGGCTAACGCTAAAGCGGCTGCATCTGCAAAAGGTTTACCACTATATGCTCACATCGCTGAGTTAAACGGTACGCCTGGTCAATACTCTATGCCTTTACCTATGATGAACATCATCAACGGTGGCGAGCACGCTGATAACAACGTAGACATTCAAGAGTTCATGATCCAACCTGTTGGCGCTAAAACTTTTAGAGAAGCAGTACGTATCGGTGCTGAAGTATTCCACAACCTAGCTAAAGTACTTAAGTCTAAAGGCCTAAGCACTGCAGTTGGTGACGAAGGTGGTTTCGCTCCTAACCTAGAATCAAATGCTGCTGCACTAGCTGCAATTGAAGAAGCTGTTAAAGCAGCTGGTTATGAAATGGGTAAAGACGTTACACTTGCTATGGATTGTGCTGCTTCTGAGTTCTATAACAAAGAAGAAGGTATCTACGATCTTAAAGGCGAAGGTAAGAAATTTACTGCTGAAGAGTTTAACCACTATCTTGCTGGTCTTGTTGACCAATACCCAATCGTATCGATTGAAGATGGTCTAGATGAATCTGATTGGGCTGGTTTCAAACACCAGACTGAACTACTGGGTGACAAGATCCAATTAGTTGGTGATGATTTATTCGTTACTAACACTAAGATTTTGGCACGTGGTATTAGAGAAGGTATCACTAACTCAATCTTAATCAAATTCAACCAAATTGGTACACTAACAGAAACGTTAGCGGCAATTAAGATGGCGAAAGACGCAGGCTTTACAGCTGTAATCTCTCACCGTTCTGGTGAAACTGAAGATGCAACAATTGCTGACCTTGCTGTTGGTACATGTGCTGGCCAAATCAAAACAGGTTCTATGAGCCGTTCTGATCGTGTTGCTAAGTACAACCAACTAATCCGTATCGAAGAAGCGCTAGGTGATGCTGCTCCTTTCCACGGTCTTAAAGAGGTTAAGGGTCAAGCTTAATTTGCTTAACTGTTAATTCTGAATAGAATAAAAACCCGCTTTTAAGCGGGTTTTTTTATTTATACGCTAACCAATTTCTGCATTATATGTGACAATAACTGATTCATTTACGGGATGATTGTCATGCGCCTGCTTTATTTTGTATTAATCTTAATTCTCAGCTTATTGAGCTATCATTTTATTGTCGGTAATAATGGCGTGATGGACTACAAGCGTATCGAACGTGAAGTCAATATCCAGCACAGCAATAATCAAGTGTTAATCGAACGTAATACTGCGCTAAAAAACGAGATCTTAGATCTGCGCAATGGCTACGACGCGATTGAAGAACGTACCCGTAATGAACTGGGGATGATTAAAGAAGGTGAAACTTTCTACCGTATAATTAATGATGATCACTAGGCTACTGAGATGACTGAACAATTTATTGCGGTGGTCCCAGCCGCAGGTGTAGGCGCTCGCATGGGCGCGAGTATTCCCAAACAATACTTAATGCTGCAAGAAAAAACGGTTATTGAGCATACGCTAACGGCGCTATTAAGCCACCCTCGTATTGCCCAAGTTGTTGTGGCACTCGGACCCGAAGATGGTTGGTTTGCCGAACTGACGATTGCCAATGACCCGGCTATTATCCGCGTTGATGGTGGTAAAGAGCGTGCTGATTCGGTATTAGCAGGATTGCAGGCCTGTCAGTCATATAACTGGGTGTTGGTACATGATGCTGCCCGCCCATGTTTAACTCATGCTGATATCGACAGTCTCATTGCTGGTGCGCTGGCATCTAAACACGGTGCTATTCTAGGGTGTCAGGTTCGCGATACGATGAAGCGTACAGATGCCCAAGGTAACATTATGACCACTGTCGATCGTGAGCTACTGTGGCATGCGTTAACGCCACAGATGTTTCCAGTGACATTACTGACCAACGCGTTAACGACAGGCTTAGCAGACAAGGCCAATATCACCGATGAAGCATCTGCGATTGAGTTATTAGGGTTTACACCTAAGATGGTGATTGGTCGCGCGGATAATATTAAAATAACCCGTCCAGAGGACATGCCGTTAGCAACCCTGTTTTTACAGCAATTAACGCAGCGTTAATAACGAAAAATAAGAACGAAGAGCAATAGGGAAGAGAGATAATGTTTAGAATTGGCCATGGTTTTGACGTACATAAATTTGGTAATGCTGGTCCGGTGATGATTAATGGTGTCGCGATCCCTTATGAACAAGGTTTTTTGGCGCATTCTGATGGTGATGTCGCTTTACATGCGATCTGCGATGCATTGCTTGGTGCTTTAGCGCTTGGCGATATCGGTCACCACTTCCCTGATACATCTGCAGAGTTTGAAAATATCGACAGTCGTATTTTATTACGTGACGTATTTAGTAAAGTAAAAGAGTTGGGTTATCGCATTGGTAATCTAGACGTCACCATTATTGCACAAGCACCTAAGATTGCGCCGCATATTCAAGCGATGCGCGCCGTATTAAGTGCCGATCTTGAAACCGAATTATCAGCCGTAAATGTGAAAGCAACCACCACCGAAAAGCTCGGTTTTACTGGTCGTAAAGAAGGCGTGGCATGCGAAGCTGTCGTGCTGTTAATGAAAAATACTTAATAAGTGAAAATGAATTAATGCAAACTAATCCTAATGCGGAGAGAACAATGCTTCCTGAATTTGAATATCTATATGGCAAACCTAGCGTAACAGGTTTTATTAAGCAGGAAGCTGCCGACTTTGTGGTTATTGAAGACCTGGGTTTTGAATTAACCGGTGAAGGTGAACACATCTTCATCTCTATCCGTAAGATCGGTGAGAATACCCAATATGTTGCTCGGGCATTAGCCAAAGCGGCAGGTGTTTCAGGCAAGGATGTGAGTTATGCAGGGCTTAAAGACCGCCATGCTATTACTGAACAATGGTTTGGTATTCACATGGCGGGTAAAGAAACCCCCGATTTTTCTGTTATTGAAACAGAACAAATTAAAATATTAAAAATTGTTCGTCATAACAAAAAGTTACGTACTGGAGCATTAAAAGGTAATCAGTTTACATTAAAATTAACGGACCTAAGCAGTACCGATGGATTAGCCGAGCGTTTAGAGAAAATAAAGACCACCGGCGTGCCAAACTATTTCGGTGAACAGCGATTTGGTCAAAATGGTAATAACATTGTGCGTGCACAAGAGATGTTTGCGGGTCACAAAGTCAAAGATCGTAATAAGCGCAGTTTTTATATTTCAGCGGCGCGCAGTTTGATATTCAACCAAGTTGTCAGTGAACGTATTAAACAAGATAAATGGCAAACGGCGCTGTCAGGTGATTGCTTCATTTTACAGGGGTCTAATTCGTTCTTTGCCGAAGAAACCTTAACTGACGACATTATTGAACGTGTTGCCCAAGGCGCGCTACAACTATCGGCCCCGTTAGTTGGCAAAGGTAACAGCAGTGCAATGAACGACGCATTGGCATTTGAAAACAGCGTTATTACGCAATATCTAGAATTGCTTGACGGCCTCATTGCCGCAGGTCTACGTCAGGAGCGCAAAGCGATAATATTGCGTCCACAAAACTTCAGTTATGAATTAGCTGAAGATAGCTTAACGGTGAGCTTCTATCTGCCATCAGGGTGTTTTGCGACAAGTATTGTACGTGAATTGATTGAAGAAAAAGTAGTGATTCGTCATTTTGACCAAGAACTTAAATCAGGAACCGTATGATCCAACTTGGTAATACAGGTGTAGCAGGGCAGCGTATAAAAGCGTTGCTTGAACAACAAGGCATTAGTGCACCAAGTGTATTGACTGCCATACAAGATACGCCTCGTGACTATTTCGTTGAGGAAGCGTTTGCATTGCAGGCATGGGGCAATCAGGCCTTGCCAATTGGGGCTGGGCAGACCATCTCTCAGCCTTATATTGTTGCCAGAATGACTGAACTGTTAATGAAAAACAATCCACAACGGGTGCTGGAAATTGGCACGGGTTCGGGTTATCAAACGGCTATTTTAGCGCAGGTTTTTCCGCGTGTTTATTCGGTTGAACGGATCCAAGCATTACAGTGGCAAGCGAAACGTAGGTTAAAGAATCTTGACCTGCACAACGTCATGATGAAATACGGCGATGGTTGGCAAGGTTGGTCAAGTAAGGGGCCGTTTGATGCGATTATAGTGACTGCTGCACCCGCTGCAGTACCACAAGCATTATTAACGCAGTTAACGGATGGTGGGCAACTTATTCTGCCATTGGGTGTCGAATCTCAAGTATTACAAATTATTACTCGTAATGGCGATAACTATACCAGTCAGAATGTTGAAAGTGTACGCTTTGTGCCGTTGGTTCAAGGCGAATTAGCGTGAGTCTATTGTCGGTATTAAATACGCAGGAGAGCGGATCAGGGAGTCAGGTGTAGAGATGGTCAGTAAGAGACTATTAAGTCATGTACGCGCGTGCATCCAATGGCACCGCATCGGGTGTTATTTACTGCTTATACAGTTAGTTGGTTGTACGACTGCCAATCATAACCCCGCGCCTGTCACGAGTGTGCAAGGTTATAAGACTGAACTACGATCGCATATTAATACGCCAAGTTATCGTGTTAAAAAAGGTGAAACCTTGTATGCCATTGCCTGGCGAAGTAATCAAGATTTCAAATTTTTAGCCGCCTTAAATCAGATCCCTGACCCTTACCAAATTTACCCGGGACAAATATTAAAACTGAAAGGTAAAATCCCCGCGCCAGTTTATAAAAAACCGACCCCGATGAAAATAGCTAAAACAACCAATAGTAATGCCAATAAAAGTACCGCGAAAACCAGTATTAAAGCACCATCAAAACCATTAGTTAAACCAGCGAACACCAAAAATGTTACCGCTAAAACAAGCTATAGACCGCCAGTGAAAAGTAAACCGCCGGTGAAAGCCAAGCCTGCGGTGAAAGTGGTGAAACCCAAAGCGATGGTGAGTAATAATAAACTGAAATGGAGCTGGCCAGCTTCAGGCAAATTAATTCGCACCTATTCTACCAGTAAATCAGGACAGCAAGGTGTCAATATTGCTGGTTCATTGGGGCGAAATATCATCGCGTCAGAAAATGGTCGTGTGGTTTATTCCGGTAATGGTTTACGTGGTTATGGTAACTTGATCATCATCAAACATAACGATGATTACTTAAGCGCGTATGCCTACAACCAAAAGCTATTAGTGAAAGAGCAGCAATGGGTTAAGGCTGGCCAGAAGATCGCAACCATGGGTAATTCTGGCCCGAATTCAGGTGCTGAATTGTATTTCGAGATCCGTTATCGCGGTAAACCCGTTAACCCCATGCGCTACTTGCCTAAGCGTTAAGCTCGACTGAAATTAGTTTATTAGACTAATCTTAATAAGCTATTTACTTCAGTCAGGAGGCAATACGTAATGAGCAAGATAACTGACGCTAATAAGTTAAAAATTGCAGAGAATAAAGTATCTGACAACGATAAAAAAGCACGGCCAGGGATGGGAAAATTTGAAGATGAGCACCTCATTCCTAATGATGCAAAAAGCTTAGATGCAACGCAGCTTTATCTTGGGGAGATTGGTTTTTCACCATTGTTGACCGCAGAAGAAGAAGTTTTTTATGCACGTCGTGCATTACGGGGTGATGCCAGTTCAAGAAAACGTATGATCGAAAGTAATCTGCGTTTAGTGGTTAAAATCGCGAGACGTTATAATAATCGCGGGCTGGCTCTATTAGACTTGATTGAAGAGGGTAACCTTGGTCTGATCCGTGCAGTAGAGAAATTTGATCCCGAGCGTGGTTTTCGTTTCTCAACCTATGCGACATGGTGGATAAGGCAAACCATTGAACGTGCCATCATGAACCAAACCCGAACCATTCGCTTACCCATCCATGTTGTTAAAGAACTCAATGTTTATCTTCGCGCTGCGCGTGAACTCGCCCATGAACTCGATCATGAACCCACCGCTGAAGACATTGCGGATAAATTAGATAAACCGGTTGCTGATGTCAGTAAAATGCTGCGCTTGAATGAGCGGATAAGTTCGGTTGATACACCTATCGGAGGTGATTCCGAAAAAGCGTTATTAGACATTATATCGGATGAAAAAGGCGATGGACCGGAAAGCCGTACCCAAAATGATGATATTAAATTCAGTATCATCCGCTGGCTTGAAGAACTGAACCCCAAACAAAGAGAAGTGTTGGCTAGGCGCTTTGGGCTGTTAGGTTATGATGCTTCAACGCTGGAAGATGTCGGGCGTGAAATAGGCTTAACCCGCGAGCGTGTTCGGCAAATCCAAGTCGAGGCATTGCGACGACTACGGGAAGTACTCGCCCAGCAAGGCTTATCTGTTGAAGCTTTATTTAGGCTGTAATATGCTGGGAAGCATGGTTATTGAGTAGTTAGTCATTAAATTTAAGCTAGTCTTAATGCTTAGTACTTCATTCAGCCTTTATGCTGATTTTATTAAAATCAGTCATACTATTCATGCGTTTCTAGTATTTTAGTAACCCTCTGCAAACATGGATTGTTTAAGGACGGTTATGTCGTTTATTCGTTTTTCGTGCAGTTTGTTATTAGCGCTTAGTTTAGCATCACTGATAACGGGTTGTTCCACACCAAGACTCTTTATTAATAGTGATCTGCCTGCCATTGCTGATGATGCTAAGTTTATTGTATTGCCAACAGATATACATGGCTTATCGGGTTCAAGGCTAGAAAAAGAAACTATTTTTTACGCATCATTTAACGCTGCGTTTGCTGATCAAGCGATTCATTCATCACAGCTAGCTTCGCGATTAAAACAACACGACTTTGCAGATGTCTCGTGGAAAATGAGTCATGCTATGCACCGTCTTGTGACTGAACATGATAGTTTTAGTTATACAGATGCCTATCAATTAGCGCTTAATAAGGGGCAGATGAGCAGTAAATTCAGAACACTGGATAATGATGTCTATCATTTGAACGAATGGCTACAGCAAGAGTATCACTTGTCTGCGGTACCGGAATATATCGCGGTGGCGCATATTGATAGCATGGGTGTATCACAAGCAGGCAAGCTTATTAAATATCGGGTGATTGCGGGGATCTATTCGACTCAGCGGCAGGCGTTAGAGCGGGTGGTGACTTATGTAACAGAAAGCCCAAACCAGCGAACGGCCATTTTGCATGACTTGGATAATTTGGGCTTTTTAATTTACCGAGAACTATTTAAATTAAACTAACTGCAATTCCAGTAGGGCAATTAAAGTTGTTCTTTTAAACGGTACAATACCTCGAGTGCTTCACGTGGCGTCATATTATCAATATTCAAGGCGCTCAAATCATCGATCACAGGATGGGAAATGGGCGTTGCTTCCAACTGTGGACGTTTACCAGTCACCACTGGTTGGTGTGAGAGTAGTTCTAACTCATGCAACTTTACTTTAGCCGCATGAATAACAGGTTTCGGCACACCAGCTAATGCTGCAACTTGCAAACCATAACTGCGATCTGCAGCACCGTCTTGTACGGCATGCATGAAGACAATGGAGTCACCGTGTTCAACTGCATCGAGGTGTACATTGACCAGACTAGAATGCTGCTCTGCTAGCGTAGTTAGCTCAAAGTAGTGCGTTGCAAAGAGGGTATAAGCCTGGATTTTATTGGTCAGGTATTCAGCACATGCCCAGGCTAATGATAAACCATCATAAGTACTGGTGCCGCGGCCAATTTCATCCATCAATACCAAGCTATTCGCCGTCGCATTGTGCAAGATATTCGCGGTCTCGGTCATTTCTACCATAAAGGTAGAACGACCCGATGCTAAATCATCGGATGCGCCAATCCGGGTGAAAATACGGTCGATTAATGATGTCGTCACTTGCTCTGCTGGGACGAAACTACCGATATGAGCCATCAGGGTGATTAAAGCTGTTTGACGCATATAAGTCGATTTACCGCCCATATTCGGACCGGTAATGATTAACATGCGACGCTCAGGATTAAGCTGTACTGGATTGGCAATAAACGGTTCTGTCATCACTTGCTCAACGACAGGATGACGCCCATTGATAATGTCGATACCGGGTTTGACACTAATTGTCGGGCGACAGTAGTTTAAGGTTTCTGCGCGTTCAGCAAAGTTACACAGTACATCGAGCTCCGATAATGCCGCTGCGCTGTCTTGCAGTGCGGGAATATACGGTAACAACTTATCTAATAATTGTTCATAAAGTTGTTTCTCTAGTGCCAGTGACTTACCTTGGCTACTGAGTACTTTATCTTCGTGTTCTTTCAGCTCTGGAATGATGTAACGTTCGGTATTTTTTAGCGTTTGACGTCGGATGTAGGTTGCTGGCACTTGATCAGATTGCAGGCGACTGACTTCGATGAAGTAACCGTGAACTCGGTTATAACCGACTTTTAAGGTCGGGATACCGGTTTGTTGTTTTTCGCGTTCTTCTAAGGCTTTGAGATAATCCGTCGCCCCTTTGCTTAGTGCGCGCCATTCATCTAACTCTTGGTTATAACCGGGTGCTATCACGCCGCCGTCACGGATTAATACTGGCGGGTTGTCGATAACGGCGAACGTCAGTAACTGTTCAAGCTCACTGAACTCACCAGCTAATTGCTGTAATGAGCTTAAGTGTTCGGCATCGTGTTCTGCCAGTAGTGTGTGTAATGCGGGTAATTGCTGGAAGGCATTACGTAACCGTACCAGATCGCGCGGACGCGCTGAGCGTAATGATAAACGGGCAATGATACGTTCGATATCGCCGATAGTGCGTAATATCGGTTGCAGATCGTTTAACGCACCGACGTCGAGTAATGACTGAATACTGGATTGACGTTGCTGTAACACCAAGCTATCGCGGATTGGTTGATGCAACCAACGTTTTAATAGCCGACTGCCCATCGGTGTTGAAGTATGATCCAGTACTTCTGCTAGGGTATTGTCAAAACCACCGGATAAGTTTTGGGTGAGTTCTAGATTACGGCGTGTTGCCGCATCCATCACCACCATTTGCTCTGTTTGTTCAAGCTTGACCGAACGGATATGTGGCAGTGCAGTACGCTGGGTTTCTTTCACGTATTGCATTAAGCAACCTGCAGCACATAGGGCCACGGGCGCATTTTCGACACCAAAAGCGATTAAATCTTTGGTACCAAATTGCTGACATAAAACGCTGCGGCCAGTTTGTAAATCAAACTCCCACTCCGGGCGGCGACGTAGACCTCTAAGGTGATTAATATGTTGAACCGATTCCAATGATTCACAGTAAAGTAGCTCTGCGGGATCGGTACGTTGCAGCTCTGCAAGTAAGGTTTCCTCTGAGCTAAATTGATTGATCAGAAAACGGCCGCTACCCATATCAAGGGTGGCATAACCAAAGGTGTTACCATCTTGGAATAATGCGGCTAATAAATTGTCATTATGTTCGGTAAGTAAAGCTTCGTCACTGACCGTGCCGGGTGTCACAATTCGGACCACTTTACGTTCTACTGGACCTTTAGAGGTTGCCGGATCGCCAATTTGTTCACAGATCGCTACCGATTCACCACTACGTACTAGCTTTGCTAAATACCCTTCTAATGAATGGTAAGGGATACCTGCCATTGGAATAGGGTTACCATTTGACTTACCACGCTTGGTCAGAGAGATGCCTAATAATTGCGACGCTTTTTTGGCATCATCATAAAATAACTCATAAAAATCGCCCATGCGATAAAAGAGTAAGATCTCTGGTTGCTCAGCTTTTAACTTAAAGAATTGCTGCATCATAGGGGTGTGATTGGTTAAGTCTTGAGGTGCAAGAAAGTTAGGTTGCATAGCGGCTCGGTTTGAAAAAAATAGTTGCAGCTATAATAACAATGCTAAAGCACGGTGGCGACTGTATTTTTTTGTACGTAAATATGCGCCACTCATAATAATTAAAAAAATATGCGTTTATTGCTTGATACTGTATGAACGAACAGTATACTTATGCCTATAAATTAAATACTCGATTATGCCTCAGGGGAATAAAATGGACGCGAATAAAGAAAAAGCCTTAGCTGCAGCACTTGGACAAATTGAAAAACAATTTGGTAAAGGTTCTATCATGAAGCTAGGTGATAACCGTACCATGGACGTAGAAACTGTTTCTACAGGTTCACTTTCTCTTGATATCGCGTTGGGAGCAGGTGGCTTACCGATGGGGCGTATCGTTGAAATTTATGGTCCTGAATCAAGTGGTAAAACGACGTTAACGTTAGAAGTCATCGCCTCAGCACAACGTGAAGGTAAAGTTTGTGCCTTTATTGATGCTGAGCATGCACTGGATCCGATTTACGCGGGTAAACTGGGTGTTGATGTGAATGAACTATTGATATCGCAACCAGATACCGGTGAACAAGCTCTCGAGATCACTGACATGTTAGCGCGCTCAGGTGCAGTCGATATTATCGTGATTGACTCGGTTGCGGCATTAACGCCAAAAGCTGAGATTGAAGGCAACATGGGCGACAGCCACATGGGTCTGCAAGCGCGTATGTTATCGCAAGCGATGCGTAAATTAACGGGTAACTTAAAAACGAGTAATACCATGTGTATCTTCATTAACCAAATTCGTATGAAGATTGGTGTGATGTTTGGTTCACCTGAAACCACCACAGGTGGTAATGCCCTTAAATTTTACGCGTCAGTACGTTTAGATATTCGTCGTATTGGTTCGGTTAAAGATGGCGATGAGATCACGGGTAATGAAACGCGTGTAAAAGTGGTTAAAAACAAAATTGCAGCACCGTTTAGACAAGCTGAATTTCAAATCCTATACGGTAAAGGCTTCAACCGTAATGGTGAGCTAGTTGATTTAGGTGTAAAAGAAAAACTGATTGAAAAAGCCGGCGCTTGGTACTCATACAAGGGTGACAAGATTGGTCAAGGTAAAGCGAAAGCATCACAGTACCTTGCTGATAATCCGAAGATTGCTGCTGAAATAGACGGTATGATCCGTGCTAACCTACTGGGTAATAAAGGCGACGAAGTGGCTGACGTTAAGACTCCTGAAGTTGAAACAGAATTTTAATATTAACTAGTGTTTAGTCATTTGATTTACGCTATTTGAATGAATAGATATAGAAGGCAGGTATGGCGACATACCTGCCTTTTTCTATGCATGCTTTACTCGTTATTCGGTCTTATTATACTTTCTCGCTGATTTTATGATCATCACAACCCCTGTGAGTGCCATCAATACCAACAATCCTAAACCAATATAACCAAACCACTGATCAAACGATTTATTGCCTGTCCAACGTAGATAGTGAATATCATACATAGTATTAAAAATACGACTGTCAGCACCTTGCTGGCGTAGGCTTAAACGTGTCCAATCAAACATGAGTTTTATCTTGGTATCGGTAAAGGCGATCCCGTCTTGGTAAGTTAATACTGCGCCATAACGATCTGGGTGATGTTTTATTGCATCTTGCAATAAGTTGATGATACTTTGACTATCAGGTTCAGGCTGCATTTGGTTATTTAACGGATTAATATGCTGCCATTTATTGTCTATTTTGACGCGATAGTGACTACCTAAAATACTGCGGTTAATAGCAATCGCTTGCCATTCAGGTTCGGGTAACAGTGGTAACGTTGCATTGAGCGGATAACTGGTTATTTGCAATTGCTCATAGGCATTTTTGTAACCAGGTTTAATTAAGAAAAATGCGCCGGTAAATGCCCATAGCGTTACAGGTAATATTAATAAGTAGCCAAGGTAGCGATGCAGTTGGTAAGTATTCATTGCTGTCTATAAAAAAATATGATTGTCGTTATTTTACGGTTTAATAATAAAAAAACCAGTTTAGGTGAGTGCTATAAGATGATTTTTAGCATTAAACCACGCATTATTTTTTACCCGGTAATTATTGATGGTGCATTAGAAGGTAAATGAGGTCTGCGCGACAAGCCCAAAGGTATCATCTTCACTCAACATGCCGGTTATATCAAAGTGAAACGTGCTAAAGGGAGACAAGCCCATGCCAAATGTCACTTGATTACTGTCGTTTGCATTGACATCATAACGGAATCCTCCGCGCAACTGTAACCAGCCCCAAACGTCCATTTCGACACCGAACCGGGTATATTTAGACGGCCCCTGACTACTCAGGCTTTGCGATTGGGTAATATCAATATCGATAGCAGCGGTAAACCAGGCGCTGTGTAGTGCAAATCCTGTGGTCACCTGTGGTTTTATTTCATAAATAAGGGTTTCTGCGGAATTTGTCACTTGCTGCGAAATCATGTTTTTGGCTACGAGACCAAAGGTAAAATGTTTACTTGGTTCAACAACGAAACCGGCATCGATATTAAAGGCTATCTCGTCATTCATATTGTCATCTTCTTCTAAATTACCAGCATCAAAATCATCAATACTATCGGTATATTGATAAAAGCCGATAGCCTGCATTTTAGGCGATACGCCTAAATAAACAGGGGTGTTACCAAGCATGAATTTTGAGGCCAGTGATAACCCGACATCGGTGACGCCGACACCTTGTAGCGTAATTGTTGAGACTAAGTCATTAATGGCGGTTGGGTCTGGACTTTTTAATGCGGTTATATCGCTATCATTGATATCTGTAGTCACTTGTAAATCTAGGTAAGTATTGCTAAACACGGCAAAAGAGACAATCTGGTTGGGTATTGCTAATACGCCTGCTAAGCCAACTTGCAACGGGATCGTTGCGTTGTCTAACATTTCAAGTTGATTGGCAAGTTGATTGGCTGTCATTCGTGCTTGCAGTGAGTTTGAAGTATATTGATTTAACTCATCGATTAGATCTGAAGCGCGGTTGATACCATTAATCGTGTCATCATTATCGGCAATTTGGAACCCAATTGTTGGGAGTAACAGTCCGAGATCATCCTTATGTGAAAAACGAGAAAGTAGTGCCGGATTCATTAAAGGCGCACTGAGGTAGTGTGCGGATGCGACACCTGTTCCCCCCATTGCATCACTGCGAGATTGGAAATAATGTTGGGCAGCGTTGATGGGGGATATGTAACCGCTAGACAGGGTGAGAGCAATGAGTGTCGACAGCGTATGCTTCTTCATGATGTATCCTTACAAGTTCGAGAGAGTTATCGCGGGCTCGATGCAGTACGGCATTATCTAAATCGACCTGTGTAGTTATAGAGGATAAACACAAATATTGTTTTTGATGGGTATTAATTGGTTATACATAACAAAAAAGCACCTTCTAAAAGGTGCTTTTAACATGCATCAATATAACGTATTGAAATATGACAATCTTGATGATTTATGTGGTGTGATTATATTATGTGATGAACATCAAGAATTTAAAATTTAGCTGATACTTGTAATACGAAACCATCAATACCATAGGCCGCGTCGTCACCCGTTGTATTGGCTGCATTAAGACCACCATCACTTAATTTACCGTCCTGGTAAACGCTATAAGCGCCGTTTTTACTGACTGTCGCGGCTAGGTCAATATGGACTAAATTCATCGGTGAAATACCAAAACCAAAGGTATATAAATCTTCACGAATATCGTTTAAGTCATGACGAATACCGGCACGTAATTGTAAGAAATCAAATAGGTTCGCTTCAATGCCACCGCGTGCATAGCGAGATTCACTGTTACTTTCGAAACCTATCGCATCGTTCAAATCCATTTCTGCGGTCAGTGTTGCGTAATCATGATGTAGTGCAAAACCAGCAGTGACTAACGGCGCTAAAGTAAATACCATCTTCTCATCAGCTTGATTAATGCCTTTATACGCTGTTGTTTCTATTTCTAGATTTTTCTTCAGCATGTTACGGCCACTGATTGCAACGCGGAAGGTATCATAAAAATCAATCGCAATACCGGCATCAAGATTGAAATGACTTTGCTTGTCTAATCCATCGAGGAAGCCATCTTCAAACTCAGATAGGCCATCGTCATTCAACGAAATATCATAACTGTAAGTATCTATACGTTGATATTTTGGTGATATACCAATAGATACTGTCGCTATATCTGCATCCCAATTCATTGACAGAGCAAGGCCAAGGTCGGAAATTGCAACGCCTGCCAGGTTGACTTTACTATCAAGATCACCCAAGTTTTGACTATTTGCCAAGTCGATGTCGTTTTGACTTACTTTTGCTGTAGCGATACTTGTCATGTAAGAGTTACCGAAAAAAGCCACAGACAATGCACTGCTGGGTAGTGCAATCGCAAAGCTAGTACCGGCGTTCATGCCCATGCGCTGGCCATCAAATTGACCCAGTGCACTGGCGTAGGCAGCCGCGGTTTGTAGATTGGTATTATTGTCATACGCATCTTGTGCTGATTTAACATTATCTAACGCACCTAAAAATGCATCTGAAGTCTCTGTTTGGACGCCAAAAGAGGTTGGCGCATATCGAGCGTGACCATCATCGCTGTATGGGATAGCCGGTAAGATCACGCCAATATAATCGGTTTTACCTTGACCTAATAGTGCCGGGTTAACAAACGCAGCGGTAACAAAATCGGACGATGCAACACCAGCACCACCCATCGCATCGTTACGGGCATCAAAATATAATTGAGAGGCAAAAGCGGTTGGTGCGATGGCGCAGGTTAGTGCTGAAATAATAAATGAACGTTTCATATCGATCCCTGATTTTTATACGGTGCAATGTTTGTTAGACAAGCATTTATTAGGTAAATCATTAGCGCGATAATGTGTTGATTAATCCGTTAACCGACAGAGCCATTTCGCTGTAATGAACCGTGAATGATGTATTCTGCTTGATGAATAAATATTAGCATTGGATGAGTGAACTTAAGTTTGATGTTAAGTACTAGATTACAGGAATGAATTTGTGATCTTGATCTTTTCGTTTGAATTGACGTCGATTTAGTGTGATTGGTTTGGTCTGTCTTGTATCTCACTAATATAGCGAGTATAAATAGCGGGACTCATAGAGAGATACTAAATTTATAATATAAAAACAGTACCGTGTGGTTTGTTGAGCGATAATCAAAGTAGCAAAGTATGAGATAAATACCTCATGCTTTATTGCTGTTGAATCGACATGGCTTGGGGATTGATGATGATAAAACTCGAGTAGACCACTGTCGCAATTATGTTTAGATAAATATCTTCATGACGTTGAGAATATTTAACTATTATAGAAAGAATGAAAACCATAAATAAGAGGTTATTTTTGTGCTTGAAGCAAACCACCAACAGCAATTATTGAAATTATTACCTTGGCAGAAAGTGAGCTTTATTGCGGCACTTGCTGAACGCAGCTTTCCTAATTACAAATTATTTTCTGAAGCTTGTGAAACCGGTGATGCAAAGCAGTTCCGTTTATCATTAGATCTGTTTTGGGAATCATTAACGGTTAAAAACAGCAAAATCAATTTTACGATTCAATTCGATCGTTTCGAACCTATTATTCCCAATGTAGACAAATTTGATGTTTATGGGGTTTATCCTGCACTGGATGCATGTGTGACTTTAAACAGTGCCTTTAATAGTTTAGTTGCCCCCGATCCGGATGTGAACGAAGCAATGAATGCATCGCGAGTTTCTATTGGTACTGTTGCAAGTTATTTAGAAGCGTTGGCGGGTGAAGAACTTGACGAGGACATCATCTTTGCTGATGAGCTGATGAAAACCGAAATTGAATTTCAGCAAGCTGTGCTGGATCTATTAACAGTACAGAAATCACCTGATAGCATTAAGGCGCTTCGCCAGTTTGCTAAAAATGGCGGTATTTCTAATATTGGTATTACCTTAGATTAATTGATTGCAAACTCATAAAACAGCCGCTAACACTGGTAGTCAGGGCTGTCACGGTAAGGTGTCACGGTAATAAAAGTGATTATTTTATGATGATTTTTTGTACATAGAGTGAGATTAGTGTGAGCGCTACCCCATTTGTTGACTATTCTCTCAGCAATTGACTGAATTAAGGCGATAAATCCTTTGCGGTCAACGGTTTTTTTGAATACAGTGTTTAACAGTTTAATGTTATTGAATAGTAGAAAGGACATTCTTATGAATAAAACTCAATTAATCGATGCAGTTGCAGCGAAAGCAGATTTAACGAAAGTACAAGCTAAAGCAGCACTAGAAGAGATCCTAAGTGCAATCACTGAAAGCCTTAAAGAAAAAGAAGCTGTACAGCTAATTGGTTTCGGTACTTTTAAAGTAAGCGAACGTTCAGCACGTATTGGCCGCAACCCACAAACGGGTGAAGAAATTCAAATTTCTGCTGCTACAATTCCTGCATTCGTTGCTGGTAAAGCATTGAAAGACGCAGTTAAAAACGCAAACAAATAAATATTAATTTTTATTAATTTAAAACTTAATGAAAAAAGCACCTAATTTAGGTGCTTTTTTATTATCTACAATTTGTTTAAGGCATTGGCTAATGCGCTATTTGAGATTTATTCTTTTCTACTGGTTGCACGCGAACACGTTGGATCACATTGTTTTCAATTTCTAATACTTCTAACGGGTGCCCTTCAATGATCAAACTGATATTGGCTTCGGGGATCTCTTCCAAATATTCTAAAATCAAACCGTTGAGTGTTTTTGGACCTTTAGTTGGAAAATGCCAGTTCATTTCTTTATTAATGTCGCGCACGTTTGCGGTGCCATCAATGATATAGCTACCGTCAGATTGCGGCTCAATCTCTTCACTCACCGATGGTGCCATCGTTGTGGTAAAGTCACCCACAATCTCTTCTAAGATATCTTCTAGCGTGACTAAGCCTTGAATGTCGCCATATTCATCTACAATTAAACCGATACGCTCTTTTTTACGTTGGAATTTTAATAGCTGCACATTAAGCGGTGTCGCCTCTGGAATGAAGTACAGTTCTTTTACCGCACGTAACAGTGTGGTTTTATCTAATTGTTCTTTGAGTAATAGACGCAGTGCATCACGGGTATGCACAAATCCAACTGCATCATCGATGGTGTCACGGTACAGCAATACTCTAGTATGTGAAATATTACGTAATTGGCGTAACAAAATCTCCCAATCATCATTAATATCAATCGCAATTATCTCGTTACGTGGCACCATAATGTCATCTACTGTTACTTTCTCTAGGTCGAGAATACTGATCAGCATATCTTGGTGACGCTGCGGGATCATTGCACCAGCTTCATGCACAACGGTACGCAATTCTTCAGAGCTCAGGGCTCCATTGTCATTATGATTGACATTAACGCCCAATAGTCGCAACAGGCCATTAGAGATGATGTTTACCAGCCATACCAATGGATAAAACAAGGTTAGCATCGGGCGTAATAACAATGAGCTTGGGAATGCTACTTTTTCAGGGTGCAACGCAGCTAAGGTTTTAGGCGTTACTTCAGCAAAAATAAGGATAACGATTGTTAACAGGCCGGTTGATACGGCTAAACCAAGCGCTTCATTTTCTGCAAATAAGCGCATACCGATAATTGTTGCGATGGAAGAAGCCAAGATGTTGACTAGATTGTTACCAATAAGAATAAGACCAATCAAACGATCCGGTCTGTTGAGGAGTTTTTCTACACGTTTCGCACCCGTATGGTTATTTTTAACCAGGTGCTTAAGCCTGTAACGATTGAGAGACATCATGCCTGTTTCAGAACTAGAGAAATAAGCTGATATGAGGATTAAAATAGTCAGGAGACCGAATAAGGTTCCTGTTGATATGTCGTTCAAGTGTTGTCCTTTGATTACGCGAGTGTATGTATAGAAATAAAAATACGGTTGTTATGAGTATGGCTAAGTATTAATTAAGTAGGATCTCTTTTACAAAGCGAGAACCGAAATAGGCTAAAGATAGTAATACAGAACCAAATAATGTACCAAAAGCAATTTTATTGCTACGCCAGCCTTGTTTAAAGTGACCCCAGAGTAACACAGAATAAAACAGCCAAGCTAAAATTGACAATACGGTTTTATGTACTTGCGAATGGGTGAATGAATTGTCAAAAAAGATAAAACTGGTGAGTATGGCAACGGATAGTAATGCTAAACCGACACTTAACAATCTCACTAGTTGCTTTTCTATGGTCATTAACGAGGGTAATGCGGGGTGCATCGCAATTGGACGTTTATGTTTAAGTTGATAGTCTAAGTAAGCCATTTGCAGCGCAAGTAAGCTGGCGACAATAAACGCAGCATAAGCAAATAAGATCACGATAATATGGACTACAAGCGGGATATTATCGCTTAAATGGGAAATGTAAGTGGTCGGTATTAGATAGCTTAGTGCAATGACAATTGCCGAAAAACCATAAACAATAGGTAATAAAGGTAATATTTTAAATTTATTAATCGACAGCGTCATGATTATTGAGATCAGTAAGCTGATCAGAGTGGCCACATTAATAATGCTTAGATTAATGCCTGCTGCCGTTACAATATCAAAGCCCATCCAAAATAAATGACAAAGTGTCGCTCCCGCCCCTAAGATGAAGATAGTACGTATACTCGGCTGCTGCGTGACCGTTAAGGCTTTAATGCAATAATAAGTCGCAGCTATATAGAAAATAATAGCGCCGAGAGCAAACAGTTCCATAGGGCTCACTTTAATGTTGATTTATATGTAATTATGCGGTCCAGTATACGCTTGCTCTACCTATAGAGCTATATTCAAATGCATTATTTGGAAAGGAAAATATTATTTTTTTATAAAACAATACCTAGCAACACCTTGAGAGTGTGATTTTTGCCCTCAAATAAGGTTATAATCACAAGTAATTATTGAATTTAATCTACTTTAAAACGGATAACGTCATGTTTGAGAATTTAACCGATCGCTTATCGGCTACGCTGAAAAACGTCAGCGGCCGTGGTCGTTTGACTGAAGATAACGTCAAAGACACACTACGTGAAGTACGCATGGCGTTACTCGAAGCGGATGTTGCTTTACCTGTCGTACGCGAATTTATTAAAAATGTGAAAGAAAATGCCCTAGGCCAAGATGTTTCTAAGAGTCTGAACCCAGGTCAAGCCTTCATTAAGATTGTCCAAGCTGAGCTTGAGTCGGCAATGGGTAATGCTAACGAAACATTAAATCTTGCTGCGCAACCGCCTGCCGTATTAATGATGGCAGGTTTACAAGGTGCGGGTAAAACTACTACGGTAGCGAAATTATCACTGTTCTTAAAAGAACGTGAGAAAAAATCAGTATTGGTGGTGAGTACGGATGTTTACCGTCCTGCGGCAATCAAACAGTTAGAAACATTAGCTGCAGAAGTTGATGTTGAATTCTTCCCTAGTAATATCGAGCAAAAGCCAGTTGATATTGCCAATGCGGCAATCGAATACGCACGTAAGTCATTTATTGATGTGGTGATTGTCGATACTGCGGGTCGTTTACATGTTGATACTGACATGATGCAGGAAATTCAAGATTTACATGCTGCGATTAATCCCGTCGAAACACTGTTTGTTGTGGATGCAATGACAGGTCAAGATGCGGCAAATACAGCAGCAGCATTTAATGAGACGTTACCATTAACTGGTATCATCTTAACCAAAGCCGATGGTGATGCACGTGGTGGTGCGGCATTATCTATTCGCCATATCACCGGTAAGCCAATTAAGTTTATCGGTATGGGCGAAAAAATTGATGCGTTAGAACCTTTCCATCCCGAACGTATCGCATCTCGTATTTTGGGCATGGGTGATGTGCTATCACTTATCGAAGAAGTCGAACGTAACGTAGATAAAGACAAAGCTGCAAAACTGGCGAAAAAAGTTCAGAAAGGTCAAGGTTTTGATTTAGAAGATTTCCGTGACCAGCTTGTGCAAATGAAAAGCATGGGTGGCATGATGAGCATGATGGATAAGTTACCTGGCATGAGCCAGGTTCCTGATGCTGTTAAAGACCAAATGGATGATAAATTAACGAACCGTATGGAAGCGATCATTAATTCAATGACACCCGCAGAGCGTAAACGTCCAGATATCATCAAAGGCTCTCGTAAGCGTCGTATTGCGACGGGTTCTGGTACCCAGATCCAAGATGTGAATAAACTACTTAAACAGTTTACGCAAATGCAAAAGATGATGAAAAAAATGTCGGGTAAAGGCGGCATGAAGAAAATGATGGGTAAAATGAAAGGTATGATGCCACCAGGGATGGGCGGCGGCATGGGTATGGGTGGTAAAGGACCATTTGGTTAATTAACACCGTGGTTTAATCCCTTCCTTATATATGTATTTTATGCAAAGCCTTGCTAATAGTAGCAGGGCTTTTTTGTTTCTGCTGATGCTTGTTAATCTGCTCCGGATAGGCGTAATAGCAATATAATGATTGTTTCTAGTATAAATAGCGTTAACTAAAGTGGTAGTGACACACAATAAGGTTGCTTTTAATTAAAATAAGAGTAAAATTGCGCGACTTCGAATCGTCTCATTCGTGAGTACTATTTGAACACTATGGGGTCTTGTCAGTGCAAGGCCGGAATACACACTTAATTTATAAAGAGGACGATATGGTAACTATTCGTTTATCTCGTGGTGGTTCTAAGAAATCACCGTTCTACACAGTTGTTGTTACAGACAGCCGTAACGCTCGTGATGGTAAATTCATCGAGAAGCTAGGTTTCTTTAACCCAATGGCTGCTGGTCAAGAAGAACGTGTTCGTCTTGACAACGTGAAAATTGAAGCTTGGGTTGCTAAAGGCGCTACAGTTTCAAACACAGTTGCTAAGTTAATCAAAGACGCTGCTAAAGCTGCTTAATTATCTTAAGGTAAGGAGATCTTGTGAGTTCAACTGACAAACCTATGGTAGTTGGTCGTCTTGGTGCTGTTTACGGCATTAAAGGCTGGATGAAAATCAACTCCTTTACCGATATTCCTGAAGGGATCTTTAACTATTCTCCTTGGCTCATCGAGCAAAAGGGTGAGTGGGTTGAAGTGGCGCTTGAAGATTTCAAACGTCATGGCAAAGGTTTAATTGCTAAGTTAGCTGGTATTGATATTCGTGAAGAAGCGCAGTCCCTTACGGGTGCTGAAATTGCTATTAACGCAGATCAACTTCCTGCATTAGAAGATGAGTTTTACTGGCGTGATCTGATTGGCTGCTCTGTTGAGACAGACAAGGGTTATACGTTAGGCAAAGTCACTGATATGATGGAAACCGGTTCTAACGACGTATTAGTAATTAAAGCCAATGCAACAGATGCTTTCGGAAAAAAAGAGCGGTTAGTTCCGTATCTTGATGGGCAAGTAATTATCAGTGTTGATATTACCGCTCAAAAAATTATTGTTAATTGGGACCCGAGTTTTTAAGACTCGTTGTCAGCGGAGGCTAGTATGTGGTTAGGGGTTATAAGCCTTTTTCCAGAGATGTTTAATGCCATCACTGAACAAGGAGTTATCGGTCGAGCAATAAAACGCGATCTGTTAAAGTTCCAAACTTGGAACCCAAGAGATTTTGCCCACGATAAACATAAGACGGTCGATGATCGCCCTTATGGTGGTGGCCCTGGCATGTTGATGATGGTTCAACCATTACGAGATGCTATCCATGCAGCAAAACAGGCAGCAGGTGGTGAGGCGAAAGTTATTTATCTTTCACCGCAAGGACGTAAATTGGATCAAGCTGGCGTACTGGACTTGGCAACAAATGAGAAGATGATTTTTATTTGTGGTCGTTATGAAGGTATCGATGAGCGTATCATCCAATCGGAAGTTGATGAAGAGTGGTCTATCGGTGACTTCGTGTTAACCGGTGGTGAACTTGCCGCAATGACGATAATTGATGCTGTTTCACGCATGATACCGGGTGTTTTAGGCACTCAGGCATCCGCGGAGCAAGATTCGTTTGCAGATGGTCTGTTAGATTGTCCGCATTATACGCGTCCGGAAGTGTTAGATGGGTTGGCTGTTCCTAAGGTTCTCCTTAGTGGCAATCATAGTAAAATTAGCCAATATAGACAGAAACAGTCTTTAGCTCGAACGTTAGAACGACGACCTGATTTATTAAGTAACCTAGCTCTGACTGATCTGCAAGAGAAAATTCTTGTTGAGATCGTTCGCGAAAGTCGCGAGTTAAAGTAGAGTTTTTCAGTTTATTCTAGGGTATAGAAAATGAGCAACATAATTGCACAGATCGAACAAGAGCAAATGAAAACAGATCTACCAACTTTTGGCCCTGGTGCTACTGTTGTAGTACAAGTAAAAGTTGTTGAAGGTGACAAATCACGTCTACAGGCTTTTGAAGGCGTAGTTATCGCTAAACGTAACCGTGGTCTGCACTCTGCATTCACTGTACGTAAAATCACTTCAAACGGTGAAGGTGTGGAACGTGTATTCCAAACACATTCTCCAGTGGTAGCAAGCATCACTGTTAAGCGTCACGGCGATGTTCGTCAAGCTAAGCTATACTACCTACGTGGTCTTACTGGTAAAGCTGCACGTATTAAAGAAAAATTGGGTAAACGTAAAAGTAAATAATCCATTTTTCATGCAGTTTAAGGTCCGTCTTCTGACGGGCCTTTTTTTTGCCTGCGATTTACAGTCACAGTATCAATGCCAGTATAAATCACCGTCTTAACGCATCTTCGTCAGTTATTGCTAACAGGCGTACCTAACACGAATACCTGTGTCTTAGGTAGCTCAAATATTGAAGTGTTTTTTGAGTAACTGATGGGTAAACGCCTTTTTGAGATAAAACCCACGTGGTCGCACCTGAATGATCTCGCCCTCGCTACCGTAGGCTTTAGTACGGATCTTATTATTGGCAGCCTTAGGGCGAAGCTGTAAGTATTTACCGTGATGCGCGGTGATCTGTTCTACCTGCCCCAGTGCTATCATATCCATTAATTCTTCCCAGTCTTGTTGTAATTGTGCGTTTTCAACTTCATCGGGTTGCCAGAGCAGTGGTGAACCGACAATACGTTCTGCCACCGGAATATCACGCTCACCAAGCACAGGTATCCACAATACTTGTTTCAATTTATTGGCGACGCTGCAGGTTTGCCAAGTAACACCATGGTTACCGGTTAAGGGCGCGACACAGACAAAGGTTGTTTCCAGTGGTTTACCTTGTGCGTTGATTGGGATGGTTTTTAATTCTACCCCTAATTCTGGAAAGTCCTGAATCGGTTTACTGCCCGCCGTCGCGCCAAGATGCAGTTCTAGCAGTTGTCCAATCCAACCTTTTTGTTTACGTAGATCATCAGGCACGCTGAGTTGGTGCAATGCGGCTATTTGCTGTAGGTTAAACCCGGCAATAGCTTGGGCGCGGAACATCAGCTCATTGATATCTTGGGGTTCATTTATAATTGCAGGCATTTAAAATAATTCTTATATCTTAAGGTTTCGTCTAGCAGAATAACATTTTTAAATCTAGCTGTTAACGGTCATTTTCCATACAAAGTGAGACTTTGCTCTCACTTTAATGTTACCGAGATGTTTTATGCTACGTGTTACATTTAAGCTATTGTTTTAATGAGTATTTATTGTTATAAAAAGAGCTTGTGGATAATTCCATCCTGGTTTTATTATGTTAAATGCTAATAATGTAAACTCCTCACAAGGTTATCCACAGAAACGGTGGATAACTTTCGATTCACAGCCATATATTGTTAATAAATATCGACAATAGCGATTAATAGTACTATTTAGCTCAGTTTTACTTACTTTTCCACAGTAGTTATGTGTATAACTGTAATTATTGTGGATGATCAGTGTAATTATTGAGGAATTGCTGTTTTATTGTGCAAGTCTCGAAGCATTAAAGGGAAGGTTAGCGGCTTTATAACAAGCGATTTATTATCGTAAGGTATAAAGGCCAAGGTGAAATACCTTGGCCTTTGAGGGATTATAGGAGATATTCAAAACTACCTATTTAGATAACCTTTTCACCATTTTCAATCACTGCTTTACGTACTTTTTTCGTAAACTCGATGGCTTCTGCAATGATGTCTTTTTCGTTAACTGTGAGCATGTTACGATCTTGCATGATCACTTTACCTGCCACGATAGAATGGCGTACATTGGCAGAGTTAGCTGAGTACACCAGTACTGAATACGGGTTGTACATTGGTACCATGTTTGGTGCTTTAGTATCAATAACGATAATATCAGCGAGTTTACCGACCTCTAAAGAACCGATTTTGTCTTCCATATGCAGCGCTCTTGCAGCACCCATGGTGGCCATGTCGATAACTTTAATCGGTGGCATTGCCCCACGATCATGGTTGACGAGTTTGTGAACTTTAGCTACTTGGTTGAATTCATCAATCGTACTGAGTGTATTACCCGACATTGGACCATCGGTACCTAAACCAATACGTACGCCTTCGTCATACATTTTAAGCGCTGGAGATACCCCTTTCGCAGATTTGATGTTAGCACTCATGTTATGGGCTACACCCGTACCGGCTTTTTTCACCAGTTGGATATCTGATTCGCTTACATTGATCATGTGCGCAGCAACTAAACGTTCGTCGAGTGAACCAATGCTATGCATGTATTCAACCGGTGATTTACCGTCAGAGCGCGCTGCAATCTTCTCGTTCTCACGCTCTGATTCTGCAAGGTGGATAAGTACCGGCACGTTATGCTGTTTTGCTAGTTTGGTGATCTGTTGCAGTACTTCAGTGGTATTGGTGTACGGTGCATGTGGCGCAAATGCAGGGGTAATACGGGGGTGATCTTTATATTCTTCGATAAAGTTAAGCGCGTACTGGATACCTTCTTGAGCATTCTGGGCATCGGCAACAGGGAATTTAATCACTGTTTCACCTAAGATTGCACGCATACCAATCTTATCCACGGTTTTTGCTACTTCATCTTCAAAGTAATACATGTCGCTGTAAGTTGTAACGCCACCTTTAACCATCTCGAGGTTACCCAGGTTAGCGCCAATGCGCACCATGTCACGGCTGACTAGTTTCTTCTCTAGTGGGAAGATATAACGGTGTAAACGTCCTGGAACATCGTCTGCTAATGAACGAAATACCGTCATTGATGCGTGAGTATGGGTATTGATTAACCCAGGCATCACGATGTCGCCATCCACATCCATGATTGTAGCTGCTTGGTATTGCTGTGCCAGTTTGGCATCACCAACTGCAATGATTTTGTTGCCTTTAATCACTACTGTACCGTTTTCGTAAATGGTTTTATCACTGTTCATTGTTAATACAGTTGCATCTGTGATCATCAAATCTACTTTTTCGACAGCATGAACAGACGTGGCGAAAATGATTGAAGCGGCAAGCAATGTTTTATTTAAAAATTTGTTACGAGCAAACATGTTTAAATCTCAATTTTATATGAATAGGACAGAAAACACTCTGGAAAGTCGAATTACACGATTTTCCAGAGCTTTATAAACGCATTAATCTACAATGGCAATCAAATAGCTAAATTAACCCCGTTAGTCGTAGTCGATCTTGATTTGTTTATTGTTAACAGTGCTTTTGTAGTGGTTATTTATAGTGTTGGTTGTTTTGTAGCATGATTAATTTTTGAGTAAATGACACCGGACGCAGGTTATTGCTCTGCTGGTTTGCTGTAAATGACCGGTATTTTGTCTTTGTAAATGGATCTTGAGTAAAACTGTGGGTGTAAATTTGCTGCTCATTGATTTATATGAAACAATCAAGTTAACTAAGTTCTACCCTTAAGGTGCTAATGTGATTGATAGCGATGGCTATCGTCTTAATGTAGGCATCCTAATTTGTAATCGTGATGGTCAAGTTTTATGGGCTAAACGTTGTGGGCAACATTCTTGGCAATTTCCGCAAGGTGGTGTAGATAATGGAGAGTCTGCAGAGCAAGCAATGTATCGAGAACTATATGAAGAAGTTGGGCTAAAAGCGAAACATGTTTCGATTCTGGCAACCTCTAAAACATGGTTGAAATATAAATTACCAAAACGATTAGTCAGATGGGATAGTAAACCGGTCTGCATTGGGCAAAAGCAAAAATGGTTTTTACTGCGTCTGGAAGCGGATGACAGTCAAATCGACTTTAAATGTACAGGACATCCTGAATTTGATGATTGGCGTTGGGTCAGTTATTGGTATCCAGTTCGTCAGGTTGTATCGTTTAAAAAAGACGTTTATCGTCGTGTAATGAAAGAGTTTGCACCCGTGGCATTACCCTTTTTACGCAAAGACATAAAACGTAAACGACGTTAATGCTAAATAATGCCTGCGTATTGAATTGTCTGTACGATCCAATACAAAGGCATTACTTATTCATGTTTCCACGCGATTATTTTATTCCGCTATTTTAGATACTCATTCTCTAGCTAATACTTTGGTTTTATTTACCTTATTTTACCGATTCGATGACGGCTGTTTCTTTGTTGTGGCTAGTATTTGGTGTAAGGTGTGATTTAACTTTATTGCCTTAGCGTAGGCAAGCACTTTCTTCTACTCAGGAACTTAATGATGTCGCAGACATATCTACAATATCCAGAAATTGATCCTATTGCGATCAGCCTCGGTCCTATTAATGTTTATTGGTATGGATTGATGTATTTACTTGGTTTTTTATTTGCTAATTGGATGGGTAATCGACAAGCAGCGAAACCGGGTAGTAGCTGGGATAAAGACGAAGTCGGTGATTTATTATTTTATGGTTTCCTTGGTGTGATCCTCGGCGGTCGTATCGGTTATGTACTGTTTTATAATTTTGGGTTATTCCTCGATGATCCAATGTATTTATTCCGCATCACTGACGGTGGCATGTCATTCCATGGTGGTCTGATTGGTGTTCTGTTAGCGTTTGCTTATTTTGGTCGTAAGACCCAGCGTTCATTTTTTGTTATCGCCGACTTTGTTGCGCCGATGGTGCCGTTTGGTTTAGCGGCAGGACGTATTGGTAACTTTATCAATGGCGAGCTATGGGGACGTGTGACGGATGTGCCTTGGGCGATGATTTTCCCCACTGGTGGCGATTTACCACGTCATCCAAGTCAGCTATATCAGTTTGCTATGGAAGGTGTATTACTGTTTATCATCTTACAAGTATTTGCCCGTAAACCGCGACCTGTTGGTGCTATCTCTGGCCTGTTCTTATTCGGTTACGGTATTTTCCGTTTTGTGGCAGAGTACTTCCGCCAACCAGATTCACAGTTAGGGCTGTATTTTGACATGATTAGTATGGGGCAAATTTTATCGACACCGATGATCTTCCTTGGTGCGTTAATTATGTTTATTGCTTATAAAAAACCGACACTGTTTACAGGCAAACAGAAAAAATAATTATTTACGCAGATAAACAATAAAAAGGGTGTTAACTAAATTAGTTAACACCCTTAATTATTTTTATATGTACGGATATATTTACACCGAAAATGGATATTTAATCGCATCATGATGCTGATAATCGGTTACTTCAAAATCATCCATTGTTACCCAAGTTTCTAAATCTTCGAGGGTTTTAATTTTCGGATTAATGTGCAGTTTTGGTAGCTGTAATGGTTCGCGCTTTAATTGGACGTCACGCATTAACTCAAGTTGATCTTCATAAATATGGGCGTTAACAATTTTGTGATAGGCCTGACCGGCTTTGTGACCGGTGATTTGCGCTACCAGCGCGAGTAATACATGTACTTGCACCATGTTAAAGTTTAGCCCAAGCGGCACGTCACACGAACGCTGGGTGCTGTTGAGGTATAAAGTATCACCTAACAGTGAAAAGTGATGGCTGTACATGCAAGGACGTAAACAGCCCAGTTCAAACGCCCCTGGGTTGAAGAAGGTTAAGATCTCGCCACGGTTATCAATCCCGTTGGATAGATCATCAATGATTTGACGTAATAGGTCGACGGTACCACCTTGTGGTTTTACCCAGTTACGCGCACATGCACCATACACATAACCCATGTCATCTTTACCTTTACGGTGTGGGTTTGCTAACCAAGCTGGGTTGTCATTGGCATTCGCATCCCAAGTTTTGGTGCCTAATGCCCGAAAATCTGCAGCGTTATCATAACCACGGATGTAACCAATGATCTCGGCAATCGCTGATTTCCAAAAACTTTTACGTGTGGTGACTAATGGGAATTCATTATTCGCCACATCATAAGTGAGATCAGCATTGATTACGGTTAAACAGCGTTTTCCGGTACGTTCATTCTCTACCCAAACACCTTCGCTCACTATTCTGTTACATAAATCAAGATACTGTTTCACTGTGTTAACCCTTCGATGTATAAATTGAAAATCGACGGATTTTGACATAAATAGGACATTTAATCAAAAATAAGAAGCTATCGCTGACAAGATATCAGCGATAGTGAAGGCGTGATTAATGATAATCAGGCATGTTCGAGTTGCGGTGCTTGTGCGTTAAAACGTTTTTTATTCTTATCCGTAAACTGGGTAAGGTCTAATACGATCAAACCATCGATGCAATGATTAAAATTCGGATCAATATTAAAATCAAATATCTGTACCCCGCCTGGTTTACATAACTTGGTGTATTGTTTAAACAAGGTTGGCACACTGAAGCCCATATGATTAAGCTGCGCCTTTAAAATCGCCATACCTTCTTCTGCGTCAGAGTCAGCAAATAAATCCGTTAGACGTAAGCTGGCTTCTTCTGATAAACGAAATGGCATACTAGCACTGGCAATGTTGTTCGAATTACCGTAGAAGTGCTGATAGTAATATACCAATAACTCTTTTGCTGGCTGAGAATAGCTGTTGCTGATACTGACTGTACCAAATAAATAACGGCAATTACTGTGCTGAATAATGTATTCCATGATCCCCTGCCACAAGTATTCTAGACTGCGCGTTCCCCAATATTTTGGTTGAATAAAGCTACGACCGAGTTCAATTCCAGCTGCCAGATAAGGAGTCATTGCTGCGTGATAGTCAAACAGGGTAGCGCTGTAGAGCTGCTGCCGTACATTAACGAAATCAACTTTATTGGTTTCTAGTAAACGATAAGCACCGATTAACTCAAGTTCTTTATCATCCCACAGTAGGATATGCACATAAGAGTTGTCGTAGATATCCACATCACGGCGCTCGCCAGTACCTTCGCCAACCAATCGGAATGACTCTTCTCGTAAACGACCAATTTCGCGCATGATCGTGGAGGTTGCTTGATGGCGGTAGCAATATATTTGTTTACCATCACGGGTTTCACTGATTTTCTGGCAAGCGTGTATTTCACTGCGTAATAATGCTTTATTTTCAGGGTGAGCAATGGCCGACTGGGTACTGAAAATGGACGGTTTGTCTTTGGTTAAGCGGTATAAATGTTTGCGAAACAATGCTGTTTTGGTATTAATGGGTAAATCTAATGATTGATAGGTTTGATAATTAATCTGTTCGCCAATACGGATTGAGACGCAGTTGTGTGCGTGTTTAAACATCTCACGGATCAACCACAAGGTCGATATCGGTTTCGATAACATGGACAAGGTATAAAAAAACAATGAATTTTTAGCATTGATATAAATGGGGATGATCGGGGCTTGGACGCTACTGGCAATGCGTAAAAAACCATTACGCCATTTACCGTCTTTAACGCCCTGTGGGCTGATGCGTGAGACCTCGCCCGCAGGAAACATAATAATCACACCTTCATCTTTGAGGTGGTCTTTTATTGCTTGTAAGCGTCCGCTGGCCGTACCGCCATTCATATTATCAACCGGTAATAAATAATCTCTCACGGGCTTGATGATCATGAGCATGTCATTGGCAACGACCTTTACGTCTGGACGGACTTTACTGACCATTTTCAGTAGCGCCATGCCATCAAGCGTTCCAATGGGGTGATTGGCGATGATCACTGCTTTACCTGTTGCAGGAATACGTTCTATCTCATTGGGACGTACTGAATAGCTAAAGCTAAAATGTTCGAATATTTGTTCGATAAACTCGATACCCGTGAGATGAGCATAGGTTTCACCAAATTGACGTAATTCGCGTTCATGGAACAGCAGTCTGAGTGTTGCCAGCATAGGTTTGGCAATGAGACGGGTACTTTTTTTTTGCAAAAAGTCCGGATAACGTTGGTTTATTTCCGCTTCTATGTTGAGCATAATCTTCATCCTTTAGATTATTGTTGGTTGCTATCATAGAAGCTTGATGTGACGTTTTTAGTGGTTTTATATGGCAATTGAGTGACGGTTTGGGGTTGGATATGTGAGCCAGTGCCATATTTTATCGCAGATCCACTGACTGTCATCTAAGGGTAAGTCGTGGCCTGCGGTTGGGTGATAATGGATTGGACAATGCCATTGCGTGGCGATGGCAGTGCTGCAACGCACATCAACGAGTTGATCATGGGTGCTTGCCAGTAATAAAATATGTTCAATTGGTGCAGCTGAAGGTGGGCTAAAACGACTGGCAGCATACAGTTGGCGCAAGGCGTTTTGACGGCTTACCGGTTGTTGCTCTGCATACTCACTCCAGCGTTGTGCTAATGCTTGATGACTGTGAAAGTGGCTGTGTTGGGTGTGACTGGTCATGTTTAAAATGAGTTGTTCTTGTCGCAAAGACGCACTGCATAATATACGGATGATAGTTGTTAGTTTACTGGGTTTTAAACGCTGATAAATAGGACTGAATTTTTTGAAACTGGTATTAATAAACACCATGGCATCAATTTCATTAGGGTAAAGGGTTGCCCATTCGGTCGCTATCATGCCACCCATTGAAATACCTAGTAGGTGAATAGGGTAGCTGATATCTGGATTCTGCTGTCTAAATGCTTGCCTGAATTGCAGGGTTATATCGGTGATCGAGGTTGGCGTAAATTGTTCCCATGCAGTGCCTGTACCCGCAATGTCGCCACAAAATACTTGGCAATTAAGTCGTTGTGCGAGTTTAACGGGAAAGTCTTCCCAGTGCAGCTGTTGACGGCATAACCCTCGTATTAATAACCAGGTCGGTGTCGGTTTGTTATCCGTTGATGACGCTATCAAACTATTCTGTATACCAGAGCGAGGTTGCATCGGCATGGTTACGTTCCTTGTTTAGTTGCGGGAGCCAGTGCGTATAAGAGCCAGTGACCTTGATTAAAAACTCCATCAGTACATGGTGCTGTCGTAATACCCGCTTAATACGGTGCGGTTGAATAGGGTGGAAAATACCTGTGGATTGAAATATTTGCAGTGGGTTTTTTTTGATCCACGTCCATGAGCCCATTTCTAATGTGAGAGGCAGAAAGGTGGTATTGAGTGTCAGCGATTGGTCGTATAAGTAGTCCCACAGATCGCCATGGGTCATGTAATTACGTGCTTGCGGCTCAAATACATAATCTTGGTGTGGGTAGGTTTCAATAAGCATTTTTCGCAGTTTAAATATTTCTGCAAGGTGCGGGATCGGCTGTTTTGATTTGGCGTAAGGGAACCAGATCTGGTTATTAAAACCAAAACCGGAATGACAATCTAACGCAATGCTAAAGGGTGCCGTTAATAATTGTTGCCTGATATGCTCCACCAATACCCGTGATTCTGGTTGCATTGCTTGGCCTTTTTTACCGCGATACCAAGGCAGTATATTACTAATGCGTTGACCGCCAACCAGCCAAGGTACACGACCCACAGCATCTACCGGCGCATTACGCATTAAATCGACGCCATTACCATTGGCGCGACTATTATTAAGCATCCCAATCGGGTTCATCAGTGGCAGGAATAGCAGTTTTACGTGACTGAGTTCTTGATGCAGTGATTGGTCCCACTTCAATCGCCGAATGAGGCTCTCAAACAACGCTAAGATAACTTGTGTACCAATACGTTCGACACCATGTATACCACCAACAAAGGCGATCACCGGTGCATTGGGCGCTTGTGAACCCATACTCACGGAATACACAGGGTAGCTGGCGTTGTTAGTTGATACATGGGTTAACACTTGGCTATGCAGGTGTTTACCGCCTAGTGCTATCAGCGTCTCTAACTGATCTAGTTCGGGTAACGATGGCTGTTGTTGGATCTTTAAGGGCATTAATAATTACCTAAATAGGATGATAAAAATAATTAATGCATACCAATATAGCGAAATTGAAAAATTTAAAGGTTAAATCTTTGTGAATTTTCTATACTAGATCTATGTGATTGATGCTTTTGATTATTTTTCCAATGAAAACGCCCAATAACAAGCAAGGAGGCTGATTTGTATAAATCTTTAACGCAATTCTTACGCACTGAATCATCTGGCGGTGTATTACTTATCATCGCCGCAGTATTAGCGATGGTGGTGGCTAATTCCCCTTTTTCTGAACTGTATTTGAATTTTTTACACACTGAAATCCAAATACGTGTGGCCGATATTGATATCAATAAATCATTCAGTCATTGGATTAATGATGGCTTGATGGCGGTGTTTTTCTTATTGATTGGTCTAGAAGTAAAACAAGAACTGGTGGAAGGGGCACTAGCGAGTCGTAAAAAATCCCTGTTTCCTATTATTGCTGCTGCTGGTGGTATGCTCGCACCCGCACTGGTGTATTTGAGTTTTAATAGTGCTGATCCCGAAGCTGTTAAAGGTTGGGCTATCCCTGCTGCCACCGATATTGCATTTGCATTAGGGGTGTTGTCGTTATTGGGGAAACGGGTGCCAGTTAACTTGAAAATATTCTTATTAGCGCTGGCTATCATGGATGATTTAGGCGTGATCATCATTATTGCCTTGTTTTACACTGTGGATATGTCGGTATTATCACTGAGTTTAGCGTGCGCCTGTATTAGTATATTATGGCTTTTACACCGTAACAATATCATGACTTTAACGCCCTATTTAATAATCGGCTGGTTACTGTGGGTCGCGGTATTGAAATCGGGTGTACATGCGACTTTGGCTGGCGTGGTGATTGGTTTTGCTATTCCTCTGTACCGTAAAGATGATAAAAATGATGTCGAGAACCCGCATTCACCAGCGAAAACGTTGGCGCACTGGTTACACCCTTGGACTAAATATTTAATTTTACCGCTGTTTGCATTTGCCAATGCCGGGGTATCGTTAACCAATATTCAATTCACGGATATGACGTCAGCACTGCCTATTGGTGTGGCGCTGGGACTCTTCATTGGTAAACCTTTGGGTATTTTTAGTATCAGTTGGTTTGCAGTGAGGTTCAAAATTGCGACGTTACCGGAGGGCGTTAACTTTAAACAGGTTTTCGCGGTATCCGTGTTGTGCGGTATTGGTTTTACGATGTCGATGTTTATTACATCATTAGCGTTTACTGACCCGGTGATGGCGGATCTGGCGCGTTTAGGAATATTGTTGGGTTCGACGTTGGCGGCTGTATTTGGTTATTATTTACTTGCTTGTGCGACCACAACTGAAAAAAAGATAGAGATTGAAGAGGAAGCGCCTGGATAGGAAAGAAGTCTATCAGGTTAATACGACATGTTATTTTTTAGATATAAAAAAACCAGCCGAAGCTGGTTTTTTCATTATCGTATTAAAGCAATAATTAAATTGCTTTGATCTTAGCGCAAAGACGGCTCTTAATACGAGCAGCTTTGTTTGCGTGGATCAGGCCTTTACAAGCCATACGATCAAGAATCGGTTGTGCAGTAATAAATGCAGCAGTCGCTTCTTCTTTGTTACCAGCAGCGATAGCTACGATAATTTTCTTAGTTAGTGTACGCATCATAGAACGACGTGAAGTGTTGTGCTTACGGCGTTTTTCAGATTGGATTGCGCGTTTTTTAGCAGACTTG
>NZ_ABCQ01000051.1 GCF_000170855.1 Moritella sp. PE36 | reverse complement strand
AATAAGCATCAATCAATTTACTATCCTTGGTGATGACCATCGATTCAATGTTTAGTCTATCTCGGGCAATCACTTCTAGATTATGCTCGCCATCAAAATCGTATGCATTTAAATTACGAAGATCTAACCCCGATGCTTTACCGAAATCTTGTACTGGCGTACCTTCATTAGATATCTCCATGTATGACGTCATACGGTAGGCATTTTTCATCATCAACTTAGCTGATTCACCACTATCCCAGTTTTCAGAGGTAATACCGACTTGCGCGATTGTCTCAATGAAGCTTTGATCGGGAGCATGATACGTGGCAGCGGATACTGAACTTACTGTGGCGATTAAAACACTTAATGCAATAATTGATTTTTTCATCATGTCACCTACCTAAAAGAATATAAAAACGAATGTGTTAACGCTATCCATGTCAGATCTAGTTTGTAACTTTACTGTTTGTTAATAACTACGCCATAACACTTAGGTTTAACATCAAATCTAAATGTTATGGGTGATGCTAATAAGTTTGACGTCAAACGTCAAGTGAATGATTAACATTAATTAAATTATTATTACTAATAGATAACGAAACAAACACGGGGGTTACAATTGAAAAATACAGAGGGGTGTAAGCAGGTATATATGGAGATAGATATGGAGATAGATACAACTAATAACACTGCATTATCTTCTTTAGGATATACGAAAATAATGCAGTAATGCCTCACATATTCACCCTCGGCTGATATAAGGCAATAATAGATGAGCAGGATTCAATTGATAGTTCAGCCCTACTTGGCGAATAATAAAGGACAAATAAGTAAAATATTAACAAATGTATTTTGATATTTCATAACATAGCATTGATATTACAATTAAGAATTTATACGTAGTTTCAGATAGTTAATCGTATCTGCCAGTTCATCAATCGACTTATGAGCTCTCAACTCAATAAGATAACGACCTCGAATAATTAACGCAGGTATGGATCTAAGTTCGATAGCATTTACCATTGCTTCCGACTGGGCCATTTTCATCGTGATCAGTTTCTGCTGTTCTTTAGACAAATTATCAGGGCTTAACAGGCCATATTGATCAAACAGTTTAGCCAGCTTAAGTTTATTGCTTGCTAAGCTATTTTTATCGGTATTACGGCTTTGCACATAGGTGAAAAGCGCGTTAACCATGTCACGTTCTGGTTGGTCATGAGTCTGAACAACCATTGCGTAATAGATAAAAGCAGCTCTTCTTGCACTATCATTAAACACCACATGCACTTGATTAATTTCAGAAGTAGTTAACGCCTCTATCTTTGGTAATACAGCTTCCATTTTTGGGCAGTGACTACAGGTCAGTGAAAAAAACTCAATAACTTCGGGGGCATTTTTAATGGCTTCAGGAAGCCGTGTATACTGCAAACCTTCACGCGGTACATCAGCATAACTAATGCTTGTTATAGTAAAAAATAAACATGCAACAATTAATAATCTATTCCAGTATTTCACAATATTTCCTTTAAATAAACACATCAAGTTCGACACAAAACAACTTTAGGTATGATATCAAACAATGCCTTTTTTTCAACATTTAGTTTGAAAAATAATAATTAGTCCCAGTATGTGAACTTAACGTCTGGAAACTAAATGATCTTTAATTATTAGCATCAATCTGTTAATTCAAAACTAACCAGCGCCTCTTTTTCGGTACTGATCCTACTTTCTTGGCCATTAATAATAATGGCCAGTTTGTGGCGGCCCAAATGAAATACGCGAGTGCTGATCACTTTGAAACTTTGGTGACGGCTTATCTGTTCTTGCGTATTAGCGGCGATCATTCGTTCAGTAATTTTAAACACTTTCCGGGCTAAGCTGCCATTCTTCTTGAGATAATACAATCCGTATTCTAAGCGTAATTTTTGGGCTTGATGGCTAGTATTTTCAATCGTGAAGTTAAACGTAAGTCTATCCCCCACTTTAACAATCGGCGTGGTAATCGCCATTGCAGTGAGCTTTATCTGATTTTGTTGAAAGCCAAACAGCGCCATGATCTCTGGCTGAGCTTGCTTAAGTAATGTACGGCACGCATGTTTAACGAGTTTATCTGTCTGTGCATTATTACCTAACCACTGCGTTGCAATCTGCACTACGACATCACTGTTATCTTTGGCGATATCATTGAGGTTATTCGCCACACTACGCCTAACCACCTCACAGTCATCCTTTTTCAATGCGGTTAAAATAGGTAACAAGGGTGTTGGATCATTTTTTAATGCAGGCAACGCCATCGCCCAAGGCAGTCGAGGGCGTGAACCTTCACTCGCTAAGCGGCGTACATGGCGACTTTCATGTGTAGTCCATGCCAACATCTGCGCGAGCATTTGTGTTGAATAACGAATAATGAAAGGTCTAATCGCAAATTCACAGCTGGTATATTGCGTCACAAATTCAAAGCCATCAACAGCGCTGTCGTAATCATCCATACCATACATTTCGATGTAAGCTGGCAGACACATGTATTCAATGCTTTGCTCTTTAATCCCCTGCTCTCGCAGCTCACCAATAATCAGTTTGAGTACGACCACTGCTTCACAGAAATCCACTGGCATAAAGTGATTCAACACTTCAGCGGTATGATGCATACGCTGCTTTAGCTCATAATCCACAAAGCTATCATTAAAGATCATCTGGTTAAATTTAACCGAATCAAACTCTGATATTACCTTGGTTAACACACCCGATAATTTGTCATAAAATACAGGGCAATAAACGTCTTTAAATAACTCAGCCATAAGTAAATTTCCATCCTAATCGTAATCAATGCGGCGTTTTATAAAAGTAAATAAATAAAACTATATAATAAGCACGGTTAAATTAAAATGCTGTGAAGATATTGTTATGACAAGGCTGCATGTTTTATATGTATTAATCAATTCATGACTCACATTACCTTGCCAACATCATTTCATATTCAACCATCATATTTTCCATCCCTAAACGTTGAACATAACGCAATGTACCGGTTGCGGGTTTGACCTCTACATCAACAAGAAACTCTTCCCACACGCCCGCTATTTCACCAAATTGTTCTCCATTGATTTCATTGACGAATGTCCAATCAGTGCGCACGATATCATTAATACTGAACCCTGCGTCTTCCAGAAAATCCTTCATCTGTGCAAGAATAAGACGAGTCTGCGCAACAGGGTCTCCGGGATGTTGGGTGATAAATTGCGGGTTACAGTCTGCATGACCTGTGACAAAAAATATCTCATCAAAATCGCTCAGTTTTAGCCCCCAACTAAAAGCATTACGCATATCAGGTAAGTTTTTGTTATGAAACGCTTGTTTATTAGCCATGATGTTCTTCCTTGAGTTTTATTCGTGTTGGCCTTGCAGACCCGATAACCCTACTTTGCCAAAATCCAAACATATCGTCCAATTGATGATTTATATAGTATTCATTGGTTATATCAATAATTAATTGAATCGTATGGTTATCCTGTGTATCTTGTTTTTATTATAAAATTAAGACGGTTTTAATCGTCAATCTCGGTAATAAACCGTTAGCGATCTTGGAGTGTTTTTAAATGAATAGCATTGATACATTTGTAAAAAACTGGGGCAGTAAAAATGCCATGGTGCCAATAAATGGTGATGATATTACAGAGCTTGAATCAAAGTTAAATTGTTTTTTACCTGAATCATATAAATATTTAATATCTACCTATGGCTTGGTTCACACGCCAAACGTGTTAACTAAGATTTGTGATTTGAATTCTGATATTTCGGAAGTACAAGATTTCCTAAGCCTAGAAGATGTCGCTTCACTGTCTCAGTTATATGAAATGAGCGGTATGCCAAAGGGGCATATTTTGTTTGCATCTGATTGTAAGGGCAACATGTTTTGTTTCAAACTGAGCGATTGTCTAAGTCAGCAAACAGATGCTGCAGTCTGGTTTTTTGACCACGGTGCATGTACTGTCACACAAGTATCTGATTCTTTTACTAAATGGCTAGACCAGTTCAATGAGCTTTAAGATTGTTAACGAGAACATACTCGCCGAATGAGTTCTAATATTCAATATTTTGACATTAAGATCGCGCGTTCCCAATTATAGCTAAAGGCCTAACCAGAGGTAAGGCGCTTTAGTTCGTAGATCAGAGATCGAATGTCAGCCCCTCCTGAGACATCATCTGTTGGATTGAGTCGCGTTGGAGCATGGCCTGCAGGTGCCGGCGTAGGTTTGGCCAGTCCTGCGCACGACTGCCATATCGGCGACTCCAGTAGGCCACCATAAACAGATGGAAGTCTGCGCCGCTAAGCTTTTCGCCTAGAAGCCAGGGGCCTTTATTGCCCAGTTCATCATCAATAATGCTCCAGCAGCGGCTCAGTTCTTGGGTTGCCTTATCCACCACCAGGGTCAAATCAGTATCACCCCCGACGTAGTGCTCCGGGTGAGCCCAGCGGTTAGCAGCTTCCTGCAACGTGTTCGACATCCATGTGAGGTATTGGTAATAGTGGCCTCGTCGCGGCGACTGTAGTTCGGGCGCTAAACCGGCATCTGGGTGCTGGTCAAGTAGGTACATCAGGATCGCGGCCGATTCATAAATGATTTCACCCCGATGCTGTAATGTGGGCACCTTACCGTTCGGGTTAATCGCCATATATTCCGGAGTGCGTTGCATTCCTTTAGCCAAGTCGATCTCTATCAACTCATAGGCCACGCCCAACTCTTCCAGTACAGCGTGTGTGGCCATGTTGGCCCCACCGCGATCCCAATACAATGTGTAAATAATACTTCTCCTTTTCTGCAATATAAGGTTAACCTGAATACATATTGCCATTACTCATCATCAGATTATTGCATAAGTTGGCAGTGTTTTTCTATCACTTCTAAAGCGAAATTTTGGTTGTTAAGTTAGGCTCTATTACATTCCCAACAGACCTGGCCATGTATTATCATTGGTCGGTTTAGGATAACCACTATCAACACGATCACTTGTTATACTGTAGCGAATATAACGTTGACCATCCAAAAAGAAATATGCGCGTGTATCATCCCAATAAATTGCAGCCGTAATCTGTTGTGCATAAGCCCCCAGACCAGGCCAAGTGGAATCATTTATCGGTTTTGGGTAACCACTGTCAACGCTATCGTTAACTAAGTCATAACGTAGATAACTTCCGTCATCAAGGAAGAAATAAACTTTATTACCTTTCCAACGTAATGTCGCCACGATATTGTCAGCATATGCTTCAAGCCCTGACCATGTGGTCGCGTCGACCGCTTTCGGATAACCATCTCGAACAGAATCAGTATTCAGGTCGTAAGATAAATATTGCCCATCATTAGTAAAAAAATAAGCCGTATCACTGTCTTTGTGGAAACTGGCAACCAGGTTTTCACGATCAGCACCAAGACCAGGCCAATTACTCTCATTCACAGCGCGCGGGTAACCGTCTTCTGCTTTATCCAATACTTTGTTATAACGCACATATTGCGTATCACTACGGAAGAAATAGCCTCGTGATAAGTTCCAACTTAGCCCAGCATTAACATCCATCACATTATGTCTAAAAGCGACTGGATTAGCATTACTCGCAAGAACATAATCTACTGTGCCCAACCGAGTATTCGCATTGTCTTGCCACGAATTATTTTGCGCAGACAATACATCAACCAAAATATCATTACGATAAATGCGAATATCATCGTCACTCTCATTTATCCACTGTAAATAACCATCAGTACTTGCCACTAATTTGCGAACACCTAATTCACCGATAAGCGATGGACCATCCAGTTTCCATTCTTGCTCAACCTTAATTCCCAAGTGGGTTAATAAAGTGGGCACAATAGACGTTTGTGCCGCGTAACCATAAAGCCCTGAAAAATCGTTATTTGAGCCAACCAATTTCTCGGTAAGCTCAGCATTAACTAGTTCATTACTGCCGATAAAGATGGTTTTTTGGTTCAGCTTCTGCGCGCCATGACCACAACCTAAGCTGTCACGACCATGATCTGTCGTTACCATTAGCAGCCAATTATCGCCACTTTGTTTTTCAGCCACTTCAATTGCGTCTAGGATTTCACCCAATTGCTGATCAGCAGTAATAATACTCTTGTTATAAGCGCTACCAAAACACGTACTGTGCCCATGATGGTCAGGATCATCTAAGTGTGCAAATACAAAATCAGTGCCTTTATTTATTTCACTTATTGTCGCAGACGTTACATCCGCATCACTGATGCCACTTTCGACCCGCTCAACATTAGCAATATCATTGCTGAAAAACTGCGTATTAATCGGAGACCAATGCACTAATGACGCTTGAGTTAATATCGGGTTTGCATCATAAATACGTTTAAAAATACTGGGGAAATCGGCATTAGCCAAGCCTGCACTGTTAGTATCGACGTTATGCTTATTAACCCAAACACCCGTTAAAATTGTCGCCCAGCCAGGTCCACTTGATGTTAACTGCTCATTGTCATAACCTTTCATGCCACCCGTATACGCTTTATTGATATTCAAACGGTCAAAGTTTGGGGTATTTAAAGCTTGTACCTTTTCCCATTGCACTCCATCAATACCCAATAACACAGCTTTATTGGCCGCTAACACAGAGGGTACTTGCATCCCTACCCCAACGGTTAATAACGCAATTATCATCGTCTTTTTCATGGTCTTCTCCTTGTCGACTTCACAAAATGACATCTGGTATAGCCCAGATGTCATTATAGTCTGCGCCGTTAACATGAAGGAAACATGACTTTTTCATTAAGCTTTTTAATACAACCTAAAGACTAAAGAAGTTAAGACGATATTGATACAAGCGATCAGCTTTATAAGCTAGCCAATCCTCATCACTCATCGTTTGCTTTGACGTTGCACGTTCATTAGCAAGTGTGGCCTCAAGTTGATTTAATCCCTGCTGGTAATCCGTTATTTCTTGCTCTTGCTTATCAACTTGCTGCTCTCTATTAACAATGGATTGTCGCTCATTAGCGGTGAGATATTGCGAAGCCAGTTCAGCCTTAATTCTTGCTGTTTCATCTTCAGGCATAGACGGTGGGATTAAATGCAACGCCTCTTCATACTTGGCAGTATCAGAACTTAACGCAAAGCTATCTAAATCATCACCCTGCTCTGCCAACATCGCATTGTATTCATTGATAAAATCATCCGCGTTCTGAGTCTGGTTAAATCGACTTTCAGGATCCGCTAACGATAAACGGTAGTCATAATAAGCATCTTGCTGCTGAAATAACAGCGCGGCATCGTCAGCCCACACCAGCTCTCTAATCCCTTTAACATTGGCGATTTTATCCGCCAAACTTGCATCCTGACTGATTAACGACGCCCCCATCAACCGTTGTTCGTTCTGTTGATTTACAGGGAAGTTAACTAACAACTGATAACGAGCATCGTCAAGTATCAACTGCTGTTCGGCTAACAATTCATCGCAATTATTTTCCCTTCGACATTGCTGCCAAAATGACGTTATCGCCGTCATTAACGTTTGACCTTGTGCGTCTTGCAATAAGGTTTCTGGCTCAGACATATCTTCATTAACTGGTATTTTTTCTTTCGTTTTATTCGGTGCTATGTCTGTGGGTTGTATTGTTGAATGATCGGTTTCAGATAATGCAGGTATGGCACTTTCTTGCTTCTCTGCATTCAATTCATTTTCATTGGTGATGAAGAAATAAACGCTGCCAATAAAGGCAACGCTTATTAATAGTAATGGCAATCGCATTAACGGATTACTGCTTTAACAGGAAAATGATCAGACAAATTCCAATGCTTCCATAAACTAGCAACCGTGGTACGCGGTATTTTCACTGTGTTTATGTTCTCGTTTCGCTTGGCAAATTCATTACTGACCACCACATAATCAAGATATTCGATATTTTCACCACCCGATAACGCATTACCTGCGTAGGCATTAATGCGCGGATCAAACGTTGATTCTGTATAACCCGCATATTGCGGTTCATCAGCGCTAAGGTTGGCAAACATCTGTTGATAGTCAGTTGGGAATTTAAGTTTGTTCACATTAAAATCACCACCATAGACAACAGTATCAGTGACTGGGATATTCTGCGCTTGTGCAAAATCACGCATCTGGCGGAATTGACGTTGGCGGTAATCACGTGCGGTATCAGTATCGAACGACGCTGTATGGGTTGCGAATACATGATATGCCTTACCATTTTTGATCACTTCAGCATAATTTACGCCTTTGTCGGCAAAGCAGTCTGTCCCAGAGCAATCGGGATAGACGTATTGCCCTTCATTAACAATTGGATAGCGACTCACGATAGTCACACCACCATCGTAAACATTAATCCCAGGGTAATCTAACATCTTCGTTTGATACGGATATTCTTTAGCAAGATCACGCAAAAATGCATCACGACCAGAAGCAAAGACTTCCTGTAGCATAAGCACATCATAGCCTTTTAAATGCTTCGGTATTTCCTGAAAACGGTCACCGATGTGCTTTGCAATCACAGGCAGAGCCCAGACGTTATATGACATGACTTTGAGTGTATCTGCGTCTGCTACAGGCTGTTCATCAATTTTTTGCGGGGTGATACTGTAATAAATATCATCATAACGACCAGTCGCACTCGCTTTAAAAGCGATTTCAGTACTACTGCTGTTACTGTTGTATTTGGACTCATAACGATGAGTATCACGATCATCCGCCCAATTCAACGCAACATCATTGGTACTTGCGCCATGATCAAGTGTTGATTTATACCAATATCCTTTCACTTGTTGTAACAACGACAGCGACTCGCCATTTTCATTGGTCACCAATGTTTCGAACTGATAAGTATCACCAGACTTAACCCCTTCCCAGCGATTAAAACTTAATACCATTTTAGTTTCCCATTGTTTAAGTGTCTGTACATGTTGTTGCCATTCTGCACCTTCTTCAAGTAAATCTGAACCAGTGTGGTTAACTTGAATCGACATGGTCTGGTTAGAGTTGTTGGTAAGGTAGATATCACTGTCGGCAAGTGCAGACGCACTCATAACACAAGTGAGGCAAGTTGTTGTTATTACATTTTTTAGTATATTCACATCAAATCCTTTGATTGTTGTTTTAACGGATTTGAGGTTAAATTAAGAATATGACATTTAAAACACAATAATATTAAATATTTAGTGGCGATCACGATTAAGCATAAACAACAATAATAACTGTGACCTTTGATGGTAAACACTAAAATAACGTTCCAAGTTGGCATTAAAAATGACTAGCTCATTTGAAATATCATTCTATTTTTAAGATCGCCAACAACGCTCTGTTTCGCGAACATAACGTAATTTCTATTCACCTTTAATCATCAATCTCAATCATCATGAGTTTTGCAATCACTCTAACTCGTATATATCCCATTATGAGTTAGAGTAGTTTCTCATACCACGTAATTTACAAGATTGAATCAGTAGTTGCTTGCTGCAAGTTAACTGGCGAACGAAATAACCGCAACTACTGCAAGTAACCTCCTTTTGGATTATCCGGATCTATATCTGCCGGCTCTGACGAACTAGGTGGTCGCGGCGCGCTAAGCAAACGGAGTTGTCCCGCACAAACAGTTGTTGGATCAAGCGCGGAAATAAGAACCGAGGGTAACGTACTTGATGAGAAGGTGTCGAGTAATCTAACCCCGCCAATCTCAACATGAAATGCCGCGATGCCAAGGATTTCACCCTGTAGGTTCCCCTGTAACGGGGCGTAATTGATGCTGACATCACTGTCGTAGACGATAGCACAATAGTCACCGCCTTCGAGGCCTTTCAGCCCGGTCGCTCGCAGCGGAGTAACGTCATCAATTTTGTCGAGCTTACTTTGTCTTAACGTACCATTAATGAATGCACGTAAACCATTCCCTCCCCAGTTCGAAGGCACTTGCTGTAAAGCATACCAGGCTTCGTCACCAACCTGACCAGTTTTTAACTGGAACTGGCTACCTACATTACTAACGAAAAACGGCAGTGGCAGTCGCTGACCAATAGCGGGAATATGCTCATTAATCTCAGCGGTGGAAAAATCAGAACCATTATTCGGCTCTGGTTTAGCAACGCTTCCCAGCCAGTAAACTAGGTCATTATCAATGCTGTCCTCGTCAATAATCAATACACCGGCGGCATCACCAATACAATTGATAAGCGCCGGGTCACTGGCGCTGACAGTATTACCTGTTGCTACTGATATTGCATTAATTGAGGCAATGTTAGTGTGCGTACCAGCCATGCTACACGGAGTTCTTGGTGCTGAGATCTCAATCCCGTCCTCTGTTCTTTTAATACCTATGTCTAAGTCATCAAGTTTTAATTTAATTACTTCCAATTCTTCATCGTTGAGTTCAAGATTAGCTAGCTTACTAGACCCTATGTTCTCTAAAGTGACGCGATAGATTGCTTCCCCTCCGATAGCAAGGCTTGGAGCTGTATCACTGGTGTTGGCATCAAAGAAGGTATTACCGCCATCGACACTAACAGCCTTCAAGATGGTGATCCCTTCATTGATACAACGTAACACTGCCGGATCCATATCACTCACCTCATTGCCTGTGGCAGGAGATGTAGCTGTTACGGATGCCATATTAGTAAAATCGTCAGCTGTCGAACACAAATTGGTATCCGATTGGTCTAGCTGTGTAATATCACCTGAGGTTAATGTGATTGAACTACCCGCTGCAAGTGCTCCTGATACGGCAAAATTACTAATGCTCAGTTTTGCGTCATTTACGATCAGATTGATTAATTCAGTGGTACCATTATTCCTCAAAATAATGCGGTAAGTGGCGCCTGCGCCTATTTCCACTGCCGGTGCTGTGCTGCTGTTATTAGCATCGAAGAAATTTACACCATCAACGCTAATTTCTTTGACTATTTCTATTACCTCTTCAACACAGCGTAACACCGCCGGGTCGCTAGCACTTAACTCATTTCCGGTCACAGTTGAGGTGCCAGTTACGGTTGCAATGTTTGTGATATCACCAGGATCCTCGCAACGTTCCGGTTGTGCCAGCGCAGGTATTTCACCAGCACCCAAAATCACCGTATTCCCGACCAACACGGTACCAACAGCATAGTTAGCAATACCCAAAGTCGAATCGTTAAGCACAACGTTCATCAAATCTGCGGTACCGCCATTAAATACTGATATCCGATATAAGCCACCTTCTCCAAGGGCAACCACGGGTGCATTGGCTCCGTCATTTGCATCGAAATACGTCGTACCACCATCAATACTTATTTCTTTAATAAGGGTCAATGCTTCTTCGACGCATCTTAATACTGCGGGATCACTATCCATGACCGTTTCACTGGTGAGCGCGAACTCAGCCGTTACCGTGGCGATATTGGTAAGGTCGCCCGATATCTGACAACGCCCGGGTTGCGCAAGCTCAGGAATATTAACTGAGGTTAATATTTTTGTCTCCTCAAACGCCAGGTTACCAACAAAATAATCAACAATATTCAATTGGGCATCAGTAACCATGACATTAATCAAGCTGGTTTCCCCGATGTTTTCTACGGTTATTCGGTAAGTTGCATCGCCTCCCAACGTAGTTATTGGCGCAACAGTGCTGCTATTGGCATCAACAAAATCACCGTCCGTACATTCCACCTTAATACAGATTTCTTTAATAATCTCGACTGCGGGCACAGGCAGTGGGTTAATATTCACCTGCGCCGGATCTGTATCACTGACTCCATCGGCGGTAGCGGTGGCTATATTGACCAGAGCCTGGCCAGCAAGGTTAAAATCATTGATTTCAACAATGGCAGAGCCTGTCGCCACGCTACCAGCTGCCAGATCATCGGTGATATTATCGTTATCTTCGTTTGTGAGTCCAATTAGGTTCTCTATTTCAAAATCATCATTTGGATTGCCCGGTGTACCGTTATCATCAACCACCATCACGTTTAACAGTGGGGTTGTTGTCGCTGTGTTGGTGACTTCATAGCAGTATTTCACCGCGTCGATTAAGTCAATGGTCAAGCTTTCGTTGCCAGGACAATTGCCATTAACAGTCGTTACTGTTTTGGAAACCTCGATCATCGCCGGTTCAATCTTATTCACTTTCTTGAACGGAATGGTTTGCGCGCCACCAGGTATGGTATCGCCATTCGGCGCTATGGTGCGCGCATCGTCAAGGCGGGCCTGTAGATTACCTGTTGGTCTCGAACCCAGATCACAGGAGACCCGAACGTCGACCCGCACGATGACTTCTTCGCCGGCTTCTAGGTTTGTCACTTCGACAGTGGCATGCAATTCGGCCCCTGAGGTGTATAAAGGTCCAGTCAATAACTCAGCTGTCAGTGTGGCGCTACTATTGTCATTATCTTTATTGCCAGAGTCCAAACCATCGCCGTCAGGCGAGGCAACAGCATAATTAATTTGAACACCAGTGACATCACTAAGAGCTACCCCTGGTTGCCCGGTAGAATTAGCCAGAAATACGTAATCCAGTTCGATTGTCTGAATAGCATCACTTGGAGAGCTAGCCGTTACCACCTGAGTCAGAAAGGTGACGGTGTCGCCACAGGCAAAATCCCCCCCTTCGAGAGATTCGACTATATCATCGAACTTACCGACAGTCCGGTCTTCAAAGGCTCCGCCGCCAGTTGTGTGATTATAGTCAAATGGTGCAGCCGCGGTAAAGTCCAAAGAAAAATCACCACCATCGGCTTGTGACGGGTAAGAAGTGAACATGCTGCAAACGATGACAATTGCTGCAGTAACTGTAATGCTCCTCAGAGACTCAATTTTTCCTGACCACCGCCTAATCTTAAAGCTTAGACTGTAATTCATATGGGCAATACTCAGCAGCAGAACACAAAAAAGCAAACTTGAAATGAAAATTGATAGGAACATGATTAAACCTTACAACAGTTAGCGTGAACCTCAATGCACAAAGAAATCTCTAGAAATACTGACAAAGCAGAGAATATCTTTTTACATTTATTAGCTTTAATAAGGCAAGTTCTACACCAATAATTGCTAAGCATAATAATCAAGAGGATAGGCTATGAAGCAGCCGTCAGGCTTGAAATAAGTGTTACTCTGGTGAAACACATTGTCTACTGGTGGCCAATATTTTCTAAAGCAGAACTAGCTTCACAAAATATCCCCTCACAGCTAAATTCATCGAGAATACCCTTAAGAAACTGAAAAACATCCTCCTTACAACGCATAACAAGCTAACTAACGCATGGAATTTGTAGTAAATTCAAAAAAGTCACAGCGGTTATTACATTTTTTTCACTCAAACAGTTTATAATGCGGTCAAATTTCCCCTTAATCAATAAACAGACGGAGAATCATGAGTAAAGTTTCTATCTTTCTAAAAGGCATGGCGATGGGCGCAGCAGACGTTGTTCCAGGCGTATCCGGCGGTACAATTGCCTTCATTACCGGAATTTACGATACTCTGTTAGGAAGTATTAGTCGCGTCACTCCAAGCCTAATCGGTATGATCAGAAAGGATGGCCTAAAGGCGGCTTTTGATTACATCAACGGAACATTCTTGATCGTGTTGCTGGCAGGTATCCTAACAAGTATCTTTACGCTAGCGCGTGTTATCACATGGATGCTAAACACACACCCTATTCCACTGTGGTCGTTCTTCTTCGGTTTAATCATCATCTCGGTAAACCACATGTTTAAGCAAGTCGAATTCTGGAAAGTCAGCCGCTTTGTCGCTGTGCTCGCTGGTATTGCTTTTGCTTATAGTATTACCGTACTGCAACCGCTTAATCTGGAGCCAACCTCGATCAACATATTACTTGCTGGCTCAATTGCCATTTGTGCCATGATCTTACCGGGTATTTCAGGAAGTTTCATTCTGTTGATGTTAGGTATGTATGCCCCCATTCTTGCGGCGGCTAAGTCTATCGACATCGTCACATTAGCGATATTCGCATCTGGTTGTGCCATTGGCCTGCTGACATTCTCGCATGTGCTGACATGGGTACTAAAACACTACCGCGATATCGCACTGACGTTTTTAACCGGATTGATGATAGGAACACTTGGTAAAGTATGGCCATGGAAAGAAACGTTAACTTGGCGTACTAACTCTAGTGGCCTTGAAGTCCCATTGCTAGAACGTAATCTTTCGCCATTTAGTTTCGAGCAAGTAACAGGTCAGCCAGCATTATTAGCCTATGCAATTGTTGCTATGCTTGCTGCCATTATGCTTATTTTGGCATTAGAAAAGACCGCAGAAAAAACATCTTAGAAATATCAGTTCAATATCGAGTACAAAAATACGGCCGTTAATTCAGCCGTATTTACAACTACCGCGACCAGTGAAACGCGATGAACGAGAACTATTATATTTGGTGATATGCTACAGTTGAAACGATATAAATCCATTAATAAAACATATATTTATACAAGTTCCTTGGTATTGATTAATGACTATGATTCCGTATTAGCATCATGAATGCGTTCCAGCGCTTTAATACGGCGTTGTTGTTGAGAAGAAAAATTCGTTTCACGTAATTCTGTTATCGCTGATTCTAGCTCTTCCATCGTTAAACTATCATCAGTCATTAACGCTTGCCGCTCATTTAAATAGCTATCAACGTCAGCGTTAAACACTTCGTTCTTTGCATCTAATTCAGCTAAACGTTGTGCTCCTTCGGCCCCTACCAGTTCTTGGCGTATCAAATACTGTTCTTGAGGATCCATGCCTTCTGTATTTACCAACGAGCCCATTAAGGCCGCATTCTTATACGCTACCTGTTCTTCTTCTGGAAGCAACTGTAATTCTTGTTGCCATAGTACATTAAACTCCTCTTCCGACGCTGCAACTTGCTGAAGTTCTAGCTTTTTCAATGTCATCATTCTTAATTGATTTTCTTCTGCGAACAGATTTTTTTGTTGTTCCGCTGTAAAAAACTTAAGCTGAGCAGCAAGTAATTGATCATTTAACGCAATCAAATCTTCTAAACCAAATTCAGCAGAACTAGCATTAGATTCTAGTGTCTGTAAATAAGTTTTATAGTTGATATATTGCTGAAATAGTGCCTTATCTATTTGTGAGTCAGCAGGACGTTGCAAATTAAACTGTATAAATTTATCTTGTAAATTATCCAACTCAACCTCACCTAATCCCGATAAAAAATATTCAAATGTATCGCGATCAAATGTTGAATCAATATCAGTATCCTGCTGCGATTTTGACTGGAACGATTTCGCTTGTATGTGCTTATTCGTGTTGTTTTTATAAATAAAGATCGCAGTAACGACTACGATTAAAACTACCAGCGTTAATACGATCTTTTTCATTTCTATAAACCTTGTAGTTTTAAACGGTTAGCATGTTGACGATATAAAGTTTTTGGATCAGTTTCAAATAAATGATGAAGACCTAAAGTTTGATTAACTTCATCCATATGATTCATTTTATAATTATCGCGAATTACTTTACCTAAGCGTGAACTGCACGAAGAAACAAGGCCATCATTTGGAACATTAAAAGCCTTACCAGTCAGCGTAAGCGCCAAATCCATTGGATCTAACGCGTTAGTAAAGTTAGCACTACCGCTCCATGAGTAATAGTAAACCCCATTCCCAGCAACATAATCACCTTCACCACATGCAGTAATAGGCACACCTTCTGGATACGATTCATTAAATTTTAGCGAGTTCTTAGTTGTTAATGCTTCTAATGCCGCAACTGTATCTTGTGGTAGCTTTCCTCCACGAGAAAGAAAAGTAATTAACTTACTTAAACCATCAGCCATAGAAGCTATTAGTTCCTCAGATACCGACCCCTCTGGTACCTCTCCACGTAAAATATCAGCAACACGAGTGCCTTTATTTACACCACCAATACTGGTAACAGACGCGACGTATTGTGGGGCAACAGATGCCACATAACGTGCTGTTGGCCCGCCATGGCTATGACCAATTAAGTTAACTTTATCTGCACCAGTAGCCGCTAAAATCTGTTCTACCTGTGCTAATAACTGCTCGCCACGAACTTCGGTCGTATTCGCCGCAGAGACTTGAGCCACATACACTTCAGCACCACTTTTACTTAGAGCACGGGTAACACCATAAAAATAGTCAATACCCAAAATGGAATCAAAACCAAAAAGTCCATGGACCAAAACAATGGGATATTTCGTTTCTGTGTACCCCTTATAATTCGAACTATTCGTTAAGCCTTTAGCCTGACTGCTAAATACAATCAAACATAGAGTAAAAAATGCAAGAATCCGTTTCATTTATCTATCCTTATTATTAGATTTAAGTTAATAAATCAGTTCAAAGAGCCAGAACTGAGCTTTACTAAATAAAAGCAAATAAACATTACATGTAGTCACGTTAAATAAATGTGATTAAGATCAATAAATTAAGACGAGGCCTTTGTGTATAAAGTTTAATTTTTAGCGTTTAATTTTAAATGTGGAATTTTAATCTAATTAGAGATTAGATTATAAAAAGAACAATACAACCAACCCAAAGGTATCACTTAATGGGTATTTAATTCTAAGTAAGTCAAGGTTTATAATTAATATATAAGTAAAATTAATTAGTCATTGATACCGTTACTTTACGATAACCCAGCCAACCGAATAGCATAATCAAAAACAAAGGCCCGAGCCACAATACATACGTTCTTGGTTCAAACTTAGGTTTGTACAACACCATATCGCCAAACCGACTGGTCATAAAATCGATCACTTGAGGGTTTGTCTTGCCCTCATTCACCATCACATATACTTTTAGTCGTAAATCTTTGGCTATCGGTGAGTTTGATTCCATCAGGTTTTGATTTTGGCATTGCGGGCAGCGTAATTGACGCGCTAAATGAATCGCCCTATTTTGTTTATCCAAGGTATTAAATTCAAATATTTCTACCGACTGCTTAGGTTCACCATCAGACAAACTAGGCTGCTGTGCAGAGAGAGGCGTTATGATTAACATCGCCATCATGCAAAAACACGCTGATAATCGTTTCATTTATGTTCCCACTTGATTAATTTATTGATTGATTCAGTTGTTCGTTAGCCCTATTCATTTATTTGTTAACAGCTGCATAAATGGCTTGAAGTAATGCTGCCAAACCGTTTCATCCAGCGCCCCAGAATAACGAAAGAGTACAATGCCCTGATTATCTAACAAGTAGGTTTCTGGCGTCGCAACCACCCCCATATCCAAGGCAATCTTGCCGTCAGGATCAAAGATTGTTGCCACGTAAGGATTACCCAGCGCACTTAACACGTGATTAGCATCGGCGCGATCGTCACGGTAGTTTAAGCCAACGATGCGCATGCCATCTTTACCCGCCAGCTTCATTAAAAAACCATGCTCACTTTGACAAACAGCGCACCAAGAAGCCCATACATTTAACAAGGTATAATTTTTATCCGTCTGAAATATACTGTTATCTAATAGTGCGCTATTACCTAATAACTCATTATTACCGACTAGTTCATTGTTATCGATCCGCTCATTATTACCAACTCGTTCAGTAGCACTTAAGCTGCTGGCGGTAAACGCAGGGATCGGTTTACCAACCAAGGCAGAAGGCGTCACTTGTTCCTCTTGAGAGGTTAATGCAAACATCATCGCTGCGACAAACAACAACCCAAACAAACTCGGTAGTATTAATTTAAACTTATTATTTAGCATATCGCTGCCCTATCGCCAAAATACCACCAACCATCATTATTATGCTGCCCGCCCATAACCAGTTGATAAACGCTTTATTCTGGATTCGGATTGCATAAGCGTTACTATCAACCTTTTCACCCATAGTAATGTAGATATCACGCAGCCACGTTGAATGAATAGCGGGCTCACTCATATTCATTACGCGCACTGGATAATGGCGTTTTTGTGGTTTCAATTGCACCAGCTCACCGCTAGCATCAACAACTTCAATGACAGCTTGTTCGGCAGTAAAATTAGCTGCAACCACCCATTCAGTGTTGACATAAGTAACGGTTAAATCACCTAACTCGACCGACACACCTGGGCTCATTTTTGCGCTTACCTCGGTGGAATTATAACTGACGAGTAATATCCCAACCGCAGTGATCGCAACACCAATATGTGCAACAGTCATGGCTAAATGGCGTAGTCGCACCCCAGCAAATAAAGCCGACATAACGATACCGGCGCACAATATCAGCACCCATAATACCAATACAGACAAGGTTTCATTAAACAAGTAACTCATCACTGAGCCTATTATAACTGCAGCTATCCACACTAATATCAACTTCACATGTAGACCATTAACGTTGGTTTTTTGCCAATGTATAAAAGGGGCGATACTCATTAATACAAAACACAATAACGCCAAAGGTACAAATACCGCATTGAAGAAAGGTGCACCAACAGAGATACTGCCGAAGTTGAAGACTTGAAAGACCATCGGATAAAAAGTCCCTAACAACACCGACAATGTCGTCACCACCAGCACACTATTTAGTATCAAAAATAATACTTCACGGCTGACAATACTGCGAAGTTTTAATGGTTTGATCTTACTACTTTGTAACATAAACAACGTTAGCGGCACAACGACACAAACAGCTAAGATCACGAGCAGTACCAGTCCGCGTGTCGGGTCTACCGCAAATGCATGCACAGAAGTTAAGATCCCAGAGCGAACCACAAAAGTACCGAGCAAACTCAAGCTAAAAGTAAATATCGATAGCAGCAAACTCCAGTTAATCAACGCCTGGCGTTTTTCGCTGGCGATCAATGAATGCAGTAATGCGGTTCCGGTTAACCAAGGTAATAAAGATGCATTTTCAACGGGATCCCAGAACCACCAACCGCCCCAACCCAGTTCATAATATGCCCACCACGAACCCAGTGCGATCCCCCCCGTTAGCATCACCCAAGCGGCAAGCGTCCAAGCTCGGCTCCACTGTGGCCAAGGAATGTCGATATCTGGCATAGTTAGCGCAGCCACTGCAAAGGCAAAGGATCCCGAAAATCCCACATAACCTAAATACAATAATGGCGGATGAAAAATAAGACCGACATCTTGTAACATCGGGTGTAAATCACGTCCTTGCATCGGTACCGGAAATAACCGCGCAAAAGGATTCGACCCCAGCAGTGTAAATAAACCAAACGCAGCGGTTAATAAACTTAATACGATTAATACCCGGCTAATAAAAGCTTGATTGTGATGACGGTTAACGAACGCAATTGCCGCCGACCATAACGACAACGAAAACACCCAAAATAATAGTGAGCCTTCATGTCCGCCCCACACAGCGGCTATCTTAAACAATACCGGTAACTGAGAATTAGAATGTTGGGCAATATAGGTGACCGAGAAGTCATCGACAGTGAAACTATAAGCAAGTAGACAAATTGAGGTGGTCACCGCGACAAACGCGCCATAACTCAATGGCCACGAATAACGGCTTAAATGTGGTTGTTTGGTCACGATGCCAAACAAGGGAATAGCGGCACCGAGAATAGCGCACAGCGTACCAAGAATAAGTGAAAATAATGCAATTTCGGGGATCATAAATGGATCCATAGATAATAAAAAAACAAAGAGAGTCCTAATGAACCCTCTTACTTTATATAAGTCATTAACTTGTACTTAAGACATTAACTTATGCCCAAGATATTAACTTTGATTTAAGACAACCGTTAATAACACAATAAGATAATTCTTAAGTGATAGTCAGTTATCAGTAACGAACAGTTAAACAACTGTCATCTGTCCCGCATACAAAATAAATGTACGTAGCATTAACACACCAGCAAGGCTGAGTGATGTCACTAACAATACAAACGCTTTGTTTTGACGAGACTGTGCTGGCACAAAAAAGTTTAACGCTAATGGCATTAACATACCGGCACCGACGACACCGTACCAGAACCATGATGCCCAAAAACCGCCGCCAATCGCGGCCATCGCAGCCATTTCTTTCTGACCGCCACCAAAGATAAGGCCCGTAAAAAAGGTGAGCAATACAAACAGTTCGAATACCACGACAGGACGTTCAATACCATGGATCCATTGCACACTTTTACTGTGGAATGATTCTTTAAATCCAACAATACCAAGCATTAAACAGGCAGCAGCACCCGATGACACGCTAGAGAAGATAAATAACACAGGTAATACCGGATTATTTAACATCGGATAAGTTTTCAATGCCGATAATAAAAAGCCAGTATAAGCCGCTAACATAACAGCAAGCAGTGCTAAAAATAGCTCTAGAGCATTTTCAAATTTAGCCAGTTTATCTACTATCGGATTGACAAAATCAAAGCGACCTTTGAATAACTTCTGCAGTAATACCGCTAATTCATCTTTAAACATGATGGCAATCCAAGTAAATAAAATCATCATATAAACTTGGAATAAAATCACGCCCATCGACATCACGGAGGTGGGATTGAAGTAAACTAAGATCTTCCAGAATGCTAAGGGTTTAGTTAAGTGGAAAATCAAAATGACTAAGCCGGACATGATCCCCAGCGGCGCTAAAATTGCCGTTGCTTTGATAATACCATTAGCGGATGCTTTACCTTCAATGACCTTGCGTTTCAAATGAATCGCAATTAACACCATACCCGCCGACATCCCGGTTAAAAACAGGTATACCGCAATGATCCAGTCCCACACCAATGAATCAAACGTAAACGCACTTACAAATGTATTCATCGTTTTATCTCCCCTTTTGTATCCGCCACTTTATACAGTTTTGGCTCCGTACCTAATTCTACTTTCGAGCGATAAACGGCATTACTGGCAATGACTTTATTTATCTCACTCGCAGGATCGTTCAGATCACCAAAGGTCAATGCTTTAGTCGGACATGATTCAACGCAAGCAGGCAATTTCCCGGCTTTTAAATTAGTATCACGACAGAAATTACATTTATCTGCAGATTTTGTTTCTGGATTAAAGAATCGTACTTGATACGGACAAGCCGCTAAGCAATAACCACAACCAACACACTTATCGCTATGAACATCGACAATGCCTGTTTTTAAATCAACATACGAAGCACCCGTCGGACAAACAGTGACACAAGGCGCATTATCACAGTGCTGACAAGAAACACGATTGAATGTGTAATCAACATCTGGATACTCACCCATCGGCGCACTGCGTTCAATTTTTAAACGTGACACGCCTTCCGGTACATTGTTCACTTCACGACACGCATCGGTACAAGCTGTACAACCAATACAAGCCGTTTCGTCAAAAACCATTCCGTAGCGTTTATCACCGACTTCTTGCGTAGCAACTAATGATTTTTTGGCTAGCGCAATTTTAGAGACGCCAGTCGTAAAAATTACCGCACCAGCACCAATTAATAAATTTCGTCTAGAACAGGCCATGTCATTCTCCCTTATCTTCTTTTTTCAAGTTAAAGTCTTTATGACAATCGACGCATTGCGCAATTTGTTCCTTACGTTCTAGCGCTTGCATACCTTCTTTCTCACCGTCGGCATGGATCACATGGCAAGACGAACACGTGGCTTTTTTCGCATGTACATCATGTACCCAGGTTTTTTCTTGTAATTTTTCTGATGTATGACATTCAGTACAATTGCCCGTCGCTTTTAAAATAGCGCCAAAATCAAGCAGATTTTTATGTGTGCCGATTTCAGATTGAGCGGATGAGAATTTGGTGACTTGCGACGCATTTTCACGATGGTTGGGACCCACCGTGTTATGGCATTCAACGCATTTAAGGTCTCTGCCTAGTTCTGCTACGACTTTTTCACCATGTGTACCCTGGCGTGTTTCTTTCGAATCCTTATGGCATTGTGTACAAGCATCATCACTGTCGCGATTAAACGTCACTTCGTGTCGACTATCAGTGCTTGCATTAATGACCAAGTGATCTGGCGACTCTGCTGCAGCACTGAAATTAAAACCATAGATACATATGAAGAGCAGAAAGCTAATCGTTGTACGTATGGCTAATTTTACATTACCCATTTTGCATCCTTCTATGAGAATTATAAAAATGTGTATTAATTAAAAACACATTTTAATTTTCGTTAGTTTAATCATTCAGACAAAACATGTTTTTAAATTAAAAGTTATTTCAACTTATCAATTATTTGTTTTACTGAGTAATACTAATTCTTATTAAGAATAATTCTTATTTACAGTGCCAGCCACAACGCTTAACGAGTTCACTATATTTTAAAACTGGAAAATTAAAAACAAATAACCCATACCTACAACGAGTTAATTCGATATTTGAGATATACGTCAACAAACTCATAAGCCCATGTTTTAAAAAGACTAACATATGTTATTAAAATGTAAATAAATGTCAAGGTGTGTCATTTACTGTATAGCCTACTCTTTGACCATCTTTTTTCGTACTTATTTGGGGATAATGAAAACACATTATTTATTATTTTAATAATCTTGATCGAGAACAATAAACAAGAGAGTAAGCGGCGGTTTTTATTTATATATAGGTATATTTGAGATATTTTAAATAACGTAATTATATGTTTTAAAATAATCCTTCTGACATGAAAGATTAAATTAAAATATATAGATACGTTTCCAATTCTTATTTGTTGCCACTCTCACAACGCTTGGTCAATCTAAATAATTAATAATTGGAGACAACATGGTTAGTGTATTTAAAACTCTAAAGCCAACGTCAAGCGTAGCCGCTGTATTTGCATCACTATTACTTAGTATGAGTACAACGGCATTTGCTGCGGATCAAATAACAGAACAATTAGAACCACGTAATGAAAAGTTCCAACAAGCACATCCGGATCAATACAAAACGTGGAAAGCGACCAGTGAAAGCAAAGAAATAGAAGATGCATTACAAGGTGATCCAAATATGGTCATCATGTGGGCCGGTTATGGTTTTTCTAAAGACTATAATAAAGCCCGTGGTCATTTCTATGCCATTGATGATATTCGTAATACCCTACGTACAGGAGGACCAACTAATGCTAAAAATGGCCCTATGGTTATGTCTTGCTGGAGTTGTAAAAGCCCTGATGTAGCGCGCTTTATTGAACAAAATGGTGAAGATGCTTACTTCTCAGGTAAATGGGCGAAAGGGGGTGCTGAGATTGTTAATGCCATTGGTTGTGCCGATTGTCATGATACCCGTAGCGACGCATTTAAAAATGGAGAACCCGCACTTAAATTGACTCGTCCACACGTTGAACGAGCAATGGAAGTAATTGGTAAGCCATTTAAAGAGCAAGGTCGCCTTGATCAACAAGCGCAAGTTTGTGCGCAATGCCACGTTGAGTACTATTTCACAGGTCCAACTAAAGCCGTAAAATTCCCATGGGATAAAGGTACCACAGTTGACCAAATGGAAGAATACTATGACGAGATTGGTTTCAAAGATTGGACACATGCAGTGTCTAAAACGCCAATGTTAAAAGCACAGCATCCAGGTTATGAAACATGGCGTGAAGGTATCCATGGTAAAAATAACGTAACGTGTGTTGATTGCCATATGCCAAAAGTAAAAAATGCGGATGGTACTGTATTTACCGACCACAAAGTAGGTAACCCATTTGATCGTTTCCAAGATACGTGTGCAAACTGTCATACCCAAAGTAAAGAAATGCTACAAGACGTGGTCAAAACACGTAAAGATCAAGTGACTGAGATGAAACTGTTGGCAGAAAAGCAAATCATCGCAGCACACTTTGAAGCGAAAGCAGCATGGGAAGCCGGTGCAACACAGGCTGAGATGGATGAAATCCAACTCAATATCCGTCATGCACAATGGCGTTGGGATTATGCGATTGCATCTCATGGTGTACATATGCATGCACCAGAAGTTGCTCTACGTGTATTAGGTACAGCGTTAGACCGTGCGACAGATGCACGAACTCAATTAATTCGCCTACTGGCTAAGAAAGGGATTACCGATCCAATCGAGATCCCTGATATCTCAACCAAAGAACTTGCACAACAAGCACTTGGTATGGACATGGACAAGATGCATAAAGAGAAAGCAGAGTTCTTGAAAACACTTGTGCCAAAATGGGAAGCTGAAGCAGAAAAACGTGAAGCAACTTATTAATTACTGAACATTGGTAATGACAAAAATGCCGACTTGATGTCGGCATTTTTTTTCTTAATCAATAATGAGATAACTGAATGACGACAAGCCAAAGTGGTGATACCAATTGCGTTAAATAAGTGATCAACTATTTATCGTGATTGGTATTCATCATTATTTAATAAATTGCTTGGCTTGATTAATTGAATTAATAATTGAAACCCTGTCTAATCCTTGCTGATCAGAATCGAGTAATTGCACCCAGAGGTCGATTGCATGTTGATACCGCACATTCATAAATTCATTTGCCGCTAACATCATCAGTGCCGTTTGGTTGTTGGGTTCAAGTGATAATGCTTGGTCAAGCAGCGCTTTAACCTCTGCGGTTAAATGCTGGCCGCGCGCGTAATACAACGCAGATGCTTTTGCTGAATAATGTATTGCCGTTGGTTCTGTCGTTAACCGAATTGAATAATCAAACACTAACAAAGCATTATCATACTCGCCGTTATACAGGTAAGCATTACCGAGTTGAAACCAAAGTTTGGCATTCTGCTTATCATCGTAAAGCTTATCTTGCAGCGTTAAAATACGCTTATCACTTATTTCAGACGCAGAAAGTTGTTCGAAAGGAGCAGCCGCTATTAGCGCTTGTTGCGTCTCTAGCCGCTGATAATCGCTCAATAAATAGTAACTAGTCGCACTGCCGACAATCAGAACTGAAGTGATAATCGGCGTCCATAAAAATTTATTCATAGTCAATTTTCATCTGTTAAACTGATGACGATCAGTTTAACAGAACTACCTATAAATACTTAGTGATTAAGCTAACTTATGAATATGCACTATTTGTTCTGCAATTCTTTACTCAATAAGCGTTGAGCCATACGTTCTGCAAAATTAACCGGATTAGTGAGGTCCATACGACTTAACAATTGCTGAATTTCTTCAGTTGGTTTTGTTGCCGTGAGTCCTTGCAACATCAGCTTTAACTTACCCCTTCTCGACTGTCCTTTATTTTTCAATGACTTTAATGCCTTCATCAGTTTCAACTCAGCATGAGTAAAACTACTTCCGTGTGGGTACTCAGGGAATACGCCATGTTGCTTATGCTTGTTACAAAGATCGGTGATCGCCTCAGGTAAATTATTACAAAATGCGATGGGAATTTGGTAATTAGCAGCTACTTTGCCAGCACCTTTTGCTTGCTGAAGTAATTGAGACTGAAATCGAGAGTCAGAAATTTTAATTAACTCGGTATAAACAATGTGATCCGGTTTGCTTCGTAGATCTGCAATACCATATTCAGTAATCACAATATCACGTAACTGACGCGGTATTGTATTATGTCCATAGTTGAACAGTACGTTGGATTGAAGTTTACCATTTCGTACACAGGTACTGCGTAATTTAAGAATCGATCGGGCATCTTTCATCTGATGAGATTGAGCAACAAAATTATACTGACCACCTACACCACTAACCACTTGGCCATTTTCTAATCCATCTGAGATCACGGAACCATCAAGTGTCACCATCATTGCAGAATTAAGAAAGCGAGCTTCTTTACGTTGCATCGCTTTAATTTTTTGATCACCCAAGAAATGATCGTACAGATCATTCACATACTTCACACTTGTCATACAGAACTTAGCATGATCATCTTCAGTCATTGTATTCAGTGCTTTATAAAATGCCTTAGGGCCAATAAAGAAGGCGCCATGCATTACAATGCCACCTTTAAGTTTGTCTCCGAGGCAATGCTGCTCAATCCACAAAAGTGCATCTGTTTGACTCAAATCTGCAATACAACTTTCGTCATTACTGTATAACGTGTTTTGATACAAAGTCACTGCCGATTTAAATATCCCTAATTCTTGTAGGTAAGCGAGATCCTTCGTGGTGAGTTCGGCTGAAATTGCTTTATACTTAAGTAATGTGGTGAGTGTATTGATGTTTACATCAGTGGTTATCACGTTATCATTCAGCAAAGATTGTAATAAAACATCAGAAAATACTTGGCGTGTTAAGATCCCGGCTTGATACAAATGCATGAAACCATCTACCATTAATTCACTGCATCCGTATAAACCTTGGCTGAAAATACTTCTATCGCCTACTTTAGCCACGATAGGAAATTTCTCTGAAATTTTTAAATCATTGAAAATTTCATTATAACGTCCATTATTTTGGTGGCGGAGTAACAAGCTATAGCTTAGTGCACTACAAAGTGAACCTATGCCAAGCTGGAGTGTTCCACCGTCTTTAATCAAACTACTCGCATAAAATCCAATCATGTGATCTGCGTTTGAAATAGCGTCTTCAGGGGTAGCAAATAATGCATAGTCTTTTTCTTGGCTTTCTAAAATAAAGTTAAATGTATTAGCACTGACTTCAGCATGATTACGCATAAATGGCATATTAGAATTAACTTCACCCACACAAACAAATTTTCTGCCTTCTACAACCTTTAACTCTTCTAACACCGGAATCATATCTAATGCTAAATCTGAGTTACTGCAAAGGCTATATGTAGTGACGTCATCAACGTGTCGCTCCGCAACAACTTGTGCAACAACGTTAACCCCTTTATCTATTAAATCTCGAACAGCATGAGTATAATTGGTACTTGTGTAATTGAGCTGCTGTGCGTGATTTATAAAACTACCCGCTTTAAAGAAGAATTCAAAAACCGTAATATTATCTGGTAAGGTTTTATTTCGAATATCTTTCATATAATCAAGTTCTTGCACATCAGCAAAATGACGACTGACAAATGGGGCAAGAAATTTATTTTCAAGATCTGTTTTAGCCCGGGGAATTTCCAACGATATAGCAGTTTCAATTTGCAACGTGATACTTGGATCAGCCTTTGCGCGTTGATATAACGCATTGCTAAACGTAATAGCTTTGCCAATTGCTATCGGCAGTCCCAAGACAATATGGTTTCCAACTTCGGCAAGTACGGCATCAACTAATTTCTCGACATCGTTTAACCTAACGGCTTCAGGTTTATCTGTAGCTTTAGTTGAATTTAAAACTTGCTGAGCTGATCGTGTTTTTGCTTCGACATCTAATACAGGCATTATCATATCCTTTTAATAATCGGTAACATCAGGATTCTACAAATATACTCAATTAGTGATATGTTAGATTTGATTAAACGTAACAGCAAGTCATTTTTAGAGGAAATACTCCATTTTCATTTTTAAAACAGTGATAACAGAATGTTAACCTTAAGTTAATGATGATTTCGTGTTGATGAGGGCTTATTTTAGATGTTATTGAGAGTAATACATTGAAATAAAGTAAAAAATAAAATATTTATACAAATAGCCTAAATAGTTAATTTAAATCAACTAATAGCTTTGCTCAACGATGTAACATATTACAGATATATAATTAACAAGTTAAAACGCGTTAATCCGCTCGGTTCACATTACAGGCCTTCATTAATCCACTTCGATTCGTTACCTGCTTTTCCAAGCCTAATTACCAGATACTCTGCTGTTGCTGCAACATATCAGAATATTTAGCTTTTATTACGACGCTATCAAGAATAATCATATTGCGACACAGATAACAAACAACTCAAAACCACCTATAAATAGGTATTAAACATGTGCTAGATTGATACTTTCTGCGTTTTAACGAGAGTTTAAATGAAAGCAAACATACAACAACAGCAAGTCGATACGACTATAGTCCGAACTCACGCGTTACTGCATATGGCTAAATCAATTCACAGTGTTCGAGGGGCAAGTCCACTAGGTATTGGCTATTTAGCACCCAGCATCGACCTTAGTGCTGTTCGTCATAAACTCGATCAACTTGAAAGTCAGTACTACGTGATGCGTAAAGGTGACTTTAATAGTCAAGGTTACGTTAGCAACCAAGACAGCTTAGTTAAAATAGATGAAAAGAAACACCATAACAATTTGCTGACACCAGCGACAAACAAGTACATCTGGCATTATAACGAAGCCATAGCCCTGCCCTTTATTCCCAATAAACTCGCCATTATTGGTGCTGGTATTAATGCCATCGAAATAGCGACTATCTATCAAGCCTTAGGCGCTGCTGTTGATATCTTTATTACTGGTGATGAAGTTTTTCCAGAGCTAGACAAAGACATCAACAAAACCTTTCAACGTTATGTAAAACGGCTTTTCAAAATAAAACCACAAGCAGAAATAACCGCCTTTAATTTTAGTGATGATCAAGTTCAGTTATCCGCCATCAGTAAAGCTAAAGCATTGCCTGATGCTGATTATGACGCGGTATTTATTGCTGACGATAAGCCGTCACAGAATAACTTGTTAACTCACCCCTTCATGGCCACCAGTTTCCCAACGGTGACCTGGTTAGGCTGGACAGAAAAGCAATTGGCTAGCAGTGCGTTAAATTATAAGGTGATAAACATGCCTTGGCGTTCACTGGGTCGAGCGAACACAGATGTAAACACCAATGGCTTAACTAAGCTGATCTTTAATACTGACAATCACGTCTTAATCGGTGGCGGCATGATAGGTAACAATGCTGATGAGATATTTGGTGAAGTTTGTTTAGCGATACATAATAAGTTTACGGCAGACAATATTGCCCATACCGTACATGCTCATCCAACCTTGCATGAATCCATACTATTGGCTGCTGAAGTATATCTTGGCACAGCGACTGATGTGCTGAATGAAGAATAGGTGTACAAAAGAGTAGAGAGACCTACTTATACTCAAGCTACTTAGGTATAACTGCAACATTGGCGTTAATCAGTTCACACAAGATAACAAGCTTAGCGCTTAACGCCAGTGCCTCTGCTTGTTTGTCTGGTGTGTCTTTTGCATTTGCCACAATCGGCCAGCCAATATTTAACCTTAAGCAGTTTTGATAATACGCAAGCGTGGTAAATTCACTACCAGCACGAAAAGGCACGCCTTGCTTTAATGCTTCACTAAGTACCGCTTGACTGTCCATATTATCAAGCTGTAACCAGATAACCATACCGCCTTCCGCCACACTGATTTTAGTATTACCAGGCAACAATTCTCGTAATAAACTATGATACTGTCGCGCATGGGACGCCAAGGTTGTCGTTAACTTCTTCAAGTGCTTCGCATATTGGCCAGTATTAATAAACTCGCAGACCGTATGCTGGACAATATTATTGACCCCAAAAAACTGCACGTTACGTAGCTGTAAATAGTCATTAAAATAACGTCCAGGCTCACACCAGCCCAAACGATAACCCGCTGCAATCGTTTTCGAAACCGAGCTACACCACAATACCCAGCCTGATTTATCCCAATATTTAATTGGTAACGGTGTGGTATTGGAATAACTTAATTCTAAGTAAATGTCATCTTCAATCACAGGGACTTGGTAATGTGCAGCCAGCTCAGCAATACGTTGCTTTTGTTTATTACTCAGGCAAAACCCTTGTGGATTAATATGATTGGCACTGAATAGACAGGCAGAAATACGCTTAGATTTAAGTCGTTCTTCAAGTTGCTCTAAATCGAGCTGAGCCTGGTAACACGGTATCTCGATCACTAACCTGCCCATGTTCTCCAATAAGTCCAGTAACCCACTAAAGCAAGGCGATGACACGGCAATGGTATCTCCTGGATTAGTGGTGATTTCGATGGCACTGCGAACCGCATCAATACAGCCATTAGTGATCACTAAATTATCTGCTTTTAACGGAAAGTGTCGTTGTGAAAAATGATTGGCCAAGGCGGTACGTAGCCCAATATCACCTTGATAATCAGGATAAGCAAACACGTCTGCACCTGCTCGTTGATTCGCCCGTCGTAAACAGCGACTCAAGGTTGCTTGCGGTAACAGAGCAGCAGGCAGCTGTGCGGTATAGAACGGACCACGTAAGCCTTGGTCGATGGATTGGCTGATTTTAGGCTTAGATATTTTTACGTTAAATCGAGGATATACCGGCGTACTCTGTTTATTCAGCGGCTGGGTAATAAAGTAACCTATTTGCGGTTTGGCATGTAACCAGCCTAAGTCGAGTAAACGCTGATAGCAATTATTGGCCGTCGTCATGCTCACATCATGTAGCTGAGTAAACTGCCTTAACGACGGCATACGCTGGTCGATAAGTAATAAACCTTTATCAATGTCGTTAATAATAGTATCTGAAATTGTAATATAACGTGCTGCCATTCGTCCTCTCCCTCAAAACCAACTATCCATACGAAGCTTAACTGTACTCTAAAAAATTACAAAAAGTGCATCTGTTTATTATTTGTCAACACGACATACTAGTCAAACACTAAAACGACGGAGTATGATTATGCGCAAAAAATTGATAGCAGCTATGAACGGAAAATCGATAACACCGATACACGGAAGATCAATATCACCAATTCACTTAATCATCATTGTCGCCATAACATGTCTATGGGGCTTTAACTTCTCTGTGATCAAGGCTGGTGTGGACAACATAGATCCCTTTATTTTAACAGGATTACGTTTCACCTTTGCCGCATTTCCTGCGATCTTGTTTGTGCGCAAACCAGATGTCCGCTGGTTTTATATAGTGCTCTATGGCATCACATTTGGTGTTGGGGTATGGGGTATGATGTCAATGTCTATTTATACAGGGTTATCTGCAGGCATCGCCAGCATCATCTTAGAATTTAGTGCCTTCATTAGCGTACTAATGGGAATGGTTTTTCTAAAAGAACGTATCAGTACAAGTCTTAAACTTGGTCTGATCTTATCCTTACTTGGGCTGGTTTTCATTGCCAATATAACTGACGGCTCTGTTACCTTAGTAGGCTTTATATTTGCATTCATAGGTGCCATAGGCTTTAGCAGCATTAGCTTAATGGTTAAAAAATTGGCGATTAAAGATATGTTTGCTTTTGTGGCCTGGTCTTGTATATTTGCACCACTACCGCTGTTTGCAATGGCATATTTTGTCAATGGGGTGAGTTTTTATAGCGAATTAACCACTCTCAATTCAACCGCATTCGCATCGGTACTGTTCCAGGCTTATCCAACCACATTATTAGGTTATTGGGTATGGAATAAAATGTTAACTAAATATCCGCTCAGCGTGATGAGTCCATTTAAACTATTAGTGCCTATCTTTGCATTAATGGGGTCTGTTATCTTTTACGATGAACAATTAGAAATAAACAAGATAATTGCATTTTCATTGATTATGGCAGGCGTGCTAATACCATTGCTCGCACCGTTGTTTATGCGGTTAAAAGTGCCCTTGGTAGCATTAAAACGGTTTAAAAAGTCATAACCTCAACGATCAATCAGCGTTAATTGTGATAAATGTTGATTGATCACTGGTAACCGTACTATTTTTGATCGTAGTTTTAGCACCTTCGCAATACCCGCTATTACATTGCTGAGTACATGATTTAGTGCAATGGACGCGTTTGTTACAGCTCCACAAACATAGCTGCCAAACTTGCTGTTTCGATTCTGGATCTAAACAGTTGAAATCCGCGGCACAAAGGTGACCCGCCTGGATCAACTCCGCTAACTTCCGAGTCGATATACTTAAATTAACCTTAGAAGACATGATTAAGTCCTTTATAAACGTACGACACTCCATGTATTCATCATACCTGTTATTGAGAATGATTATCAATAGCAGGTGTGGATTTTATTGACACTAAATTACAAAGCGTTCAGATAACGGACTAAAGTACGACTGAATCCAAGAGCACATATACCAAGGTCGTAAACTATAAAAGTGCAACGATAAAGATCATCGATTATAAAGGTCAGGGTATAAAAATGGTGCCATTGCTAATGTCAGCGCTTGAGTATAATTGCTTTCGCGTGTTGCATGGCCATTGGTTAACAGGCCAATCGCCCCGCCTTTATGCTTAATATTGACAGTTTTAAAAAGCTTATCCATCACAGGCCCTAACTCTTCACCATCGAGTAACGACTGATAAATAGGTGCAGGTAATGGTAACGCAGCGCTTCGGCCGACAGACTGCTGCTCTTTATTGGCAATGACAACGTATGCAAATGTAGCAGGACCATCGTCCAGCAGATCCACACCGCCTTCGATAGCAATATAAAAGTCAGCCTCAGAATTTTGTTGGCAATACTTAACACGATTAATCGCGCCTTCACGGGTTTCCGCGGCGTCCATTGGCTGGTCAGGTACATTAGAAGGTGCATCAACCCCCTCGCATTCCACATCATGATCTGGATACAAGGCTGCGATAACGCTACGTGAGGCATTTATTTTTACTGGATTTTTAGACCCAACCACAACTTTAATTAACTTCTGTTCCATCATTTTAAATTAACTCTTCTTGATTGCCAGTAATGGCTTTTCCAATAGGGATTATCTAAACGCGATAAGCTCACGCCACGGCTGCTCGATGCATGAAAAAACTGTAATTCATCAACCATAATACCAACGTGACGAACATTCACCCCAGTTTTAAAAAACACTAAATCACCAGTGCGTAATTGCTGACGTTTAATCGAATGTCCGACTTTAACTTGACCGGCAGTCGTCCGAGGTAGAGATAATGAAAATTGTTGCTCAAAAGTCAGTTTAACCAACCCTGAACAGTCAACACCTTTCTTACTCATGCCACCCCATTTATGTGGAGTACCGCGCCAATCGTTATATTGTGATAATAACAGCCCCTGAGCATAAGCAAGTTCGGCAGTTGGCGCATTAATTTTAGTATTGTTCTCAGACTTTTTTATTGAGCTATGCTGACTACAACCCGACATGATCAGCAATAGCACAGCACAACAGAAAGATTTAACTACCATAGTATTTATCCGTTAACATTTATTCCTTGATATTCTACCTTTTCGCCATAGTGCAAAACAACCCGCTTATGACTGCCAATCAAAATTATCACTCAAATGATTAAGATCTTAGCTTAATTAGAATAACTTAAATAACAACCAACACTCACTTTAGTTACCGATAACATGACACTATAAAATTAACACCAGCAAGTAAAATCACTTTACCTACAGGGTTTATAACCCTATGTGGCTAGTTATAAACATTAACAAATAACGACGTAAAAGTGTTAAGTAACACACGATTTATTGAATTTAATACTATTTTCATACCCTTAAAAGTACATTTAACACCTTGTCACTATTTACAAATCATAAACAACACACTAACATATACCCATATAGATATAGAAAAATAACGAAATAGAGCTTAGTGTCTAAACACTCTATTTTATGGATTTACTACATAGGGATTAGATTACATGCAAGCACTCACGCTAGTTGATATGGGTTTCTTATATACAGAAACAGTTGCCAGTCCTAAACATGTAGCCGGATTACAGATTTTTTCTGTGCCAGAAGATTACCAAGGTAACTTTACCCGCGATCTGTTCGATTGCTTAATGTCTCAAGATGAGGTCAAGGCACCTTTTAATTTAAAACTTAAAAAACAGCTCACAGGCCAATTCCACTGGCATGAAGATAACAATATTGATCTGTCTTATCACGTACGATTTGCCATGCTGCCACAACCAGGCGACGAAAGTCAGCTGCTTAATTTTGTTGAACACCAACATGAAAGTCTGCTTGATAGAAACAGACCGCTGTGGGAAATGATACTCATTGATGGCTTAGAAGATAACAAATTCGCTATTTATCTTAAAGCACACCATGCTTTCACTGACGGTGCAAAAGCCAACCAACTATTAATGTCATATTTAAGCAGTAATACAGATGGGGCAATGACCGCTTTTTGGAATGTTGAGCACGAGCAGAAAGAAAAAGAACTTGATAGTATGCTCACTTCAATAACCAAAACATCGAAGAAACTATCAGATCAAATCAAATCAATTCCATCGCTGACTAAACTTACCACGAAGTTGCTTTTCCAAGCCGCTAATGTGTATAAAGCGGATATGCCGACACCGTTTATGGCGCCGAAAACACCATTTTCAGTCAGTCCCAAACGAGCCCGTCGCGCCGCTATTTCGGCACTACCGTTAACACGCGTTAAACGTATTGGCAAAATGACAGGTGCAACGATCAATGATGTTGTCGTCACCATTTGTGATATGGCGATTCATAACTACCTTGAAAGTAAGAATTTTAAACTTAAAAAGCCGCTTGTTGCCCAAATGCCAATGAGCTTAAGAGAAGCTGGCGACACAGTGACAAACAACCAAGTCGCAATCAGCTTAGTCGAATTAGCTTATAGTGGCGAATCACCGCTTGAACGTTTAATGACAATTAAAGATTCGTGTATCAAGTTAAAAAATGAAACTCGTTTACTGACCAAAGAAGCACTGACAAGCTATACCATGGCGAGCCAAGGTCTTGCTGTTGTTAGCGAATTCTTAAATTTAGATACCGTATTACCACCTATGGGGAACGTGCTCATTTCGAATGTGCCCGGTCCACAAGCGCCGTTATATATGATGGGTGCGAAAATGGAACAATGCTTCCCTATTTCGGTATTACCACCAGGGATGTCATTAAACATAACGTTATATAGCTACAACGGAACAATCAATGTTGGTCTCGTATCATGCCGCTCTGCACTGCCTGATTTAACTGACCTTGCTGCTTATGTGACTGATGCGTTTGTTGAATTAGAAAATGAGGTACTTACAAGTGCTGTATCCTCAGTATCAGAACAAATTGCACTATTAACAAAGCCTAGTGAAAACTCTGATATTAAACAAGAAACCTTGGCTATTATCGAGCAGATATTAGCTGAAAGTGAAACAGATATCAGTGCTGAGAATACCGCTGTAGTAGAAGCAACAACTTAACATGGTGGAGTAAATCCAACAGTATCAGATCCAGCTTAGGGAAAAATGATGAAAACACGTGATAGGATATTACAGTGTAGTTTAGAAATGTTCAGCCAGTACGGACACGTCAAAGTATCAACGGTTGAAATTGCGAATGCCTTAGAAATAAGCCCAGGTAATTTGTATTATCATTTTAATGGTAAAGAGCTGTTATTAACTGAGCTGTTTTATGAATACGAAGCGGCCTATTAATAAGCTAATGTCATTCTATGAAGATGATGTGCAAGCGTTGAAGA
>NZ_ABCQ01000052.1 GCF_000170855.1 Moritella sp. PE36 | reverse complement strand
ATCAAGGTGAAGTTTGTACATGCCCATCACGCTTATTAGTGCATGAAGATATCTATGATCAATTTATGACTAAGATCATCGAGCGCACCAAGATGATTAAACGTGGTAATCCATTAGACACCGAAACCATGGTTGGTGCACAAGCGTCGAAAGAGCAATTTGATAAGATCTTAAAATACATTGAAATCGGTAAAGCAGAAGGCGCAGAGTTACTCATTGGTGGCAATATTGAAGAAGTTCACACTGATTATGAAAACGGTTTTTATATCCAACCGACGCTGCTGAAAGGCACCAATAAAATGCGCATCTTCCAAGAAGAGATCTTTGGCCCTGTGATCGCAGTAACCACGTTCAAGACTGAAGCAGAAGCCCTAGAGCTCGCCAACGATTCTGAATTTGGCTTAGGCGCGGGTGTTTGGAGTCGCGACATGAACGTAGCTTACCGTATGGGACGTAAGATCCAAGCTGGCCGCGTATGGACCAACTGTTACCACATTTACCCTGCCCACGCTGCATTTGGCGGTTATAAGAAGTCAGGTGTCGGTCGCGAAACGCATAAAGTGGCGCTAGAGCATTATCAACAGACTAAAAACTTACTGGTCAGTTATGACGTTAACCCGCTTGGTTTCTTCTAATTAACCTTCGATTCTGATTATTCAACTAGCAGCTTAACGGTTATCTCATTATCGTTAAGCTGCTGAATTAGAGCTCTGACTCTTTCGTTTGTATTTAAAAAATAGGCAAACCTACCTTTGTTTATTTTTGTAACTCATTTATGCCCCTAAGTGTGTTAGAGCTTTAACTCACTCACAATATGTACATATCAATTTACCATACATTTTATCATGCAAAATTTACCAACTAAGTTAATCCTATTTATGTGTAATGAAAAAGACTAAGTAGGCTGATTTTATACAGTGTTATTGATATTTCGGTGAACGCAGTCTCAATTTGTCAAAAAGCAGTCAGGTTTATCTTGTAGCCTAAAATTAATGTCAATATACTCAATTAGATAGCTAGCCTTGTATATAACTTATAAGACTAAATAAATAATTTACAGGAAGGCTCGTTTTCCCATAAACATGTAATTAATAAATTTGAAGTATAATCTTATTTTTCAATTGATTAATCTACTTTTATTGAGGTGAGTGAATTTGGGAAATCGAGAGTCCGGTTATACAAATGTTAAATGTCACAAGCGTTGCCCTATATGAAATTGATAAAGCACGATTCGATTAGAAAGCATAAAGCTTTAAATAAACAATATGAATATATTCTTCATGAATACGAATTCAAACGCCATTTTGTAAGTGTTTTTGACGGTTGGCTTTGCAGGGAAGATTATTACAAGTTATTAGTGAGCGTTGGTAAAGAAGAGCAACAAAATAGAAATACAGTGATGCATGCATTTAGCATGTCATTAGCAAATGAGTATGAGCTTTTGAACTTTAACTGTGATTATTCTAACAATGAGCTGTTCTTTAAGCGGTTTGAGTCTATTGAAGAAATCAATCAGCATATGAGTATTCAGCCTACATACGGTGAGTTTGAATTTAGTGTTCTTATTCCTGAATTGGATGCTTGGTATGTAGCAGGAGATGAAGATACCCACTCCTTTATTTTGAAAGATCTATCCAAGGTTGAGATACTTTCAAACATAGCTAGAAAATATGGGTTGTTTCTATTCAGTGACACTTAACAAGCGCTTTAAACGGAACAAAAACAGTTGGCTACGTTCCGCTTCGCTCCACAATTATAGCCAACAATCGTTGTCCGCTTAAGTGGGCGTTATGTTTGCGATGGAGTTAATCATGTCTAAATATGATCTTGATAGTATTTTTAAATCCATTGATAGCTTTGGGAAGAAGTTGGAATTACTACCTACTAAATTGAGTGACGTTTGGTCTCAAGCTGTTCAATTAGGCTGGTACCCGACACCGTACATGCCAGGTAAGCTATCGAGTACTTCGTTGTCGTCCCAGCAAACACTCGATTCCAGGATGTTGAAGGCTTTTGAAAAGCGCTATGTTGAAGAAAAGCAGTATGTTCTTGCTCAAGCTGGAAACAGAGAACACATCTTATCGGTTGCACTTCAGTTACATGAGCAGGAAAACTATATTGCAAGCATACCTCTCTTGCTGTCTCAGTCAGACGGGGTTTTTGAGAACTACCTAGGCTTAAGTGCTTTTGCAAGAAGAGAGGATAAATTAAGGAAAATTGAAACTAAATTGAGTGACGTTTTCGACAGCAATTCGATTGCTAAGGCGTACTTTGGACAGTTTTCGTCACCATCTCAATTTTCCGAAAATTCTAACTGCTTCGAACAAATAGATAAAGCTAAAGCTCCAAATAGAAATGGTATTCTTCATGGTGATTCAAAGCACTTGGATTACGGATCCTATATCAATAGCTGTAAGTCTATTTGTTTTCTATCTAGCGTCCTTTGGCTCGCCGAACAATATCGAGAAAAGCAAACATAACAAAAATTTAAAGCGGGACTGCTAACAGTTTGCTCGGTTTCGCTTCGCAACACATTTTAGCAAACAATTATCAGCACCTTAAATGTGCGTTAGGCTTTCATCGCTTTGCATATGTCGTCTTATAATATTATATTTTGGAGTATTTTATGGTAAAGGTTTATACGGAAGAAGAACTTGGTGAGGCTATAAAGAATGAAGAAGATACAATTGAAATTGAAGGTAGCCTAAAAGATAAAACTATTAAAATAAGAGCGACAGGCAATGTTGCATGGGCTATTGCAATTGGTGGGATTGGCATTGCTGTTTATGCTGCTATTGTTGCTATTCCAACTGGAGGCACAAGTGGCGTTGTAGGAATAGTCGCGGCACCTGTTGCTGTTGGTATATTAGGTGGAGCTGTAACTTACACTGCTATAGGTGTTGCTATTGCTGCTGGAGGTGTTGGCGCTCTCACTAAACTTAGAAGTTATAAAGAAGTTTCTAGAGACTCGAATACATTAATTCTAAAACGGAAATAGGATATTTAATGCCAATTAGACCTCCCAATAAATCGAATTTAATTTGCAAAGATTGTAATTATTTATTGTCTTCCGTAGAATTTTTCTATCTCAAAGCCAAAATAAAGTTTTCTTTAGCGGAAACTGTAATTTGTCCAAAATGTAAATCTAAAAATGTTCAATATGTTGTCTTTTGAGATAAAGCCTAACAAGAAAATCAACAAGGACTAAAAACAGTTGGCCATTGCTCGTGCCTCGCTGATTTTGGCCTACAATTTTTAGCCTGTTATTTGGGCGTTAGCCATATAGTCAGGCACCGATGAAAAAAATTATATTAACTATATTAATTGTGATGTTACCAATGGGATTATTTGCCAAGGAAAGTAAAGAGCAGACGTTTTGGAAATGGTTCATTAAAAACGAATCTACTATTTTTGAATTTGAAAAAAATCAGGATAAGGTTTTAGATTCAATTTCTTCGCAGTTATCTGGGTATCACGAAGATGTAGTATTTGAAATATCTCATATAAAGGATGGAAAACGTGAATTTATCATCAGTGCAGATGGTATTTCTGATGTATTTCCTCACGTCGAATCTTTAGTTAAACATGCTCCTGAGTTTAATCAATTTTCAATCATTGCGTTTCGCCCAAGAATAGAAAATTATGCCGATTTCAAGTTAGAGTATGCAGGTAAAGAATTTGATGTTTCTAAGGTTTGGATATATTCCCGAGTAGAAGATGGATACTTTGATCTAATCGTTTATCACCCCGATTTTATTGAACAAGAATCCAATATCTTTATTTCTGGATCATATATATTACTGGACATGGCTATAGGCGAGTATGATGTTGTTAAAAAAATTCGTTATATTGATCATCAGAAGTTACCTGATAATCCTGAAAAAATTGGACTTAAACCTTTTGCAGAATTACAAAAAATATTTGATGAGTATAAAATGGCTAACAAGTCATTAAAGCTGGACTAAAACAGTGGGCTGTTCGCTTTGTTCCATTTTAGCCCGCAATTTTTAGCCTCTTAATGAGGCGTTAATCTCAATTTCACCATACTTTCTGTAATGCGAACTGTACCATTTAAAGTTTCCACTCTAAGCTGTTTCTGTCCAGTTATGGCTTAGAGTAAACAGCTTGTTCTTGTGAACAGCTTGTTCTGAACCGCTTACCCAAATTTAAAATCCCGTTCCCACCCTACCAAATCTCACTAACACATAATAACTTGCATTTTATTGCTAACTAATAGATCATTTGTATAGTCAATTAAGTTTTATTGATTACTCCATTATACTGCTATTAAAGTTAGACATTATTAAGGTTAGACGCTATGAACAGTTCGCCGCGCTATATTCAAATCCAAGACTTCATCCTTGAAAAAATCAATACCCATGTTTGGCTGCCTGGTAATAAGATCCCCACAGAGCTCGAATTAACCAAACAATTTAATGTCAGCCGGATGACGGTGAATAAAGCCATTCGCGATCTCGTCAACCAAGGTCTATTAACAAGAACCCCGCGCTTGGGTACGTTTGTGTGCCAGAAAAAAGTCGAGTCATCACTGAGTGATATTCGTAATATTGCTGATGAGATCCGTCAACGCGGTAAAACCTACAGCAATAAAATACTGCGTCAGGTGACAATACAAGCGGATGATGAAATAGCGATGAGACTAGGCGTAAAACTTGACACTGCCATTTTCTTTAGTGAAATCATACATTACGAGGACGACATTGCATTACAACTGGAACTGCGCTGGGTCAATCCGCAGTTTGCACCGGAGTACATAACACAAGATTTCAGTCTAGCGACACCCAATGAATACCTCACCAAGAATTGTCCATTAAGTTCGATTGAGCATACGGTTGAAGCTGTCATGCCAAGCCTACCTATCCAACAGCACTTAAGCCTAACAGCGCTACAACCTTGTTTATTACTCAATCGCCGTACCTGGAGCAAACAGTCTTTGATTAGTGTTGCCTTGCTTTATCATCCAGCAGATAAATACAAACTCAGCCTTAAAACTGAAATATAGCACTGCTTATTACCCGCTAATTCAAATTATTACGCCAAACTATTATGCTAAACACTGTGTCGGTTAATATCGACATACATCATAAAAATCGCCTCAAAAAATTAACAAAACCACAACTAGATCACAACAAGCCGATTTAAAACTTGCTCTTCCTGCTTAAATTGTCTATTTAATTGTATATACATTTAAAAGCGTGAGAGCCTGATGAGTTTATTGCTAACCAATACAACAATTGTATCGATGGATCAAAGTGATTCAGATTACCAAACACAACCTAATTGCTACATTGCAATTGAGCACGCTAAGATAGTTAAAATTGGTCCTATGCAGCAGTGCCCGACAGCAGACTACTCACAAATTATAGATTGCCAAGATCGCCTTATTACACCGGGTCTTATCGACTGTCACACCCATCTGGTTTTTGCTGGTAACCGTGCTAAAGAATTTGAACAGCGCTTAACGGGCGTGCCATATGAAACAATCGCTAAACAAGGTGGCGGTATCCTTTCGACTGTTAACGCCACTCGCGCAGCAAGCGAAAGCCAACTTGTTGAACTCGCCCTACAACGCCTCTCAGCACTGACCGCAGACGGTGTAACAACGATTGAAATCAAATCAGGTTACGGCTTAACACTTGAAGATGAATTGAAAATGCTACGTGCCGCTAAGCAATTACAACAGCATGCCAATATCAAGGTATCAACCACGCTACTAGCGGCACATGCCGTACCGCCTGAATATAAAGGCAATGCCGATAGCTACATCCGTTATGTGTGTGACGAAATCATTCCAGCCGCCGTTGCAGCTAAGCTAGTGGACTATGTTGATGTATTCTGCGAAGGCATTGGCTTTAACTTAGCGCAAACCAAAGCCGTATTCGAAGCTGCTTTATCTCACGGCTTAGGCATTAAAGGTCACACGGAACAATTAAGTAACCTCGGCGGCAGTGAACTGGCCGCCAAAATGGGCGCCACCTCGGTTGATCATATCGAATTCCTTGACGAACAAGGCGTGAAAGCACTTGCTGAACATGGCACTGTCGCCACCCTGCTGCCTGGCGCATTCTACTTTTTAAGAGAAACCCAATTACCGCCCATTGCATTACTGCGTCAACATAACGTGCCAATGGCATTAGCAACCGATTTTAATCCAGGTACCTCTCCTATCGCATCCTTAACTATGATGATGAATATGGGCTGTACTTTATTTAGATTAACACCTGAAGAAGCATTACGTGGCGTAACATGCCATGCAGCACGGGCATTAGGGCTACAAGATTCACGCGGTCAAATACGTGTTGGCTATGATGCTGATCTCGCAATTTGGAATATCGACCATCCAGCCCAACTCGCTTATGAAGTCGGCACACCAAGACTGCACTCTCGCATCGTTAACGGAGAGCTTTGTCATGACTAAAATAACTTATCCCGCAGCAAGTAATTACGCTGCTACCGATGCCGATATTTGGCAGGGTCGTATTGACGCCGAAGACGGTGAAGCAGGCATGCGTTTTCATCAAAAAGTCACTTTGATCGGTGATGACGAGCAACTAACAAACCAAGCGGGTGTTGTCCTACTCGGCTTCGCTTGTGACGAAGGCGTGAAACGTAATAAAGGCCGTGTTGGCGCAGTACAAGCACCGGATATTATCCGCAAAGCGCTGGCTAATACCGCATGGCATCATGACAACGCCACAAAAACATCGACTTTCGTTGATGCAGGGAATATCTATTGCAGTGATACTGATTTAGCCGCCAGCCAAAAAGAACTGGCTAACCATGTCGAGACAGCCCTCAACAAACAAAACAAAGTAATGGTATTAGGCGGTGGACACGAAATCGCTTGGGGAACATTCCAAGGATTAGCGCAACATTTTCAGAATTCAGGCATAAGCACTGACGTTAACAAACCAAAGATCGGCATTATCAACTTTGATGCCCATTTTGATTTACGTACCTATTCGACAGATGGTCACGCATTCCCGACTAGCTCAGGCACGCCATTCAATCAAATAGCCAAACACTGCCAACAATTAGGCTGGGCGTTTAATTATGCGTGTCTTGGTGTCAGTCGCGCCAGTAATACTCAAGCGTTATTCACCCTTGCCGATCAACTCGGGGTGCATTATCGCGAAGACCACCAGCTGGCTTCTTATCACCTTGCCGAGCGTATCGAAGAATTAATCGCATTTATTGATAACGTGGATCACCTCTATCTAACCATAGATATCGATGTGTTCTCTGCGTCCACAGCGCCCGGTGTTAGCGCACCAGCAGCGCGTGGGGTGAATTATGAAAGTGTCGAAGCCTTACTCCAACCGATCTTTAACGCTAAAAATAGCGCAGGCCAAGCAAAACTAATCATTGCTGACCTAGCCGAATACAATCCAAATTTTGATATAGACAATCAAACTGCACGACTTGCAGCACGATTAACGTGGGATATCACCCGCGCTATGTTCAAGTCGAAATAAAAGCCGAATTAGAATTTAATCAAAATAAATATGCAAAGTGAAAAGGAAATCCTAATGACTGATAAACGTTTAGATACGTCTCGTACTATCATTGCCCCTCACGGCACAAAGCTCAACGCTAAATCATGGCAAACCGAAGCGCCATTAAGAATGTTGATGAACAACCTACACCCAGACGTTGCAGAACATCCGCATGCATTGGTTGTTTATGGGGGCATTGGCCGCGCGGCGCGTGATTGGGAATGTTACGACAAAATAGTCGAAGTGCTAAAACGTTTAGAAGATGACGAAACACTCCTTGTACAGTCAGGTAAACCGGTTGGTGTATTCAAAACCCACACCAATGCACCGCGTGTACTGATTGCCAACTCAAACCTAGTACCACATTGGGCAAACTGGGAACACTTCAACAAGCTAGATAAAGCAGGCTTGATGATGTACGGACAAATGACCGCGGGCTCTTGGATCTACATTGGCTCACAAGGCATTGTGCAAGGTACTTACGAAACATTCGTGGCCATGGCGAAACAACATTTTGACGGCCAAGCACAAGGTCGTTGGGTGCTTACTGGTGGTTTAGGTGGTATGGGTGGCGCGCAACCGCTTGCTGCAACAATGGCCGGATTCTCGATGATAGCCGTTGAATGTGATGAATCACGTATCGATTACCGCTTACGTACCGGTTATATCGATAAGAAAGCCACAACCCTTGATGAAGCATTAGCGCTACTTGATGAAGCAATCAAAAATAAGCAACCAATCTCGATTGGCCTACTTGGTAATGCCGCCGATATTTTCCCTGAATTAGTCAAACGTGGTGTCGTTCCAGATTGTACTACCGACCAAACATCGGCGCATGATCCGCTTAACGGCTATTTACCACAAGGCTGGACCATGGCACACGCCGCAGCAATGCGTAAAGAAGATGAAGCCGCGGTTGTTAAAGCCGCTAAGCAGTCAATGGCAATTCAGGTACAGGCCATGTTAGATCTGCAAAAAGCAGGTTCTGCAACGGTTGATTATGGTAATAACATCCGTCAAATGGCACTGGAAGAAGGCGTTGAAAACGCGTTTGATTTCCCCGGTTTTGTACCCGCTTATATCCGTCCACTGTTCTGTGAAGGCATAGGTCCATTCCGTTGGGTGGCATTGTCTGGCGACCCAGAAGATATCTACAAAACCGATCAAAAAGTAAAAGAGCTGATCCCAGATAATCCACAGCTACACCATTGGTTAGACATGGCGCGCGAGCGTATTCAGTTCCAAGGTCTGCCTGCACGTATTTGTTGGGTGGGCTTAAAAGACCGTCAACGTCTTGGTTTAGCTTTTAACGAAATGGTTAAAAATGGCGAGCTTAAAGCGCCGATTGTGATTGGTCGTGATCACCTTGATTCCGGTTCAGTTGCCAGCCCTAACCGTGAAACCGAAGGCATGATGGATGGTTCTGATGCCGTATCAGATTGGCCACTATTAAACGCCCTGCTCAATACAGCGAGTGGCGCGACTTGGGTATCACTGCACCATGGCGGCGGCGTTGGCATGGGCTTCTCTCAACATTCAGGCATGGTGGTACTTTGTGATGGCACCGATGATGCCCATGAACGTGTTAGCCGTGTATTACGCAACGATCCAGCCACAGGCGTGATGCGTCATGCTGATGCAGGTTATGATATTGCTAAAACCTGCGCGAAAGAACAAAACTTAGACCTACCGATGCTTAATACAGCCAATAATAAATAGATAATCTTGGAGAACAACATGTACAAACTTACAATTAAACCAGGGTTATTAACACTGGCACAACTTCGTCAAATCAGTCGTGCTCCAGTACAGGTGTCACTCGACCCTAGCTGCTTTGATGACATTCATGCCAGCACAGAAGTGGTAAATAATGTGATAGCAGAAGGCCGTACTGCTTACGGTATTAATACCGGTTTTGGCCTGCTTGCTAATACCCGTATCGCGCCTGAAGATCTCGAAACGCTGCAACGCAGTATCGTGTTATCCCATGCGGCAGGTATCGGCGAGTTAATGAACGATGAAACCGTGCGGTTGATGATGGTGCTTAAAATTAACAGCCTAGCGCGTGGTTTTTCAGGTATTCGTTTATCGGTTATTGAAGCCTTGATGCAATTGGTGAATGCCGAAGTTTACCCCTGCGTACCAAAAAAAGGCTCAGTGGGTGCATCAGGTGATCTCGCCCCACTAGCTCACATGAGCACAGTTTTACTGGGCGAAGGTGAAGCGCGTTATCAAGGTAAAATGATTACTGGTGAAGAAGCATTAACGATTGCAGGCATGCAGAAGATCACGTTAGCACCAAAAGAAGGACTCGCCTTGTTAAACGGCACGCAAGCATCGACTGCGTTTGGCCTTGAAGGCTTGTTTGCTGCCGAAGATCTGTTTGCTTCAGCAACCTTATGTGGCGCAATGACAGTGGAAGCCGCGCTTGGTAGCCGTCGTCCGTTTGATCCACGCGTCCACCGTGTGCGTGGTCATCGCTCACAAATGGATTCTGCGACTATGTATCGTCACATACTTGAATTTAGCAGTGAAGTTGGTGATTCTCACACTGAATGTGAAAAAGTCCAAGACCCTTATTCACTGCGTTGTCAGCCACAAGTGATGGGCGCCTGTTTACAACAGATCCGTAATTCAGCTGAGATATATGAAGTCGAAGCCAACTCAGTATCAGATAACCCGTTAGTTTTTGCCGATGATGGCGATATTATCTCAGCGGGTAACTTCCACGCCGAACCGATTGCGATGGCCAGTGATAACCTTGCGCTAGCGATTGCAGAGATAGGCAGTTTATCAGAACGTCGTATGGCACTATTGATTGACAGTAGCTTAAGCAAATTACCACCATTCCTCGTAGATAATGGCGGTGTTAACTCTGGCTTTATGATCGCACAGGTAACCGCAGCTGCGTTAGCCAGTGAGAACAAGTCATTAGCCCATCCAGCATCGGTCGATAGTTTACCAACGTCAGCCAACCAAGAAGACCATGTATCTATGGCGACCTTTGCTGGGCGTCGATTGAAAGACATGGCTGAAAATACCCGTGGTATCTTAGCGGTTGAGCTGTTATCTGCGGCACAAGGGCTTGATTTCAGAGCACCGCTAAAATCATCCCCGTTAATTGAACAGGCGAAAGCAGAATTGCGTGAACGCGTCGATTTCTACGACAAAGACCGTTATTTTGCCCCTGATATTGCTAAAGCCAATCAACTGCTGATAGAAGCGGCCCACAACAAGCTTGTTGCAAGAGACATGCTGCCGAGTTTTTAAGCATCATTGTTCGCAGATTTATTAAGTTTAAAAGTTAAATATTATCTGCGAACTTATAGCGGCACATAAGCCAAGGCTGCAAGGTGAACAACCAAAGATAAATATGTCACAACAACAAATTAGCCGTATTACCGGTATTGCTCGGCAGCGTGTCAATGAGGCGATCAAACAATTAGAAAAAGAGGGTCTTGTGCATTTAGGACGAGGATGCATCTATTTAAATGATATAACAGCCCTTGCGCATAAGCTTGATGATCTCGATTTGAGTATTCGAGACCCAAGAACATTTTTAATTCAAATGTAAAATTAAAGACAAGACTTAAAGCTTAACGATCAATACTGCTTAATTGTTACAATCCAAGTGATAATAACCCCACCTAGAGCTGATTTTTACGTGCCTATCAGCGATCAACCAACACTGGTCAATAATCGTACAGAAATAAAAGATGTCGAGAACATAAGCGTGATTAATATCACATCATTACTTGAGAGGTAATTAGTCATATAACTTACTGATTATGAAGAAAGTTTAAATAGTATTAAAATACAATGATATAACGCAACAAACCTGACTGCCCGTTTAAGCGGGTAGATAAAACTGGAAAATCACGCCAATGTCGGTATTATCTCGCCCCTCACCCCTTAGTGAGAATTTTATGCAAGTAAATGCATGCCAAACTGGCGAAGATGTACCCGTAACAACGACTACCTCAGAGCGTCGCAAAAGCGACCAATTGGTTCCAGCATTAACGATCGGCTTCATTAGCTTGTTCTTATTGGCTGCAATCATTGACCTCCCTCGTTTCACTACTTTAATCCAAGACTTATTTTCAGCCGCTGCTGGACAATTTGGTTACTTTTGGCAATGGCTAATGGTAGCAAACTTTGCAGTTGCATTATGCATCGCAGCAACCCGTTACGGTAAGACTCGTATGGGACTGAAAACCAAACCTGAAATTGGCACCTTCCGCTGGTTAGCAATGATCATGTGTACGCTATTAGCAGGTGGTGGTGTTTTCTGGTCTGCAGCAGAACCGATTTACCATTTCATAACACCATCAGCAAGTTACCCTGATATTACAGGCTCGACTGTTGAAGCTGTTGTGCCAGCGCTAAGCCAAAGCTTCTTGCATTGGGGCTTTCTCGCCTGGTCTGTACTGGGCACACTCGCAACGATTGTGTTGATGTATGCACATCACCATCATGGTATTAAGCTACGTCCACGTGCGTTACTTTTCCCTATCGTTGGTAATCGTTTAGAAAACCATTGGTTTGGTGCTGTGATTGACGCTTGTTCAATCATCGCAGTAGCCGCAGGTACGATTGGTCCAATTGGTTTCTTAGCATCACAAATGGGCTACAGCCTTGAAGTGCTAACGGGCCTTAAAAATGACATGAACTCTCAGTTAATGATATTAGCTGTGGTTGTATTGATTTGTGCGCTATCCGCGGCATCAGGCATGGACAAGGGTTTACAGTGGCTTAGTCGCTTAAACGTCATCGGTGCATTTGCATTGCTGCTTGCCATCCTTATTTTAGGCCCGACGCAATTCATTTTTGAACAGTTTGGTCGTGCATTCGGAACTTACTTGCAAGACATGCCAACCATGAGCGTGACTACCGATAATCCAGGCTGGAATATTTGGTGGACCTGGTTCTTCTGGGGCTGGTTCATTGGTTTTGCACCTATGATGGCTATTTTCATTGCCCGTATTTCTGAAGGTCGTACTATTCGTGAGTTGGTATTAGCGGTTGCCGTTGGCGCACCGATTGCGACAAACTTCTGGTTTGCGGTATTGGGTGGGACAGGCATCTTCTTTGAGCTACAAACGCCTGGTATTATTTCAGGGCCACTAGCTGAAGCGGGCTTACCTGCGGTATTGTTAGCAACATTACAGCAATTACCATTAAGCGAGATCTTGCTACCAGCCTTCTTGATCCTGACAACCACGTTTGTGGTAACGACTGGTGACTCGATGGCTTATTCCATCGCTATGGTGGTATCAGGTGATAATGAACCAGATCGTAAACAACGTTTATTCTGGGCGATTATCATGGGTTGTGTTGCGGCGGCATTATTGCTGGCGGGTGACGGTGGCTTGAATGCATTGCAATCATTCATTGTTATCACCGCAGTGCCGGTATCATTCTTAATAGCAATCACTCTGGTAACAGGGCCGATGGCTGCAATCAAGATGACTCACGCACAAGAAGCTCTTGCTGCAGAAAAAGAACTAGCACAAGCGTAATAGGCGATTAGCTTTACAAAGCTATTAGTCCTACAAAACAGCCTGACTTTATAAGCGATACTTGCTTAATATTGTCAGGCTGAGTTATTTCTAACTATTGAAATAGTGCAAATATTTAAATCGTTCAAATCACACTTCTTATTAATTCTATCGTCAACTCAGCATCTTTGTAATCAATCGGTATTTTTACCTGCTTATCCTTTTTATCCTTCTTCCCCTCGTTAACTATAAACAGAGAAGGAAAACTAGTACCGCCTATAGAACGCGCAAAACCAATTTCGGTTAATAAAGCTTGATGTGTATGATCAGATAAAAACGCAGTTTCAAATTGATTCATGTCTAAACCAATTTGTGTAGCCAGTTTAATCAAGACGGTATCATCACTCGGATTCTGCGCATTAAGGTAATAAGCCTTCTGTATCGCATTGAGCATCTCTAATTCGGCACCTTGCGCTCGCGCGGCAATAATAGCGCGACAAGCAGGATAAGTAGCACGTCGAGGGGTATTCTCAGTCCAAAATTCATAGTTGAATTTGGTGCCGAGGAAGTTCTCAATTTTCTTCCAATAAGAAGCGATTTGCGCCTGCATCATTTCTGGCATTGGCTCGTCTGTATCAGATGCCAAACCGCCCAATACATAAATAATCTCTACATCATCAGCAACAGCTTGTTTAATTTTATCCCACGTTGGTTTATAACCCCAGCACCACGAACACATGGGATCATATACGTGATACAGTTTTGGTTTTGTCGCAGGCATTGGTACTTTCCTTTAATCATTACGTTCAGATCGATTTTCGGCAACGATATCTGAGTCTTTCTGGGCGTAAAAATCGACTCTAAAGCGAGTATCATCAGTCATAAACTCGACTTTATGCCAATATTCAGGCGGGGAAATAGCCGTTTCGTCTTGGCCGATAACTATCTCTTGCTCTATCTCGCCTCGTCGTTCGGTAAAGCCGTAAAATTTTAACGAACCAGCAATAACAATAATTTTGCCGTAAACGCCAGCGCGGGTATTATGCAAATGTAAGAACATTTTAGGAATATTATCAGGCGTAAAAACAGCCGTTGATTTGTAGTTCACAAAATCAGTTGGGATTGTCGGCATAAGCACACTCACTTGCAGGAAACATATGACTAATAACTATAAAATATACGCTCATTATCCATGAGCGCAAGTAAGGTATTCCAACGATTAGATCTTAAACGTGAAGTGAGGCGCCACGTGTTTGGATCACATCGCGATACCAGAAAAAGCTTTCTTTACGGGTACGCGCTAATGTACCAGACCCATCGTCACGACGGTCAACATAAATAAAACCATACCGTTTATCCATTTCTGCAGTCGAGTTCGCCACTAAATCAATCGGCCCCCAACTGGTGAACCCCATCAGTTCAACACCGTCTAAGATAGCCTCTCTAGCCTGTACCAAGTGATCGTTCAAATATTCAATACGATAATCATCAATAATCTCACCGTCTTCATTCACTTCATCACGCGCACCCAAGCCATTCTCAACGATAAACAAAGGCTTTTGGTACCTGTCATACAAGAAATTCAATAATATGCGTAAGCCTTTCGGGTCAATTAACCAGCCCCACTGACTTTTCTCTAAATAAGGGTTCGGCACACTATCAATAATGTTACCAACTTCTTTTTGCTTGGGGTCAGCACTGGCACAGCCACTGGCATAATAGCTAAATGAGATAAAATCGACACTGGCTTGTGCAAGCGTCTCTAAATCATCCTCTTGCATAATAACTTCGATATTATTGTCTCTAAAATAGCGCAACATATAACCCGGATATTTGCCACGAGTTTGCACGTCACCAAAAAATAACCACTTGTTATTCTCATGTACAGCGGCCATGACATCATCAGGATTACAGGTAAAAGGATAATTAAGCGCGCCCAATAGCATATTACCAATTTTAGCATCTGGGATTATTTGTTTACACAGGGTAACGGCTTTGGCACTGGCAAGGAGTTGATGATGAATTGCTTGATAGATAGCTTGTTCATCAGCGGATTCAGGTAAGCCTACACCGGTATACGGTGCATGTAACGACATGTTTATTTCATTAAACGTCAGCCATAATTTGACTTTATGCTGGTAACGTTCAAACACCGTCATTGCATAATGTTCAAAAAAGCCAATCAGTTTTCTATCTGCCCAGCCACCGTAGTTTTCGACTAAACCTACAGGCATTTCATAATGCGACAAGGTGACAAATGGTTGAATGTCATGCTTGGCTAGCTCATCAAAAATACCGTCATAATAAGCCAGCCCTGCTTCATTGGGTTGGCTTTCATCACCATGAGGGAAGATACGCGTCCAAGCAATCGATAATCTTAAACAAGTAAAGTCCATCTCTTTGAAGAGCTGAATATCTTCTGGATAGCGATTGTAAAAGTCGATAGCGAGATCTTTTATACCCGGTGTTTTATCAGTACTTTCTTGATGTTGACTTAAGATACCATGCGGTAATAAGTCAGCGGTAGATAAGCCTTTACCGTCTTGCTGAAATGCACCTTCGGTCTGATTAGCAGCAATAGCGCCACCCCATAAGAAATCCTTTGGAAATAAATTCATCTGTCCCTCGACTAAATATCACTATCCATGCAGTGCACTAGAGTAAACTATCATAAAGAATAACTAATTGAACAAGCTCACATTTTGATAATTGAATTGAGTAGTATCAGTTATAATATAAATAAATACTGACATTATAGACGAAATCATTTCTGAGGAATAATTATCAAATATACTGATTATGATAATTATTTGTAATGACTAAATTGAAGAATACGCAACAACAACAACAACAACAACAACAACAACAACAACTCCGACAGTTTTGCCACTTGTTACGTTTTTATATAAGATCGCAATAACTCTACGACCTCTTTTGCCTCACTTTCTTCTAAAGCAACTCCAAATCGAATTGACTCGTCTGCCGCATCAATTGCAACCACGCCACCTTTCATACCTATCTGTTGAAGGATTGATTGATTATTATGACTGCCAAAATAACCAGCAGCACGTAAATTTACACAACGATCAGTTGCATATACTTTCACTGGGCCAAAGCCAAAAATATTATGTTTTATTTTAAGCTTAATGCTATTCAAAATAATTTGTTCAAATCCGTTGGTTTTCCATACTAACCAAAGACCTACAAACAACCCTCCAAAGGTCCAAAATATTGTCCATACAAGCACGAATAAACTATTAAAGCCAATGGGTTCACCTAACAAACTGCTTACAGCCAATACCCAACCACACGCCCAGGCAACCAACCAAAAACCCATAAAGTAAGTTGGAAACTTTCCTTCATTTTCAGGTTTGATCCTTAGCTCTAGACCTTTACCAGTTTGTTTGTATTCGATTCTACTCAACTTTCCCCCTTAGAAGCGTAACGGTGTATTACACGGAATTCCGTATAAGTAAATTCCGCTATCAATACCCACTCATCAACATGTCTATTTCATCCATATTACAAAAATATAAGTACTAGTTATGGCTTAAATTACCACTGATGTTATCGCTTTAATCAGTGCATTTCACTGCACCCTTAACAATTTTCCACCTTATGCCTTATCAATGTTAAAATCAGCGCCTAACAATCTATAGTTTAATTAAATAGAAGGGCTTTTTATGCTGCAAAAAGAACTCAGACAAGCAAAGTCAATTGACAATGTTTATAACTCGGCATACTGGCATTTAGCCCAACAGGACTACACGATTGCAGAAATACGCACCAAGCTTGAGCGGAAAACAGAAAATCAAGAATGGGTAGAAACGGTGTTAGCCGACCTGATTGGCAAAAACTATATCAAAAGCGATTTTGACTTCGCGGTGCGCTTTGCAGAATCCGCGTTTAGTAATGAACATGGCAAGTCTGCTATCGCGCGTAAATTACGCGCCAGAGGCGTAGCAACAAAAGATGCGGCTGAAGCCATCGAACAGGTCATGTATGATGAAGAAATCGATCAATTCGAACTCGCAGCATCGCGATTAAGCAGTTCATTTCAAACCTTTCACTCAACAACCAAAGAGAAAGTGTATTCGCAATTCACCACCAAAGGGTTTTCACGCGCCGAAATTGATCACGCATTGTCCCTGCACCCCGAAAAAGACACCTTAAGAACTAAACTCGAAGTTAAAGCCGAAAATGCCGACCTAAACCAAGAAATAATGAAGTTGTACCGTAAAGGTAAAGGCAAGCGTTTAATATTAAATGAATTACGCAGCAAACTGATTGATGTGGAAAACTTTGAAAATGAAATTTATCAACTTGAAGAAGCCGGTGATATCGACTTTTATCAAAGCTGCCTAGATGAATTAAATAAGAAACGGTATGACATTAATAACAGAACTGAACAATCGAAAGCTTACGCTTATCTATCCCGCAAAGGATTCGATTCCGATCAGATCAAAGAAGCACTAAACCCTTCTGATTAGAGCCCTCTTCACACTATATACCCAAACTACTTCAAGATGCTATATCAGAGACTAGCAGGGAAAACCGAATGAAGGAACCTTCGGCGTTATGAAGTCTCGATTTAGAATAACTAAATCTTCGACTTCATGCCTTGAATATCCCCTCCTTAATAATTACCTATCGTGTAACTCTCTTCTACGATTAGACTGATTGGACTATTGGCTAGATCACGGATGGAAAATTTTGGTTTAACGTTATAGCACTAAGCCAAAGCTGAACAGAATCGAGTTAGAGTGATCGTAAAGTCAATGGTGTTTGGTGCAGTTTTGATTGATGATGCAGAGGTACTTGAGGGCACAATATACCTTATTTAATTCGACACATATCATTACAATTAGGGCCTTCCCCACCGTCAACACAGGAGGTTCCATTGGCAATACGGCATGGCACCGCGGGAATTAAGCATAGGCAGTTATCGAGATGGGATCTCTAAAATTGGTGATAGTGTTGAACTTTCTGGAAAGTTGATTTTATTGTACCTATAATTTAAAGGGTGTTCGCCGTTCGAATACCCTATTAAGTAAAACCATCAGAGAAACCTGATCATTTTTACATCATTACGTCTTTAATCATGTCGCTACAAACGGCATAGATAAAGGAGGGTATATAGATGAAATTATTAATAAAACCTATCGTCAAACGTGTCCTAGGCATTATGTTGCTACTGGGGGCGACGCCATTCGTGACTGCTGGCTTGCCTGAGACTAGTATGACAATAACACCTGGGAATACCGCGCTGGTAATCACAGATCCGCAGATTGATTTCTTGAGTCCCAAGGGCGTCACGTGGGGCGTGGTCGGCAAGAGCGTCACCGACAACGATACGGTAAAGAACATCGAAAAACTGCTCAAGGCCGCCAAGAAACATGGCATTCCCGTGTTTATATCTCCGCACTACTATTTCCCGACCGACAAGGGGTGGCAGTTCGAAGGTTCACTAGAAAAGCTGATGCACAACATCGGTATGTTCGATCGCAAGGGTCAGTTGGACCTCACCGGGTTCGAAAACTCCGGGGCGGATTTTTTGCCCCTGTACAAGCCCTATATCAATGATGGAAAGACCGTTGTTTCCAGTCCGCATAAGGTCTATGGGCCCGAGAACAATGACCTCTTGCTGCAATTGCGCAAACGCGGCATCGACAAGGTCATCTTGGCGGGTATGTCGGCTAACTTGTGCGTGGAATCTCACATGCGCGAGATGATAGAGCGCGGCTTTGAAGTTGCCGTCGTCAAAGATGCCACTGCGGGCGCCAAAGTGCCTGAAGGCGATGGCTATGCCGCCGCGCTGGTTAACTTCCGCTACATAGCGAACGACGTGATCGACACAGAGGAAGCCGTGAAATCCATGCACCAGAGTGCCAGCAACTAACCTGCATCGGGAGGGCGCCGCCTTCCCCATCTGGCCACGAATGAACACCAGTTAGGGGAGGCGACAAATGTGCGAAGTTAACTCACTTTTGTTTAAGCGAATCACCGTGCGTTTTAATTACGTCGCGATACCAGTAAAAGCTTTTTTTCGAGTACGTGCTAATGTGCCAAAGCCATCATCACGGCGATCGACATAAATAAATCCATAGCGTTTATCCATCTCTGCCGTCGAGTTAGCGACTAAATCAATCGGACCCCAACAAGTAAACCCCATCAGATCTACGCCATCTAAAATCGCCTCTCGCGCCTGAACCAAAGATCATTTAAGTATTTAATACGATAGTCATCGATGATCTTACCGTCTTCTGTCACTTCATCGCGGGCGCCTAAGCCATTCTCGACGATAAACAACGGTTTTTGATATCTGTCATGCAGGACGTTTAATAATATACGCCCGTCACCTCCAATAAAAATGACGAAAAGCAGCCCGTATACGGTAAAAACTCGCTAAAATTTTAAAAAAGTGCTGATTTTTTAGCTAATCAAGTTTGCAGTGTCATTTAGTTGCTATAAATTTAGCCCCAATGCATAAACTTTGTTATACACTTGCGTCACAATTGCAAAGTACAAAATATAATTAAGGAATTAACCATGACAAACCAACATGCACACGGCGATGAAGGTCACGTACACGGTCCAGGCTGTAGTCACCATCAGGCACAAGCTCCTATCGTAAGAGAAAGCGCTAAAATAGGTCGTAACGATCCTTGCACATGTGGCAGTGGTAAGAAATTTAAGAAGTGTTGTGGTAAATAATCACTCGCTTTATTAAATGTGCTTTGGCTAATTTAGTAGACGTACTCAATTAGTTTAAAGTAGTACTGTTAATAGCACGACCATATTAATCGTACTAAAAAGCCTCCATAGCTATGACTAGCTGTGGAGGCTTTTTGCTAACTGTCTGTAATCACTATATGTTTAGCTCATTAATACAAGCTCTAACCGTCAGCAGTGATCTTGGCAATCAGTTCTTGTTGCACAGCGTCTGCTTTATCAATTTCAATTTGACAAGTACCCGCAGCAATATGGCCACCACCACCGTAGCTAAGCATTAGCTCACCGACGTTAGTTGTCGAGTTACGATCGAAAATAGATTTACCGGTCGCAAACACAATATTTTGCTTTTGAAAACCCCACATCTTATGAATAGAGATATTGCACTGCGGAAATAGCGCGTAAATCATGAATCGATTACCGGCGAAAATAGTCTCTTCGTCAGTTAAATCAAGCAACACCAAGTTACCATGCACCGTCGCACAACGCTTAACCTGTTCTTTAAACATAGTCTCGTGTTCACGATACAGATCGATACGCTCTTTCACGTCAGGCAATGCCAAAATGTCTGCAATGGTATGGTCTTTACAGTAATCAATCAGATCCATCATCAAGGCATAGTTAGCGATCCTAAATTCGCGGAAGCGCCCTAACCCAGTTCGTGCATCCATCAGAAAATTCAGCAGGTTCCAGCCTTGAGAGTCTAATACTTCATCGCGATTGAACTGTGCAGAGTCCCCTTTATCCACTGCTGCCATCATTTCAGTCCATTCTGCAGGGAATGTGTCTAGACCACCGTAATAGTCCCACACAACACGTGCAGCAGAAGGCGCATCCGGATCGATGATGTGGTTAGCACGTTCGCCAGTATTACGGATTGTTTCAGAAAGATGATGATCAAAAGTCAGATGGGCACTTTTAACATAAGGTAGATTAGTGACGATATCATTCGGGGTAACATCAATTTTCCCGTCTTGCATATCTTTAGGATGAACAAACTTAATGTCGTCGATTAGATTTTGCTGTTTCAATAGTACTGCACATACCAAACCATCAAAATCACTGCGCGTTACCAATCTATATTTTTGCTCTGACATATACATTCCTTTGTCACATAAGTTTAAACCTAAGATAACTAAAGATAACCGTATAGCAGAGTGAGAATCAAGTGAAGATTGCCCGAGGTAGGTTTTACAGTTGTACAAGCTTGAGCTTGCGCGCAAAAACAAGCTCAAGATGGATAAATAACCATCACACATTATAGCTTAAATGAAGACACCATGGACTCTCAATACCGCGTTCACTTTAACTTAACTACATCACCAGACACTGTGGTCTGATAACCATTAAGCACCCACGCCCAGAACCAGTCTTCTTGTACTTCGACATTAATCATGGCATCACCGCCTCTCGATGCAATTGCGGCATTTTGTGCGCGAACAAAGCGGTCATTTTGCTGTATCGGAATGAAGTTAAATAACATGATCCCCGTGGCAGTTGCGTGTCCAGGACCAATAACCGTATATTCACTCTCGTCGAGGTTTTGCGTTTTCATCGAAACACCAGTACAACCAGCTAGTATCGCAGAAGATAATAAAACAGAACTCAACGCTTTGATCATTTTCATTTAGAAACCCTCAAATAGAAGTTAGAACGTACAAATAATGTCAATAGTACGAAGTCTAGTGATGGCTAAATTTAATGCCCACATGTGGTAGGGAATAACTGCTTAAAATTCTTATGTTTACTAATAACATGTGATTTATTCGTGCTTTTATAAAGTAGAATAACCGCTAGATCACCATTAAATCATTCGTTTCAACTCAGTTATAGCCGATAAACCAAGTGGCACTTTAGCATTAACTAAAGCTACGACTTTCATTTGTTACAATTTTAATTTCTTTGCAACACTTTATTAATCTTGTGTAACTTGGTATAAACATAGTTAATATACTTAGTTAGGTATTAATTTGAAATATAAACCTAACTGATGTAACTATATTAGGGTATTAAAGGGAATTATAATGGGTTCGTTATCAGTTCAATGGAAGATCACTTTGCTTTCTGGATGTTGCATTTTGCTTGTCGCAATATCATTAATCAGTTTTACACTTTCATCATCAACTTCCAATCAAGAAATCATTCAGGTCCAAACCAGCAATTCTGTTGGTGAAAAGTCCGAACAATTACTCATGAGCGAAGCTAATACACAAGCTTCTATCGTGCAAAAATATTTAGATGAAGCAACATACCGTGCAGAAATGCTCGCCGAGAGTATCGCCTTTTTGCAGTATAACGCTGAAGAAAACTTCACCAGTAGTGACCAACTGCGTAATTCAGTCTCTGAATTGTTAAAACGTTCAGTACAAAACTTCGATAATATGCATGCCGCGTTTACCACCTTCCTGCCTGATATGCTCGATGGTGAAGACGGTAATTACGCTAACGCCGATTATGTCAGTTCTAATGATAAAGGCCGTTTTTCTGCGTATTGGTATAAAAACAGTCAAAATGAACCGACGCTCACAATTAAAAGTGAACAGCAGATCAACAACACATCGCTGGCAGTCAGTGGACAAGCAAGCAACTTCTGGTATAGCTGTAGCACTCTCAATAACCGCACGTGTGTCATCGAACCTTACTTATACAACGAAAACGGTACATCTCAGTTAATCAGTACCATTACAGTACCACTGCGTAAAGACGGTGACATAATTGGTGTTACGGGGATTGACCTAAAAATAAACGTACTACAACAATATGCATTGCGCGCTGACCAAGCCTTGTTCTCTGGTGCAGGTAAAGTGCAGATTGTCAGTAATAACGGTCAGCTGATTGCAACCGATGGTGATGCTTCAGCGATTGGGTCACAAATTACCGATCCACAATTAAAGCAATGGCTAGTTGATGGCGTAACACAATCACAATGGAGCAAGGATCAGCAATCTTTAACTGTGTTCATGCCGATTAAACTAAATGCCGTCAACTGGGGCGTTGTCATTACGATGCCAAGAACAAGCGTGATGGCTGATGCTCTCGCGTTAAATCAACTCATGGAAGTGCAAGCCGCTGAAAGCCTCAAGGTTCAAATCATCACCGGCGTTATTGTTACCCTATTCGGCTTAGTTATTATCTGGTTTGCAGCAGTCAAATTAGTCGCGCCAATTAAAGCTATCGCCAGCCGTTTACAAGATATCGCAACGGGTGAAGGTGATTTAACCCAGCGCCTAGATGTGCGAACCGCTGATGAGATTGGAGAACTCGCGATTTGGTTCAACCGCTTTTTAGATAAGATCCAAGGCACAATAAAAGATGTAATTGAAACCTCTGATGTCATGAGTAAAACGTCGAAAAAAGCTGAACAAATTGCACTACAATCACGTCAAAGTAGTGAATCACAATTTAGAGAAGTAGACATGGTTGCAACCGCTTCTGAAGAGATGACGCAAACATCAGCGTTAGTATTAGCTAATGCAGACAGAGCCGCTGAAATGGCCAGCCAAGCAGAGCAATCAGCCCAAAGTGGCCAAGCAATCGTACAACAATCGGCAGATACCATGCAAGAGTTAGTCGAAAGAATGGCGATGGCGGTTCCAATTGCTAACGAGCTAGAAAAAAATGGCGGTAACATTAGTGCCATATTGTCAGTGATTGAAGGGATTTCGGAACAAACTAACCTACTGGCACTGAATGCAGCCATTGAAGCAGCGAGAGCCGGTGAACAAGGGCGAGGTTTTGCAGTGGTTGCCGATGAAGTGCGACAACTTGCAAGTCGTACTCATGACTCTGTCGATCAAATTCGCGTGGTTATCGAAGATCTACAAAACGGTACACGCAGTGTGACAAACGCAATATCAGAAGGTAACCACCTTGCCTTAGAAACCGCAACACAAGTTAAAAAAGCAGTGAGCAGCTTGGCGGATATCTCATCATTTGTAGCTGATATTCAGGTGATGAATAGTGAAATCGTTAACGCGGCCAGTGAACAGAAGACAGTATCTACAGAAGTGAATGGTAATGTCGCTAATATCCGCGACTTAAGCCAATCAATTTTAGATCAGTCTACCGAGGCCGAAAAAGTGGGTCAGACTATTGCCAAGTTATCATCACAGCAACAAGTATTGGTTGGTCAGTTTAAAGTCGATTAGTATCGGAGCTAACGAATAGAAATAATAGTGACTATCACCAGCTCCATTGTTTGGTTGGTGATAGTCATCAGCATGTAACAACTCAACCTTAAGTTATAACGACATAGTGAGCTGCAAGCTGCTTATTTAGCATGCCTAGTTGACACTTGATTTTATGCTAAAACGATTACGGCATCACATTGATTTAGTTATTTTTTCATACTTTAACACCATTCTTATCGCGTATTATTAGGGTTAATAACGCTAATAATATGACAAATCAGGGTTCTATAGAATGGAAAATAACCGCTACTTCAATTCAATTAATAGTCATCAATATTTTTATCCCGTAGTGACAGGTGATACGGCACTTGGTGCAGGTTCAATCTTGCTTAAAGGTAATGGTGTAGATTTAGTTGAAAATCTTAAGATAGGAGCTGTATGTTCATGATGCTATCGCAAGATACTCTGGATATTTATATCGATACCTTTCTTTATTCAATGCTCGCATTTCCGCCCTGGCTAGTGGTTTTAATGATATTGACATGGATATGCCCAAAAAGCCTGAACGAACGTTACTTTAAATCACCGCACTTTTCAGTTGGGGAGCAAGCTTTTTATGCCAATTTCCCTTTGACTCATTTTAAAATGTTAATCTATGTTTACGCATTAGCAGGGCCAAAGCGATATTATAAAAGAGAGATGACTGCAATTCGTGACTATGTGCCAAAATGGTACTTTTGCGCCGCGATGATCTGGCTAGCAGGGTTAATTTCAATAATAGTATGTGGTGTTGGTTTAATGATCTTACTATTAATATACATTGAATATTTTCATAATGGCGGGGCTTAACCCTCCCCTATTTTTACGAGCGTTGCCTAATCAAATCATTTTCTTTAAATGCCATATTTTGTATGGCATTTAAAGTATAAACGTTAAGGTTTAAGCTTCAACACATTATCAATATCAGCCGCGCTATGGCGCTCACTTAACGCTTCCCATTCTTCACCTGATGTACGATTCACAATGCGACCACGCTGCACTGCAGGACGCTCAACGATATCCTGAGCCCAACGCAGCAGGTGCTTATAACTTGCAGCATCTAAAAATTCCGCAGCATCATAGGCCTTACCAAGTACCACGTTGCCATACCAAGACCAAATCGCAATATCAGCAATACTATATTCATCACCGGCTATAAATTTATTAACGGCAAGTTGCTTGTCTAACAAGTCGAGTTGACGCTTAACTTCCATCGTAAAACGGTTAATTGGATATTCAAATTTTGCTGGTGCGTAAGCATAGAAATGACCGAAGCCACCACCTAAATAGGGTGCTGAACCTTGTAACCAAAATAGCCAATTCAATACTGTTGTGCGTTTGGCGATATCTTTCGGTAATAAATGACCGAACTTATCCGCAAGGTAAAGCAAGATAGCACCCGATTCAAATACTTCGATTGGCGTATCACCAGAGTGATCCACTAATGCGGGTATTTTAGAGTTTGGATTAATACCAACAAAGCCGGATGAAAACTGTTCGCCCTCGCCAATATTAATAAGATGAGCATCATATTCCGCCTCAGTCACGCCCAAGGCTAACAATTCTTCCAGCATGATGGTGACTTTCTGACCATTCGGCGTACCCAACGAATATAGCTGTAAGGGATGTTGACCCACAGGTAATGCTTTGTCGTGAGTTGCACCAGAAACAGGACGATTTATTGATGCCCATTCCCCGCCACTGTCTTCATCATTTGTCCAAACTCTTGGTGGACTGTATTCGTTTTCCATAATATTTCCCCAGTGCTATCTATTTGAGTCAGTCACTCGATACTAGCTTGATACAGTATAGAGATAAAGACATAAGATAAAATCTGGGGACGTGGTGCACGGCAAATCTAGAATTGATAAGCCAGGGTTAAACTAACATTATCGACATCATTCACATCCAAGAAATAGCGTTTCGCTTCCACTCCTATCTTCCAGTCGTTTGATAACGCATAACCAATCGTCAGCCCAGCATACGGATCGACACCGTCTTGCTTATGCACCAGAGTGACATTTTCAAAAGTACTGTCAATTTCACTGCGCCAAGCAAACGCCCCAGCCATTACTTCACTACTCCACTTGTTGTGTTGCCAGAATTGAAAATTTAGTCCCAGCACAATACCGTCACCAAATACTGGCGTCACTTGTGCTACCGTTTGATGGTAATTGAAAGTATTACTTTGTAATACAGTTTCAGTGTTACCTAGATCCAAATAACCCAATGAGATATTCCACTTAGGCGTCATTTGATAACCCAACGTGATACCCCAACTATTGCCCTTATCGTCAATATCAACAATGTTTTCTGGCGGTATCCCGGTAAGATTTGAATTACCGTGCAAACGGCTTATCCCTGTATTTGCAGCTATCGACCATTTATTCATATCACTCGGAACAAGTCCTGTATCAGCACTCATTGGCACGTCTGTTTTAGTCGTTTCATTTGGAATGGCAACATCATCATTAGCTTGGCTATTAAAACTTAAAGCTGCTAATACCAGCATTAATACTTTTTTCCCGTATTTTCGACCCACTGCCACCAAGAACAAACCAAAACTAAAGAGCCATGGCATTGATCCGCCTCCACCAGATTTATTATGAATTGCACTCGCATCAGGTGCATTCACGGTGATATGAACTTGAGCAACAGCGGTTCCCCCATTACCATCATTAATAGTGTAAGTAACAACATCGTCACCGATATAGTCAGTCGTAGGTATATAAGTAATGCTTGTTTGTCCATTAATGACGACCACACCAAAGTCAACGCTGGCATTTGCAACTGTCAAAGTATCACCGTCACCATCAACATCATTGCTCAATACCTCTATGGTCACTTCAGTATTTTGTATTAATGAAACACTATCATCTTCTGCTACCGGGAAGGTATTACTACTTAGCATTACTGATACACCGCCGGGGTCGATAATAGTGCCATTAGCAATGCCATCATCATCATTCGGCCCACCGTCTTTAATTTGCAATTGCACACACCAACTGTTTTCTTGTAAACCTTCAACCCAGCTACTATCCCCTGGTGGTGGACAATACCCTTGTGCACCTGTCGTACTCATCAGTTTATTATCACTGTCCACAACAAAGTCCGTCCACGCATCGTTACTGTATTTACGGTAAACAGCGCCACTGGGAATAGGTAATAACTGCGGGAATACGATCTTATAAACTTGCCCTGCTTGCGGTAAACCGTAAGCGATATAGTCAAATAAGCCACCGACATTTTTAGCCGCGCTATCAGCGGCTAATTCAGCTTCGCCTAACTGCAAACCACCTTGCGCACTGCTCTGCGATACTGTGCCTTTGCGTAAACAAACACCCGGTTCACCCTCCACTAAGAACTGCGTTTGGGAATTGAGTGTTTCAGGTACTACATTACAGGTTTCCAATTTTTGGCTATCTAGGTAATTCGGAATACCGTCACCATCATCATCACCATAACCTTCATTCTTATCCGGAATGTTGTCACCATCAGTATCCTGTTCATCACTTAACACTGCCAATGTCGCTTTGATGTCTACAAAAATATGCGTAGTCACACTTAAGCGAGGGTCACCATTGTCTGTGGCTACCGCCGTTAATGAATAAGAACCGACCGTATGACCTGCGGGTGAAAAGCTGAAGATTGTTCCGTCATCACTATCGGTATTCACTAATGTCTCACTGGCCCATTCCACGGTCACGGTATCATCCGGATTCGCATCCGTGAGCGTCGCTTGGATAGTGACCACACCATCTTCTTGACTAACCGTCTGACGTATTTCACCATTTTGTTCAATACTAAACGTGAGTACAGGGGCGATATTATTTTCACTGATCACTACTTCAGTACTGGCTTTATTACCCAGATTTAAACCATTCGCGAGCGTCACTATCACCGTCTCATCAGTTTCGATATCACTATCAAAAAAACTGCTAAAGCGGATACTGCCAACTAGCCCTTCATTAATGGTGACTTCTCCATCAATCGCATCATGGTCAGCACTGTCTGCTGTGCCCGTGATAGTGTAAGGCAAGATGAACGGGTAACTTGGTGCTCTACCGTTTAAGATCACTTGCACTTCAACCTCATTACCCTCATGAACAACTTGATCTTTACTCAGTGAGACTAACGGATGCACGATAACCTGTTGTGAGGCAACGCTGCGAACACCGAGAGCATCGGTTGCTTGCCAATAGATGTCATGTAACCCTGGTGCAAACAATAAATTATTGTCCACTAATGAGACTGCAATGGGATCACCATTCTGATCAGTTGCCGTCGCGGTCCCTGTCGTGACTTTAGTGTAAAGCCCTGTAGCATTGACAGTAACGTCATCCGGTACTGTGATGGTTGGCGCTTGGCTTTGAATCACATCTTCAATCGTGAGGGTAAGGGTGGCAGTATCACGAGCATCGTTTCCATCATTAATTGAATAACTTAAATTAACCGTACCAATAAAATCAACATCAGCCTGATAAAGCAGCTCATTATTAACGACTGTCACACTACCGAGATCAGCACTGGCACCTTCGATAACCAATTCATCGCCATCAACATCGCTGTCATTACCTAATACACTTAAGGTGTAGAGGTCATCACTGTTCGCCGTAATAGTTAACGTATCATCCACTGCCACAGGCGCATCATTGACGTTAGTCACCGTTAAGTTAAAGCTATCCAAACTATCTTGCACACCCATGCTATCAGTCACAGTGATGACAATATTGTTAGTTGTACCTAGATTACGGTTTGATGGCGTACCTGACAATTTACCAGTACTGGTGTCGAACGTGGCCCAACTTGGTGTCTTGCTGATACTGAATGTTTGCGTATCATCATTATCCACATCGCTCACTGTCGGAGTGAAACTGTAAACACTGTCTTCAGCTGTCGTCGTCGCAGGTGTTCCGGATATAACAGGCGCTGAGTTAGAACTGGTGATCTCTAAATCAAACGCGGCTAAATCATTGCCCTCTCCACTTGGATCTTCAACTCGGATCACGATATCTGTTGTTGTATCCACACCTGCTGGTTGCGGAACACCCGTTAGAGCCCCAGTGTCTGGATCAAATGCAGCCCAGATAGGTTTATTCGTGATACTAAAGGTCAAAGGCGTATCGCCATCAATATCACTTGCCGTTGGCGTGAAGCTATAAGCATTACCATCGACAAGGCTAGTGGTTGGCGTACCACTGATTGTCGGCGCATCGTTAATCGCGTTAATCGCGATAATTTCTGTTAATGCTGTGCTTGTCTCCAAATTATCATCAGCAATAATCGTTAACGCTACTGAAGACGTATCATTTTCATCGGTTTGAAATAAAATACCCGTGCTATCATCAAGAAAAGCATTAATATCGGCACTTAATCCCGTTAAGGTAATACTGCGACTGCCGTTGTTAGCAGAGCCGGTGATTGTCGTTGCATGCACTGTTGTATTACCATCAGAGGCGAACAATAATCCATTATCCACACGGATAGTCACAGCCAACAAATCATCATTACCATCTGCAATAAGTATATCACTGAGATCTAATGTCGTTTTAACGTCTTCATCTATAACAAAAGGACCAACATTGGCAGTTGCTTCGCTAACAGTTGGGGCATTGTTGGTATTAACCGTATGCACACCACCACTTGAATAAGCGTTAGGCGTATTACTGTTTTCATCGACAATATCAGTATTGCCGTTAAGATCTAAACGCAGTTCACCAATAGTCACGCCTGTATTTACCGTGATATTGTATGTTGCACCTGAGCCACTGATGCTTGTTATTGTTGGTACTACATTACTTGCACCACTGACTAACATCGCGGTAAAATCAGTTGTTGTCACATTTGTCACATCATCACCAAATACCACAGTAAAACTCACACTGGTTGCCGTTTTCGCTGGTGTGCCAGATAAAGTAATACTGGTGATACTTGATAAGATATCAAGGGTGGTTAGCGCCAATTTAACAACATAACCATCATTCTGTAAGTTAGCTACGCTGTCTTCACCAACAACATAAACATCGTAATTAATACCGTCACTTAAGCCTGTAATGGTATTACTACCCATTGTAGCCGAAGTCGTAATATTGCCATTGGCATAAACGGGTACACTGCTGTAGCTCGCGCCAGCTTTAACTTGTGCTGCGGTTGGCGTTGTTTCTCCACTATCAACAATAAGATAATAAACCTTGCCCTCTTCATCCATATTTACGGATAAATCAGCTCCTGTAGCGGTGATGTTTGACAATGAAGGAGTCGAATCAAAGATAGGCGCGGTACCATCGTCGTCATCTGTGATGGTGATTGTTTGTTGCTGAGTACCATTTTCACTGGCATTGCCGCCGCTCACACCAAGGATATCAACGATGATGGTTTCATCGCCTTCAACATCGGTATCTTGCGTTGCAGTTAAGGTCGCGGTACCCGTGGTTTGCCCGGCGGTAATGGTGATGCTGGTTGGCCCGGTGCCGTAGTCCGTGCCGTTGATTGCTGTGCCGCTATAACTTAAACTCACCGTCACCGTTTCAAAGGTGGCGCTGTCTAAAGTCGCGGTAACGATGCTGCTGCCCGCCGCTTCTGCAATAGTTGTTGGCGTTGCCGATAAACTCACGCTGACTGTTTCATCATCGGTGATGGTGACTGTTTGTGTCTGGATACCATTTTCAGATGCATTGCCGCCGCTCACGCCACTGATAGCAACGACGATGGTTTCATCGCCTTCCACATCGGTATCTTGCGTTGCAGTTAACGTCGCGGTACCCGTGGTTTGCCCTGCGGTAATAGTAATACTGGTTGGCCCGGTGCTATAGTCCGTGCCGTTGGTCGCGGTACCTGAATAACTTAAGCTCACCGTCACATCGGCAAAGGTAGCGCTGTCTAAGGTTGCGGTGATAATGCTGCTGCCCGCGGCTTCTGCGATAGTCGTTGGCGTTACCGATAAACTCACGCTGACTGTTTCATCATCGGTGATGGTCACCGTTTTGGACTGTGTGCCATTTTCGCTGGCATTGCCGCCGCTCACGCCACTGATAGCAACGACGATGGTTTCATCGCCTTCCACATTGCTGTCTTGACTCGCCGTTAACGTTGCTGTGCCCGTGGTTTGCCCGGCGGTAATGGTGATGCTGGTTGGCCCGGTGCCATAGTCCGTGCCGTTGGTCGCCGTGCCCGAATAACTTAAGCTCACCGTCACATCGGCAAAAGTGGCATTATCTAAGGTCGCTGTAACGATGCTGCTGCCCGCGGCTTCTGCGATAGTCGTTGGCGTTACCGATAAACTCACGCTGACTGTTTCATCATCGGTGATGGTCACCGTTTTGGACTGTGTGCCATTTTCGCTGGCATTGCCGCCGCTCACGCCACTGATAGCAACGACGATGGTTTCATCGCCTTCTATAGCACTGTCTTGACTGGCCGTTAACGTTGCTGTGCCCGTGGTTTGCCCGGCGGTAATGGTGATGCTGGTTGGCCCGGTGCCATAGTCCGTGCCGTTGGTCGCCGTGCCCGAATAACTTAAGCTCACCGTCACATCGGCAAAAGTGGCATTATCTAAGGTCGCTGTAACGATGCTGCTGCCCGCGGCTTCTGCGATAGTCGTTGGCGTTACCGATAAACTCACGCTGACTGTTTCATCATCGGTGATGGTCACCGTTTTGGACTGTGTGCCATTTTCGCTGGCATTGCCGCCGCTCACGCCACTGATAGCAACGACGATGGTTTCATCGCCTTCTATAGCACTGTCTTGACTGGCCGTTAACGTTGCTGTGCCCGTGGTTTGCCCGGCGGTAATGGTGATGCTGGTTGGCCCGGTGCCGTAGTCCGTGCCGTTGATTGCTGTGCCGCTATAACTTAAACTCACCGTCACCGTTTCAAAGGTGGCGCTGTCTAAAGTCGCGGTAACGATGCTGCTGCCCGCCGCTTCTGCAATAGTTGTTGGCGTTGCCGATAAACTCACGCTGACTGTTTCATCATCGGTGATGGTGACTGTTTGTGTCTGGATACCATTTTCAGATGCATTGCCGCCGCTCACGCCACTGATAGCAACGACGATGGTTTCATCGCCTTCCACATCGGTATCTTGCGTTGCAGTTAACGTCGCGGTACCCGTGGTTTGCCCGGCGGTAATAGTAATACTGGTTGGCCCGGTGCTATAGTCCGTGCCGTTGGTCGCGGTACCTGAATAACTTAAGCTCACCGTCACATCGGCAAAAGTGGCATTATCTAAGGTTGCGGTGATAATGCTGCTGCCCGCAGCTTCTGCTATTGCATTGCTTCCAACAGAGAGGCTCACGCTGACTGTTTCATCATCGGTGATGGTCACCGTTTTGGACTGTGTGCCATTTTCGCTGGCATTGCCGCCGCTCACGCCACTGATAGCAACGACGATGGTTTCATCGCCTTCCACATCGGTATCTTGCGTTGCAGTTAACGTCGCGGTACCCGTGGTTTGCCCTGCGGTAATAGTAATACTGGTTGGCCCGGTGCTATAGTCCGTGCCGTTGGTCGCGGTACCTGAATAACTTAAGCTCACCGTCACATCGGCAAAGGTAGCGCTGTCTAAGGTTGCGGTGATAATGCTGCTGCCCGCAGCTTCTGCTATTGCATTGCTTCCAACAGAGAGGCTCACGCTGACTGTTTCATCATCGGTGATGGTCACCGTTTTGGACTGTGTGCCATTTTCGCTGGCATTGCCGCCGCTCACGCCACTGATAGCAACGACGATGGTTTCATCGCCTTCTATAGCACTGTCTTGACTGGCCGTTAACGTTGCTGTGCCCGTGGTTTGCCCGGCGGTAATGGTGATGCTGGTTGGCCCGGTGCCATAGTCCGTGCCGTTGGTCGCCGTGCCCGAATAACTTAAGCTCACCGTCACATCGGCAAAAGTGGCATTATCTAAGGTCGCTGTAACGATGCTGCTGCCCGCGGCTTCTGCGATAGTCGTTGGCGTTACCGATAAACTCACGCTGACTGTTTCATCATCGGTGATGGTCACCGTTTTGGACTGTGTGCCATTTTCGCTGGCATTGCCGCCGCTCACGCCACTGATAGCAACGACGATGGTTTCATCGCCTTCCACATCGGTATCTTGCGTTGCAGTTAACGTCGCGGTACCCGTGGTTTGCCCTGCGGTAATAGTAATACTGGTTGGCCCGGTGCTATAGTCCGTGCCGTTGGTCGCGGTACCTGAATAACTTAAGCTCACCGTCACATCGGCAAAGGTAGCGCTGTCTAAGGTTGCGGTGATAATGCTGCTGCCCGCAGCTTCTGCTATTGCATTGCTTCCAACAGAGAGGCTCACGCTGACTGTTTCATCATCGGTGATGGTCACCGTTTTGGACTGTGTGCCATTTTCGCTGGCATTGCCGCCGCTCACGCCACTGATAGCAACGACGATGGTTTCATCGCCTTCTATAGCACTGTCTTGACTGGCCGTTAACGTTGCTGTGCCCGTGGTTTGCCCGGCGGTAATGGTGATGCTGGTTGGCCCGGTGCCGTAGTCCGTGCCGTTGATTGCTGTGCCGCTATAACTTAAACTCACCGTCACCGTTTCAAAGGTGGCGCTGTCTAAAGTCGCGGTAACGATGCTGCTGCCCGCCGCTTCTGCAATAGTTGTTGGCGTTGCCGATAAACTCACGCTGACTGTTTCATCATCGGTGATGGTGACTGTTTGTGTCTGGATACCATTTTCAGATGCATTGCCGCCGCTCACGCCACTGATAGCAACGACGATGGTTTCATCGCCTTCCACATCGGTATCTTGCGTTGCAGTTAACGTCGCGGTACCCGTGGTTTGCCCTGCGGTAATAGTAATACTGGTTGGCCCGGTGCTATAGTCCGTGCCGTTGGTCGCGGTACCTGAATAACTTAAGCTCACCGTCACATCGGCAAAGGTAGCGCTGTCTAAGGTTGCGGTGATAATGCTGCTGCCCGCAGCTTCTGCTATTGCATTGCTTCCAACAGAGAGGCTCACGCTGACTGTTTCATCATCGGTGATGGTCACCGTTTTGGACTGTGTGCCATTTTCGCTGGCATTGCCGCCGCTCACGCCACTGATAGCAACGACGATGGTTTCATCGCCTTCTATAGCACTGTCTTGACTGGCCGTTAACGTTGCTGTGCCCGTGGTTTGCCCGGCGGTAATGGTGATGCTGGTTGGCCCGGTGCCATAGTCCGTGCCGTTGGTCGCCGTGCCCGAATAACTTAAGCTCACCGTCACATCGGCAAAAGTGGCATTATCTAAGGTCGCTGTAACGATGCTGCTGCCCGCGGCTTCTGCGATAGTCGTTGGCGTTACCGATAAACTCACGCTGACTGTTTCATCATCGGTGATGGTCACCGTTTTGGACTGTGTGCCATTTTCGCTGGCATTGCCGCCGCTCACGCCACTGATAGCAACGACGATGGTTTCATCGCCTTCTATAGCACTGTCTTGACTGGCCGTTAACGTTGCTGTGCCCGTGGTTTGCCCGGCGGTAATGGTGATGCTGGTTGGCCCGGTGCCATAGTCCGTGCCGTTGGTCGCCGTGCCCGAATAACTTAAGCTCACCGTCACATCGGCAAAAGTGGCATTATCTAAGGTCGCTGTAACGATGCTGCTGCCCGCGGCTTCTGCGATAGTCGTTGGCGTTACCGATAAACTCACGCTGACTGTTTCATCATCGGTGATGGTCACCGTTTTGGACTGTGTGCCATTTTCGCTGGCATTGCCG
>NZ_ABCQ01000053.1 GCF_000170855.1 Moritella sp. PE36 | reverse complement strand
AATAGTTTATTATTTTGAGGGAATAATTGATCTCGCGTTACTGTATCAAACTCTTCTAGTTTGCAGCGCGAGCCAAGATCAAAGACAGGAACAAGTTTATCAGCAGTAATTTTCTCAGTTAACAAGGCTATCACTCTTTGTAAGGTAGATAGGTAAATTATATGAGATTGTCTTATAAACAGATAGGATTATTCATCGCTTGAATCAAATAGTCTGGTTTTGAGCGGGATTAATAACCAGATTTGGTGTGGTTAACATAAATAGCTGAGAATAGAATAAAATAGAAATCAAATGATTACCATCCCTCTTGAAGATTAACATGGGTTTACTTTAAGAAGGATAGCGGTGACTACTAAATGTTTGTGATTACCACATTAAGTCGTCAGGAATTTGGAAGTCAGCATACGGGTCATCATCTTCAACTTCTGTTGCCGTATTTTCGTTTAGGACCAGCACGTAGGCTTCATCAACGGCTCTAATTTTGTCGATAGCAATACTTGGCATAACATAAGACTTGCCTTCAAGCACACATAAACCAATTTGTCCTTTGGTTAATGCGTTATAGCTTGGTTGATCAACAGACAGGGTTTTAACTTTTTTATCAAGGACATAGTTAAATGATAGTTCACCACCGAAATCAGTAATGTGAAGTTGTTGAATCATTTGCTTCACTTTGCCATGCTCAGACTTAAGCTCAATCTTATCTTGAATCGCTTTATTACGTTCCGCATCTAATTGTGCTTGAGCGTCTTTTTTAGCTTTAATTTCATCTTGTAGACTTGTGTCTGCACTGTCCTGATTTTTACGAACCGCTTTATTTTTTTTATTTTTTTCTTTGCGAATTTTTTTCGCTTTTTTCTCATCGCCTAAGCCGGCTTTTAAAAGCTGATCTTGTAGTGAAGCCATGTTTATAATTCCTATCGATTTAATTTATATTCGGATCATAACAGTGTTAACTTTAATTCGCTAGAGCCAAACACTTGTCGCTTTAACGAGACATATAACAAGATCAAAAAAGGCGGTGATTAACCGCCTTTGTCATATTAAATTAGCTAATAAAGGTAATTACTGCTCGATACCGGTAATTAACCACGGCGCATCCGTCTGCGTTAAATCACGTTCTAAATGCCACACTTCATTGATGTCTGCTTCTACATCTTCATGGCCATCACGGTAGCGGCCATTAAATTTAACACTTACTTGTGATAATGACGCTGTTGATTCTGCACGAACTAATTCAACGTCAAGGAACATAACTTCAGTGTGTTGCTCACCTTCAAGTTCTTTACGTTGTACACGCAATTCGTTGTATAGTTCGATAGAAACGTATTCTTGGATTGTTTCTAAATCATTTTCATTCCAAGCTTTTTGTAACGTCTTATAATGACTACGTGCGCCACTTAAGAAGCTAGTTAAATCAAAATCAGCGGGAAGATTGAATGGTACATCATTGCTTGAACCAGCAAAACCACCTTGACTTGCTGTGTTAAACGTCGCGTCAGGTTGTGCTTCTTGCCTAAATGCTGGTCCTGATGCCGTTTGTGGCGACCCCTGTTGTGATGCCGCTTTAGCCTGCATCATGCCTTTAAATAAGCGGAATAATAAGAAGGCAACGCCGGCCATTATGATCATGTCCATGAATTGGAAACCTTCAAACGCGCCGCCAAACATAGATGCGATTAAACCACCAACAAGTAAACCGCCCAGCATACCGCCAAGCATTCCTTTTTTACTCATACCTTGTTTAGCAGGGGTTGCTGCCGCAGGGGTTTGTTTTTGTGGTGCAGTTTTATAGCTTTTACCAAAAGACTTGCTACCACCGAATTTTTTCGCGTGAACTTCAGGTGCCGCTAATGAGAAAGCGAATACCATCATTAGAACAGTTAAAATATTTTTCATTATATCCCTTCAATTAATACATATGTCATACACGTGTTTACGTAATCAGCATCATAGCAATGGTGTAGTGTGCGTCAATTGTCTTTGGTTACTATTTACACTAGTTGACATAAAATGTCCGAGGATTTATTTTTTATTTTTAATAAAGTGACCTAGGCATGATTTATAGCGTTCAATTTTGGAATTAATAGAAATACAGCAGATCAGATTTATTTTATTCATATGCGTATTGTTGTGAGCACTATACTATAATTTATAGAAAAATGATGATAGATGACGCTTAACCTGTAGTGCAATAATAACGTGAGAGAGGTTTATTTTGATACTAACAAAAGTGATTATAATTTCTGGAATATTATCACTCTCATTAAGTGCTTATGCCAATGATGCAATTATCCCCTATATCGTTGGTGGCGTTGATAGTAAAGCATTAGAGTTACCTTGGCAGGTGGCAATTGTTAAAGATGGTGCGACATTTGCCTGTGGCGGCACCTTAATAACAGATACTTGGGTTGTCACTGCTGCACATTGTCTAGATGAAAGTGATCAAGTCACCGTTTACTCTGGTGCCATTGATAGAACGAGTAGTGCTAATTGGTCAGAAAATACGGTGAGTTATATAATTGTTCACCCTGAATATGCGCAAGGTAATAATATCGGTGATATAGCATTATTAAAGTTATCCTCACCAGTGGCGTTACCAGCACTACCGATCAAACTGATGAATAAAGCGTTACAAGGTGATGCTGATATAGAGTTTGACAATGAAGTTTGGGACAACCTGGTCGTATCTGGTTGGGGCATAACATCCGCAAAGGGCAATCAGAGTGCTAATATCCTCCAAAAAACGCTTGTTAATGGCATTGGTGATTACAGTTGTGCTTTAAATTGGAGAAATTGGAACGATTCGCTCAATCGTGATGATTATTACATTTGTGCAAATGCATTTGAACGAGGGTCTTGTAACGGTGATTCCGGCGGCCCACTGATATGGCAAGACAAAAGCGCCAAAAGTGATGATGATCGTGGTTATCGATTGGCAGGCGTGGTTAGTTTTGGTCATATAGATAAATGCGCAAATTATTTATATCCTGACGTATACACAGAAGTGAGTAACTATAGTGACTGGATCATCGATACTATTAATCAAACTGGAATTTATCAATCGCCTGAATCCACATTTACTCAAGACATCTTCTTTATAGAGAAATATCCTCAGCCTGCAAAAAGCAGTGGTGGGGGAATAGGTTATTCATTTTTGGTTTTGTTAACGGGATTATTACTGCACCGCCGTAAACATTGAAATAGAACCTCTCACTATATCATTGAGCCTATACTTACCCTATAAGACATTATTTAAGGGCGTCAGTATGCTTATCTTAAAGACTAAGCTCAAGGTCCTATCAAGACCGTTCGTTATCTTATGCTTGTTATTCGCTGGTTCCGTTAACGCACAACAATATACTTTACCCAGTCTAGGTTCGAGATTGATCGGCGAACGGATTGAGCATAAAGTACAAGTTGGTGATTATTTTCACTCTCTTTCACAGCAATATAATATTGGCCTGATTGCATTAATGGCGTCGAATCCGACCGTTGATCCATTTTTGCCATCGCCTGGTACTAGATTAGACTTGCCGACGTTAATGTTATTACCGGACGTTGAACACAAAGGTATTGTCATCAACCTACCCGAATTAAGATTGTATTATTTTCCTAAAAATAGCAACAAAGTACATGTATTTCCTGTCGGTATTGGTCGAGAAGGTCGTGAAACACCACAAATGAATAGTTTTGTTAAGACGAAACTGAAAGACCCCGTGTGGACACCTACACCAACAACTCGAGCCGAATACTTAGATAAATACAAAATGGTCCTACCTCGTATAGTACAAGCTGGGAAGCACAATCCTTTAGGGAGCTTTGCTTTGCAATTAGCTTATGGGAAACGTAATTATTTAATTCATGGAACAAACACTGATTTTGGTATCGGGATGCGCATCAGTGCGGGTTGTATACGAATGAACCCAGACGATATTGAGTGGCTATATAATAATATAATGGTTAATGAAACCGTAAGAATCATTAATACACCGATAAAATTTACATTAGAGCCAAATGGCCAACGTTTCTTGGAAGTTCATTCTCCTTTATCTTCAGAAATATGGCATAACAAAGATAGTGGTTCTGATGTTATCAATCAGCTTCGAGAAGATAATAGCGTCGATAAAAGTGCCGTTAACAAAGCCATTCTAATGCACTATGGTTTACCTATTAATGTTAATATTTAACACGTTGAATAAATGAATAATAAAAATTGATGTGCGATACTTCATTAAATGTAGAGCGATTATGGCAGATACTTAAGATAGATTAGCAGATCTGCTAATCTATCTTAAGTTATGTTAGTTCTTATTTGCTATAGGATGCGGCAATATTATCAATACGTGAGTTAGCCCGTTGCGCTTCTTCTAGTGCTTGCTGAGCAGCATCAGTCGCGTATTGTATCGCTGTTTTCATGGTGTCATGCTCTGATTCTAATTGTTGTACTTGAGCCATTAATTTACTGACCTCAGAATTTAAGCTACCAACGCTATTTTGTAAGTCTGTGTTGTTATTGGCACAACCAGTAAGCAGTACTGACGTCATGATAGCACCAGCAATTAGTAATTTATTTATCATTGAAATACTCTCTCTGTTAGTTCTTCAACATTCACATAAATTTGACCCGTGTCTCAGTTAAGTATGTCAGAGGTTTATCAATTTGCCACTCTGTTAAAAATAATTTATAAAAACGATAAAGTTATTGGAGGTATAAGTACTGGCGAAGGTACGTCAGGAAGAATCACACTTCTTCATGGATGGGAATTGAGGTGATGCTGATTTACAAAATGAGATCAAAACCCTACTTGATACTTTTAATAATATGAAAGTAGGAGAGGGTAATGGCGTAAAATACATCCCTTCAAATCCAGCAGATTGCCCTGCTATTCCAACTTCATTCAATTAATCAATCATTTGCTCAGGGATGAGCAAACTCACTTATGAAAAGGTATTCGGATAGCGCCTGACAAGTAGAGTTAACAGCGTTCGAAACGTTAGATTTATAACTAAGTTAAACTTTAGGCAGTGATAGCGCCAGATGTTCTATATCTCTCTGTAAAAGCGCTTCATCGGCTAAGTTTAACTGAACTAAGCGTCTTAATTCTGAAATGCTATTGATATCAATACGCGTACAGCGCATACCTAATACACCTTCTCCATTATGAATAAGTACTGCTTCCATTATGATCACTTGTTCTTGGGCTAATTGTATTGATAATGTCATGAGCTGGTCAATTTCAAAAGTGACATTTTTTGGCTTAGTACAAGAAAGTCCTCGTAAGGATAGATCGATCACATTTGTTGACCATTGATGCCCGTTACATGTTAACGAAGCATCGTGATTAAATAACACACGTTGAAACTGACGCTTATTGTTCATATCTGCACCTGATAATTTAACTATATAACTTAATATTTTAGGCTAAAAAGCGTTATTTTGCTGGTGGTTATATCTCATTATTCAACTATCATTGTGGTTGTATATCGCACTATTTTATTTTACTTCGCATTTATCCAATATCTTTAAGAATAATACTACGAATAAAGCTCTAACCATTAAATCGTAAGTGATTGTTTAATTAGCTTTATGCCTAATATCATCTTTTATTATGTGTATATTTGACCGCTTTAAAGTAGGCCGTGTTACATTAAATAATTTGTTGCGAAAAATGACATGGTGTAAAGTGTAGAAAAACCGATAGTTAATTCAGACTTACGAGTAACATAATAATGCAAATTGAAGATTTATTTTTACCTATTTTAATTATCCGCAACGGACAAATTAAGTCTTGTAATGATATGTTTTCAACATTAATTGGTCTGACCTATTTGGAAATTGTTGACGTAACAATCAATGATTTATTGCATCTCGATAATAACAAAAACATGATTAATTTAGACTTATTATTTGATAATTCTGGTGCAAATGAAGAGGGCGTATTTGCTTCAGGCGAACTTGTTGATTGTAATTTTTATCATTTAAAAGTCGAATTACATTGTAAAAAAATAGCGCATAATGAATTTAAGTTATGCTTTAAAGTTATTCAAAATAAAGCGATAGATCCGATATCTGGGCTGCCAAACGGTTGGGCAATGAGCGCTCGAGCTTCACATTTTTTCAATACGGTTAACTCAACAACACCAAAAATGCGATTGCTTGTACTAAGTGTCGACAATTTTTCTACCATTAATTTTCGATATGGGTTTGATGCGGGAGACAATTATCTTTCTGTATTAGGTAAAAAACTACAATCTATATTGAGTGAGAGTGGGTTAGTTGTGCGATTGTCTAATGCCCGTTTTGGTATTTTAATTGAAAACAAATGTCGTTTATCTTCGGTAGAGCTCAATGCTTATATAGTAAATATATGTGAACAATTATGTAATTTGTCACAGGGTTCATTAATATTAAATAATGGTATTAAAGTTAATAAATCATTTAGCATTGGTATAAGTGCTGAGCATACCGAGTATGATAGTTATTTTTCCATGGAGATCGCGGCTGAAACTGCAATGAGAGAGTCTGAACGTCATAGCAACTCTCAGTATTGCTTTGCTAAAGTCGAAATGAAACCGGACTTGATGACGAATAAACTGATCATTGATGAATTTCCAAATGCCATTGAAAAATCACTGATAAACATTCATTACCAGCCCCAATATGAATTTGAAAATAATAAATTGGTTGGTTTTGAGGCATTGTCTCGTTGGATGCATAAGGATTTAGGTTATATATCACCTGATGTGTTCATCCGTATTGCTGAAGATATTGGCTTACATTTCGAGTTTGACCTATGGGTATTTACTCAAGTGTGTCATCAAATAGTCCAGTGGCGAGAAGAGTATGTTTATAGTCCAAGAATTGCCATCAACATCTCATTTAAAACGTTAGAGATGACCGACTTTGTTACGCGTTTACAATCTATAATCGAACATTCAGGTTGTCCTACAAACTTACTTGAAATTGAAGTGACTGAAACAGCATCGATCAGTAATATGATTACTTTAATAGATAATGTTAGAGCGGTAAAAAAACTCGGTATAAACATTGCTATTGATGACTTTGGCACCGGTTATTCATCATTAAGTTTAGTGAGAACACTACGTTCATCCCTCGATACATTAAAAATTGATCGTTCATTAGTTGCTGATATTTGTTCTTCACCGCTAGATCGTGAATTTGCGCGTAAAGTTATTGGCTTGGGTGAAGTATTGGAGGTAAAAGTACTTGCTGAAGGTGTCGAGACGTTAGCACAGCGCGATCTATTACAAGAATTGGGTTGTGATTACGCACAAGGTTATTATTTTGATAAAGCATTAACTGTGAAAGCCGCTGAAAAACTCATCATCAAACAACGCAACGAATAGCCGCACGACTCATACATCCTGACATTCTTTCGTTATTTATAAACTTTCGATATTGTTTGGATAATTATCGATTTTTTACTGTCTGAATACCACTGATTGATAAACAATGATTATGAGAGGTTATTCCTATGAACAGATATTTACTCGCGACAGTGTTCACTGCTAGTTCTTTTATTTCTACAAGCCTCATGGCCGCCGATGTAAGCTTCCCTCATTTAGAAACTACGGGTATGGGCGAAATTGTTACTTTACCTGATATGGCTGTATTTTCGGTACAAGTTTCTGAAATTCGTAAGTCGGCTAAAGATGCCAAAACTGCAGTAGACAAGGTAATTGCAGCTTTTAATAAACGGTTAGAGGAAGAAGGTGTCGCTCGAATAGATATTGAAAGTACAAATATTACATTACGTCCAGAGTATCAGTATAAGAAAGACAGCAAACCAGAGCTTATAGGCTATCGAGCAAATCGTAATGTAAATGTTACTGTTCGTGATTTAGCTAAATTGAATAGTTATTTAGATGGTGCGTTGGGTGATGGCATTAATAGCATTACCAATATTAAATTAAAAGTAAGCGATGAAAGTAAATTTATTGAACAAGCAAGACAAGCTGCAATATTAGATGCTAAAGAAAAAGCAGCATCGTTGGCAAAAGGCTTTGGTGAGAGTGTGGATGGTGTATGGAGAATAACATACAGAAATTCAAGCCCAAGACCAATGCTAATGCGTTCGATGGAGATGGATTCTTCAGCTAATATTGAATCAACTTATCAAGATGCTAAAATTATTATTCGTGATGAAGTTGATGTAGTTTTCCGTCTTGAAGATTAGTAACTAAAACTTGGAGATAAAATAAAAGCCACACTGCATGAGTGTGGCTTTTATTTTTATTATTCGATTTTAATTAAGTTTGTAACTTAATGGTTTAGTACTAATTGCCACATGATCAAAATAAGCGGTTGAATCACGGTCTACAGCCCAACCACTACTATTACCGCCGTGCCACAGCTGGAAGTATTGGTAATTGATTGCGTATTTTCCATTTTCTGAAAATGTCATGTTTGTGCGTTCAAGTACTTTAAAGCCGTTTACATGGATTGTTACAATGCCATTCGCTTGATTAGCATCATTCATTTTGACATATTGCTCAATTAAATATGTCTTTTCACGTTTGAATGAGAAGTTCTGTCCTTCATGTTGATAATCAATTTCGTCACCACAGCTCTTCGTCTTATCTTGGTGATAGAAATAACCAATTGCACGACCATTTTCACGGAACATCGAACGTAAGCTGAAACCTTCGTCTTCACCGATTGTTTTACAACCGTCTGGTTTCGAACTTACATTTGGATTTAAACCTGCTAAGCCAGGCATTTTCCCACCCATAGAGAAGTCATAATTTTGACCGAATGTGATTTGATATGAAAAATACAACTCGTTAAACTCATTCAAATTTTTACCACTTGAAATACCTTTTTTGTAATAATCCTTTGGATGAGTTATCGCTAACACCTTTGAACCATTTCTATCTAAAATATTAGCGCTACCAGTGATACTTTCCCATTCATTGTTAAAGTCTGTGTCGAACATGTCTTCTGTATATTCACCGTTTGATCTTTCGTCAAAGTTAACATAATCGAAAATGGCTGAACTATTATAATCAACGTCAGGAACAACATCATGGATATTATCTGGGTCAGCAGGAACATCAGGAACATCAGGAACATCAGGAACGTCAGGAACGTCTGGTACTATCGGGCCAGTTTGGTCGTTATTATTGTTACTGCTATCACTACCACCACCACCACATGCGGTTAAGAATAAAGTAATGAAGATACAAGGTAATATTTTTTTCAAGTCAAATTCTCTCTCTGATAATGAGCCTGGATAAATTGTTTTAGTTACTATCTATTCACTTAAAGTAATTTTCGCAGACAAAAAGATGGCCTTGTAATAAACAAGGCCAACTTTAAATTAATAATGTAAGGGTTATTTTGTATAGCTAATAGGTTGTGTACTCAATGTAAACTCATCTAAATAAGCTGTTGAATCACGGTCTACGGCCCAACCACTACTGTTACCACCATGCCATAGCTGGGTAAATTGATAGTTGATTCCATGTATACCATTTTCTGAAAATGTCATATTTGTACGCTCAAGTACTTTAAAACCGTTTACGTAGATAGTTACAATGCCATTTGCTTGATTGGCATCGTTCATTTTTACGTATTGCTCAATTAAATATGTTTTTTCACGTTGAAATGAGAAGTTCTTGCCTTCATGTTGATAATCAATTTCGTCACCACATGACTTAGTCTTATCTTGGTGATAGAAATAACCGATAGCACGACCATCTTCACGGAACATCGAACGTAAGCTGAATCCTTCGTCTTCGCCGATTGTTTTACAACCGTCTGGTTTAGAACTTACATTTGGGTTTAACCCTGCTAAGCCAGGCATTTTCCCACCCATAGAAAAGTCGTAATCTTTACCAAATGTTATTTGATATGAAAAGTACAACTCGTTAAATTCGTTTAAATCCTTACCACCGGAAATGCCTTTTTTGTAATAGCCTTTGGGATGAGTTACCGCTAACTGATTTGAACCATTTCGATCGATGATATTAGCTTCACCAGTAACACTTCCCCATTCATTGTTAAAATCTGAATTAAACATATCCGAGGTGTATTCACCATTTTGTTGACCATCAAAATTTATGTTATCGATAATACCTGGCGCGTCGTTATAATTAACATATGGTACGACATCGTGTATCTTGCTCGGGTCAAGTGGTCCTGTTTGAGGATTGTAATCTGTAGATGAAGAACCACCGCATGCTACTAAAAATGTACCAGTAAATACGCAAAGTAATAACTTTTTCAAATGAACTCCCAACTCGTCACTGTCTAATTTTTAAGCATATTATCGGTATTATTTGTACAGTGCAAGCACGTAAAAGCAGCGAATATGCTATTTTATAGTCGTAAGCCATTGGTTTGGATTTCTAAGTATTTGAAGATAAAGGGGTGGGAATTAATTTAAAAATAAATGTAAATAACAGTGTTAAATCTTATTTATGTGCTATAGGCAGGGTTTTATCTCAATGTCAGGCTTATGTTAGCGGTAAACTTTGTATGGAGTATATGTCGTATAGAGCATAAATGGACGCTGTTTTGTTATTTTTTGTTACTTGATCTATAACCGTAAGGGATAATGAGTGACATAATTTATGTTGTAAACTTCAGTTATTTAGTGGTAGAAGGTAATAAAAGAGGGCGAAATTGAATCTAAATTATCGCAGAATAGACGAACGAATATTGATTTATGGATAGCTATAAACTAGGTGGGCTGGTGGATATTTAGGTTTTAGAAAAGATATGACGTCTGTCTTATAAATATTTCTGTGTTGTGTAATCTTACAATCAAATTAATAGAAAGAATAAAAAGAAGTGATAGTTCAAAAGGGGATGACTATCACTTGATATCTTACAAGTTTAGAACTTGTAAGAAGCGGCTACATAAACAGAGCCTAAAATAACAGTCGTATCAGAGTAACCAATGCCATTATCGATTGTGAATGCGTCACCTTCATAACCAGCACGGAAACTAACACCCGATAATGCAGCTGGTGTATATTCTAAACCAGCACCAAAACGTAACGCGGTTGCACTGCTATCATCAATTGTTTTAATTGACTCATCTAGATCTAATGATGAAAGACCAATTGTAGCGAAAGGACGTAAACCATTTTCAAATGTGTAACCAAGGTTAGCAGCTAAAGATACAGTTGTTGGTGACCACTGATATGTTTTTGAAAAATTAGATAGAGGTGTAATATCACCATATTTTGTATACTGAGCTTCAATAGCTACAATACGATTGAATTGATAACCACCTAAAAGTTTTACCGTGCTGCCATCTGTGTCGCTGTTGGATGAATATCCATTAGTGTCAGTATCAACATTAGTTGTACCAACACCAGCACCAAGATAGAAACCAGAAACATCTTGATTAGCTTGAACATTTACAGATAATGCTATTGCAGTTAGTGCGCCTAATACGGTAATCGATTTCATTTTAAACCCTGTTTTTATATGATATTTTATAGGCATGATTATAAAGAGAATGAAACATTAAACAATACGCTAAGACTAGTATGTTGTAAGGGTTTGTAAGTATGTATCGATATAATCATCATCGCTAGTGTAAAGCACTTTATTTTAACTTAATAAATGAACGTATTTTTTCACTGCCGCGATATATCAGCAATGAAAAAAGAATAAAGCCACAGCCAATAACTTGTGTGAACCCTAATACTTCGTCATACCAAACCATGCTTAAGATAACTGTCCACACTGGTTCTAAGATCATAATGATGGCAGCATTTGCTGTTGTTGTATTTTTTTGTCCTGCCGTTTGCAAAGCAAAACGTAGACTTGTCGCAATCAATACACTCATCGCTAGCCATCCCCATGTTTCAATCCCAATTATTTCAGGCCAAGTTTCTGTGAATAATGAGACAATTATTCCCAATACTCCTGTAACAAATAATTGAATACAAGTGAGCACTAATGTGGGAATTTTCTGTGAAAAATGACTATTCAAATTAAAGTGGACCGCAAGCATCAGCGCTGATAGCACAAACCAAATTTGGCTACCTGATAAGGACCACGAACTTCCTTGCGATAAAAATATCAAACCGATAATTGCGAAGGGCAGCGAGAACCAAAATACGCGAGGAGGGCGGTTTTTAAAAAATAACCAAGCAATGATAGGAACGAAAAGCATAGAAAGGCTCATGATAAATGCACCTTCGCCTAATGACTCACTGTGAGCAATTGCATATATCCACAGCAATATTGCAGCCCCAAGAAAGCAGCCAACACTTGAAGCTTCAAACAGCGTTTTACGATCTATCGATAACAGTCCACGATAACAAAAGGGCAATAATAATAACGAGGCAAGGATAAACCTTAATCCGATAAATCCCGAGCTTGGTAAAACTTGAATTGCTTCTCTGGAAAATATCCATCCCGCAGAAGCAAGGATTGTTGTGATCACTAGTATAAAATCGGCTCTGTGGTTGTTGGTCATTTTATCCCTGAAACGTATTGTTAAGTTCTCAATTAAGTAATCGGTATTCTATCTCTATTCTTAGTACCTGCCCATTATAGACAGTGTTTTAATCTGTATTTTTACAATAAGGTAATAGTAACTCCACCTAGTGCTTGATTGATGAGTCATCAATCAAGGGATTAGTCGGTTTGGATAAAAATTCTCTGTTTGATACTTGGTCGTAAGTGTCTGTAATTTAAGGGTAATTTGTTTTATTCAGATGCTAAGGTCTTGTTTTTACGGGGTCAGCAATTGCACTGTATGTACATACAGTGTAATTGCTTGATCAATAAAGGTCAATAATTCAGTTTATACGGGCTAATTAGCCATGATTATACGTCATTCAAAATCATTGTTTTAACATGTATCATGATGATATTTAAGGGTTATATAAGGTTTATATTTTATTTTTAGGTGCGCTGTGTAAAATCTGTATTTCTGCATGGGTAACTACAAGTAATAATCAAAATAACGGCCTAAAATGTATGTCCGCGTTGATGGTGCTAAAAGAGATTGTTATTGTTTAATAAAATAATTAACAATGAGAATAATAATTTCAGTACGTTATTATATTATTTCAAATATATGGATTAACAAATGGTTATACTTATAAAGCAATAGGTGCTCCACTTGGTGCATAAGTTGTTATGCAATCTCTTAATAATATTAAGTTCAACCTTAAATGGCTCAATTTATTTTATTTCGTATAATGACCGTTAGACGAAATAAAGGACTTGATATTACTGGTTTTTAATGGTGAATTATTTTAGGGTTCATTGTTAAATAATATAATGAATTTAATGTTGTCTTTACAGATAGGAATAGTACTCATTAATTGTTCAATTAATTATAACCTATATAATAGATATTTGCTTTATTAAAGTAAACGTAATGAATGGTAAGTGAACTAATTAGTGTGCTAAAATGTATTCACTTAATTCCTATTTTAAAATAAATAGGTTTTTGTTAACTCATGGACTCAGTGGTAAACATGAAGATTAAACCTGATGCAACACGAAAAAATAGCACGATAAGAATGTACGAAGACTTACTCGAAAAATTAGAAACGATAAGCGAACAATGTAACGTTTCAAAAAGTCAGTTTGTTGAAGGCATGCTTACAGATGTTTTTGAAAATGGTATGAATAATCTGTTACTAGGGACGGGGATTATTACCGTACACTTAAGTAATAAGATCACCAGGAAACATGCTGAAAATGTGTTGATGGAAAACTATCCGAAGATTAAAAACACTCTGTATGTAGAGACTGATAATGATGACACCGAAATCACGGTTAACTTAAATGGTAATCAGTTTAGTCATGATGATGTAAGCTGTATGTTTCATGCCACACTAAATGAAATGGTACTGCTGATTGATGGCTAGAGCAGAATGATTGGAAAGGTCATGTACCTTTCCACTATCGTGAAATACTTATATGTCGGTCATTGTATCCAATCGTTCTCTAAATTCTCGTACTGTCGCAAATTTATTATTCACGCCTCGAGTATAGAGCTCGACCATTCTTAATGTTTTCCATCTTCCCGCACGCATGACTAACGAGTCATCATAACCTGCGCTAACAAGATCGCAAGAGGCGCCAACTCGGGCAGAGTGTCCACTGAATGGGCGTTCTGGTAAATCAACATGGAGATCAAAACTGACAGATTGATTATAATCTGTTATTGAATGCCAAGTATTAGCAAATATCAACTCAACGGTTTTGGTTGATATCGGTTTGTCATGTGGGTTTGGACTATGATCACTTGGTTTTAACTTTTCTAATTTACCACCGCGCGGGGTAATACGTTTAAACAAAAACTGACCATTATGTGCTGATACCTTTTGTAAGTACAAAGGCAGTAGTTTAGAGGTGAATTTACTTAAATGAACAATAGAGCCATCTAATGATTTATCAGTTTTAGAGTTAGTAATGTTAATGTTATACAGACCATTCACTTTTTGAATTTGATCAACAAATAGATTACAGGCTTCACTTTCTCGTAATAAACCGTCATAGCAAATGTTGAGCAATAGTGCATTGCGTATCGACAGTAGCGAATTTATATCGAGTTGTTCATTTACAAATTTCAAATGGTCATAAGAAAATGCAACAGCTTGCTTGCGCTTTATACCGCGTTTTACCTCTTGTTTCGATATGATTTTTAACCGCGCGGTAATTATCGTTTTGAAATAAGGGATCTCTAAACCGGCTAAACTGTGGATCTTCGAAACGGCCCAGGCATAAATACGCAGTGTTTGCGCTTTGCAACCACGCTCATTTTCTTGTATAAGAAATGCCTCAAGTATCGTTGCGTCTTGGAGCGGTAAGGGTATGACATTATGAGTGAGGCAATAATCATTAAATTTACTCACATGGTAGTGTAATGACTTTAGCGTGTTTTCTTCTAACTGTTCTTTACGATCACTAAACCTAACTAGATTTTCTATGTGCTCTTCGGTTAAGTGTTTAGACGAGACTATTGAGTTATTACTGATATTTATCAATGCTTTAGGCATTACTTGTCCAGGCGAATAAAATGCTATTAATGATTAACCGCGCAATTATAGCATTAACAACTGTATAAGCAAACAGTATAAACACCTTGTTTTTTGGTGTGCTACGTGAAATCTGATTGTGTGATGTGAGTCCTAGCTAGTAGATTTTACACAGGAACGCCTAAATTATTAATTTGTATGGTTATTATCGAAAAATAACCGTTTTAATAACTAAATGGTAATGATAGAGTTTGCAACTTATGACCTTACGTAACGAAAGTCATGCTAGATTCGAGTTAAACGGATACTTTTAAATAACTGATTTATTGATATTTGTCGTGACTGAATAGCGTATTTAGTTATAATGATAATCATTATCAACAAGCTGAGTGAGAACAGAGTATGAAAGACGTTGTTATTTTTGGTGCGGCAAGTGGCCTTGGCCTGGCGATGGTAAAGTATTTCACAAGGAAGGGAGTATCTGTTGTTGGTGTTGCGCGTAATGTTGAAAACAATGAACTGGCAACGTTATGTAATAAAACCTACCAATGTGATGCAACAGATAAAGCGCAAGTTTTAAGTGTTGTAAAATCATTAAGTAAAGATGCAATCGTAATTTCGACCATGGGTAGCTTCCGCGCCGATATTCCCGTAGATTATCTTGGTCATCGACACTTGATTGATGCGTTAGAAAGTACTGAAATTAAACGCTTTTTATTAGTAACTTCATTGGGTTGTGGTGATTCTTGGCAATACCTTTCTCAGCGTTCTAAAACTGGCTTTGGTAAAGCGGTGAGAGAGAAGTCACTTGCGGAGTCTTATTTACAAACGAGTCATTTAGATTTTACGATCCTAAGACCCGGTGGACTTAAAGACGGAACAGTGACTGAAACGGGAAAATTGTCACAAGATAAAGAAGTCCATGGCTTCATTTATAGAGAAGAAGTTGCCCGTTTGGTGGATGTATTATTACGTCAGTCTGAGAGTATAAAGCAGATATTTGCATGTGTAGATCCTAATTTAACTCATTAATATTAAATGATAATAAGGACATTATCTTGAATGAACCAAGTACGGAAAATGATTTTCTAAGTAACCATGCAGAAATTTTACTATCTAGTTATTATCGGTTAACCGGAAAGAAACTGATTGATGATACTGATTTAAATATCAATATTGCTAACGCTTTGTTTTACGCTGACTTTGTCGTGGTATCGCATGGCACTGAAAGCGATCCTATATTCAATTATGGTAACAAGTCGGCATTGAATGCATTTGAACTAAGTTGGTCTGAATTTGTTGCCTTGCCATCGAGGAAGTCAGCAAAGCCCATGGATCGTGATGAAAGACAGGATTTATTGGCGAGAGTCACGGCCTTTGGTTTCATTGATGATTATCGCGGTTTACGTATTTCCTCTACGGGTCGTACTTTTTGGATAGAAAATGCAACTGTGTGGAATCTTATTGATAACAATGGGGCTTTTCATGGTCAAGCTGCTATGTTTAAACCATAGACTTGCTAAATTACATTCTGTACAATCAGTTTCAAGCTAATTCAGCATTTCAATTCTGCAATTAGTTTCCCTTCGTATAACCCTAATAATATGGATTAGGGGTCTCTACCAGGAACCAATAATTCCTGATTACGAAGAGTTTAGTACTTTAGTACTTTTCTCTTTGTCGTGTCTGTTATTAAAGAGAAGTACTTAATAAATTTTATTAGGAACTTAATCATGAAACAATTTATTCAAAATTTACCGAAAGTAGAACTTCATTTACACATCGAAGGTACGCTTGAACCCGAACTCATGTTCGAACTTGCCGCGCGCAATAATATTGATATACCTTTCAAGTCATGTGCCGAAGTTAAAGACGCGTACAACTTTCATAACCTGCAATCATTTTTAGATATATATTATCAAGGCGCGAATGTATTAATCACAGAACAGGATTTTTTCGATCTTACCTGGGCTTATCTGCTGCGTTGTAAAAACGACAATGTTGTTCATACCGAGGTTTTTTTCGATCCACAAACACACACAGAACGCGGCATTAGTTTTGATGCTGTTGTTAACGGTATCCATAATGCGTTATCTCAAGCAGTTGATGAGCTCGGTATTACCAGTCAATTGATCATGTGTTTTTTACGTCATCTCGATGAGAAATCCGCATTTACAACATTAAATCAATCACTTGAACACAAAGACAAGATCGTCGCCGTCGGGTTAGATTCGTCAGAAAATGGTAACCCAGCCAGTAAGTTTGAGCGAGTATTTAAATATGCACTTGATGAAGGATTTTTAACTGTGGCACATGCTGGTGAAGAAGGGCCCGCCAGTAGCATTCGTGATGCGTTAGACCTGCTGAAATTAACCCGTATTGATCATGGTGTACGCTGTTCGGATGATGAAACGTTAGTTAAAGCGTTAGCCAAACATAGAACACCGCTGACAGTTTGTCCGCTTTCTAACATCAAACTAAAAGTTTTTGAACACATGGCTGAACATAATATTGTTGAGTTATTGCGTAAAGGCGTGTGTGTGACGATCAATTCTGATGATCCGGCATACTTTGGAGGTTATATGACAGACAATTTTATGGCTGTTGGAGAGGCGCATTCTATGTCTAAAACTGAAATAGCGCAATTTACCTTTAATGCAATTGAAGCAAGTTTCATTTCAGATCAGGAAAAAAACCGGTTAATGTCGATGAATCAAGCCTATTTAGATCAAAATATGTAATCTAGCCCCGAAAAAGTGCCATTTTTACGGGGGGGGGAGTTACACCTGTATATATGTACAGGTGTAATTCTGATCACGTAAAATCGATACTAATCTTCTTAAAACCAATCTTTTGTGCATTTGCTGCTGCCGCATCTATCGTCTTAAATGCCCTTGGGGTATTTGATTCTTCACGTTGTGATGTCATCACATGTACATTCTTATTTACTGTTTTTACTATTAAGATATAACCGTTCATTAATGGCGCTCGTTTTATTGTTACCGTTTTAAGACCGCCATTATCAAATAATACTTTTAGTTCGTTCAGTTCCAAACCAATGAATTCCTGATATTTCAGTTAAAATTACAGATGTTATTGTACAATCAAAAATAGTATTTTAACAATCAAATTCTAAATTTGATTTCGCTATATATAATGAAAAATGGTCCAATCAATACTATTGACTGGACCATTTATTCTTTAAAAAGAGAGGGTTATAAAATTAGTTGTTTATCTCTTTAGAAACCAGTACTCCTTCTTTACTGTAATCTTTTATCTCACCAGATTTAACTCGGGCAATAAACGAATGTAGCTCTTTTTTCACCACTGGCATTAAGAAATACAAACCGATAATATTGAAGATAGACATTGCAAAGATAGCGGCATCAGAGAAATCAATCACAGCACCAAAGCTAACACTTGCACCGACAACCACAAAACAACAGAACATGATTTTATAGACAAGTTCCGTCGTTTTGCCTTCACCGAACAGGTATGTCCAAGCTTTAAGTCCATAATAAGACCACGAGATCATTGTTGAGAAAGCAAACATCACAACAGCTATTGCCAGAATATACTCGAAGATATCTGCCGTTTCAGTAAACGCCGCGGCGGTAAGTGTTACACCGCTAAAGTCACCATTATTCATTCCTGAAATGGTGATAACCAATGCCGTCATAGTACAAATGATCACGGTATCAATGAATGGTTCGAGTACCGAAACGAGACCTTCAGTTATAGGCTCTTTGGTTTTTACTGCGGCATGTGCAATCGCGGCTGAACCAACACCAGCTTCATTCGAGAATGTCGCACGTTTCATACCTTGGATTAAAGCACCAACAAAACCACCGGCAACACCAGCACCAGTGAAGGCACCTTCAATGATTTGTGCAAATGCATCGCCAATCATAGATGCGTTTGATACCAACACAATAACCGACATACCAACATATAATAGAGCCATTGCTGGGACTAATTTACTTGTTACTTTCGCAATCGATGGCATGCCACCAATAATAACCGAACCAACCATAATGGCTAAAATAACCCCTGTAACCCAACCATAGCCATCAGGTATACCCAGAGCTTGTACAATCATTGCGTTCGCTTGGTTGCCTTGGAACATGTTGCCACCACCCAGCGCACCTAAAATAGTCATAATTGCAAAGCCGACAGCCAGGAATTTTCCTAAATTAGTAAAACCACGTTCTTTTAAACCTCGGCTTAGGTAATACATTGGACCACCCGAGACTTCACCGTTTGGCAATTCATTACGATACTTAACACCAAGTGTACATTCACAGAACTTTGAAGCCATACCGAGTAAGCCACACAGAATCATCCAGAACGTGGCACCGGGGCCACCAATGGCAAGTGCAGCACCAACGCCGGCAATATTACCAAGTCCGACCGTACCAGAAAGAGCGGTTGTTAAGGCTTGGAAATGAGAAACCTGGCCGGGATCGTTATTGTTCGGATCAGTGAAGTCACCTTTAACGATCTTAACCGCCAAACCAAAGCGCTTGAACTGAACAAAACCAAAATAAAATGTGAAAATGATGGCTGCAATAAATAACCAGCCTACGATGATGGGAAAGTTTGTCCCATTAACAGGAACTGAGGTGAAAATTGTATTGGCAAACCAACTGAGGTTTTCGTTAAAGAACTGATCAACAGCCTTATCAAACCCGACTGGTTCACTGGCGGCGAAAGCCGAAGAGGTAAACATGCTTAACATTACAGCAATATAGCAACTAACCTTTGAGATCATTATAAATTCCATCCATGTTTTATCTTATTTAAGCGATACCAATAGAATAATTCACTATTCAACACCGTATTTACCGCTCCATGGCAAAATAATTTAGCAATAAATAAACATTTCATCAACAATTGATAATGACTTGCAGTAGATGTTTATGCTTATAAAAACTTTATGGATAGTTTTATAATCCATCATAAAGGAGCACGTCCAGTTTTTACGGCTGAAATGTGGTTGTTGTTAGTTGATGTGCGATTAACGTTTTATAGGTTACGATCTGTTAAGTTTGTCACCTTTTTTTAGCATAATACTCTAAATTAGTTAGTCTATATAGTTTCATGTACTTATAAGGAGTTAGTCTATTTAAGTGTTTAAATTGGGGGATTTAAAAGCATCAATTGTAGTTAATGTATAATTCATGCCATTGCTTATTTCGGTTTTAGTCATCGGTCTATATAGGTTAATCCTCTTATTAAACTGACTAAATAACGGATAATTAGTGTGACATTATTATTTTAGTGATACATCTCACTGTGATAATGATTTTTATTTGCAATTGATAATAAATCTCATTAACATCAGTCATCTTATAAATTTGAGGTGGATTATGGAATTGGAGCAATGCTGGATGCGTTACCTGAAGGCAGAAAATTTAATGGAACATGGTTATTGGCCTGAAGCTCACCAGCTATATGGGGAGGTATTAGACAATCTTCCAAACCATATTCATCAGGCATTAGAAAATGAGAATATTAAACCGTGCCAGTTTTCATGCTTGTTATCAGGGTTAAGAGACGCCACTGTCGCACAGTCTGAGATTCTCAATCAAATGGGGCAACAACAACGCGCATTTGCAACGTTGAACCAGTCTTATGCGCTATTGCAGTTTATTTCTCTTGAAACAAGTGATCTTGTTCAACGAACGATGACGCTTATCGATAATAAAAGTGAAGATATTCTCCGTCATATGGGCGCTTTTTGTCACGCTCAACGCGATGCTCAGTGGATGCTTAAATATGAACATATCCAGAAAGCGCATCATCACTTTGCTAAGCTAAGAGTGACGGCAGACCCACACCATGCAACGCATCTGTTAAATTGATAAGGACGTATCATGTTAAACCAAACCATTCTTCGAGTTCGTAACCTATCCGTCAGTTTTACTACGAATGACGGAATAGTTGATGCGGTGAAAAATGTTAATTTTGAGTTGAAATCCGGTGAAACACTGGCTATTGTCGGTGAATCGGGATCGGGTAAATCTGTATCCTCTAATGCGCTGATGTGCCTATTACCAGCCAATGCTATCGTATCTTCACAGTCGAACATTGTATTTGAAGGTGAATCGATCTTAGACAAAACTGAACGTCAAATGCAGTCAATCCGGGGTGATCGTATTGGCATGGTCTTCCAAGAACCAATGACGTCTCTAAACCCCTATTTACGGGTGGGCATTCAGGTTGCCGAAGCCATGATGTGCCATCGTAAAGTGTCAAAAACACAGGCGAAAATACGTGTTTTAGAACTCTTTACTCTCGTTCATTTACCAAATCCAGAACAAGCTTACAGCAAGTATCCACATGAATTTTCAGGCGGTCAGCTGCAACGTATTATGATTGCAATGGCGCTTATCAATGAACCTGACATTCTAATAGCCGATGAACCGACTACGGCGTTAGATGTTACGGTGCAGGCCGAAGTACTGGATTTAATTAAAGAATTCCAGAGAAAAATGGGTATGGCTATTTTGTTTATTACGCACGATCTCGGCGTTGTTAAACACCTTGCTGACAGAGTACTGGTCATGTGCAAAGGTGAAGTAGTGGAAGAAGGGGAGACGGGACTACTTTTCCGGGAACCACAACACGAATATACAAAAATGCTGATTAACTCGACCCCGAAAGGTCAAAAACAGCCAATCAAAGCAACTGCTCCAGAGTTGCTTTGTGCCGAAAACATTAAGGTTAAGTTCCTGATTAAATCTCACTTCATTCCCAGTAAATCCGAATATTTTGAAGCGGTTAAGGGCATTTCACTCACACTGAAACAAGGTGAAACGTTGGGTATTGTCGGTGAATCTGGCTCTGGTAAATCGACGCTAGGCCGGGCTATCATTGGCTTGCTGCCCTTTACCGGTAATCTATCCTATAAAGGTCAAGATCTCAGTTTACTCAGTGATAAGGAAAAATTTGCACTGAAAAAAGACGTGCAGATGGTTTTCCAGGACCCGTACGGATCGTTGTCACCGCGTATGACGGTTGGCGAAATCATTACTGAAGGTTTAAGGGTGCACAAACCTAAGATGTCCAAACAGGAACGCTTACAAAAAGCGTGTCTCGCGCTCGAAGAAGTGCGTTTAGAACCGAACTCAATCAATCGTTATCCGCACGAATTTTCTGGTGGTCAGCGTCAACGTATTGCAATCGCGAGAGCACTGATCTTGAAGCCGTCGTTTATTTTATTGGATGAACCTACTTCTGCACTCGACCGCTCTGTTCAGCTCACCGTTATTGAGTTGCTTAAAGAGATCCAGGTAAAAAACAACATTGGTTTCATCTTCATCAGCCATGATCTTGCAGTCGTCAAAGCCCTATCTGACCGGGTATTAGTGATGCAAAAAGGGAGAGTGATGGAGCAGGGAACTGCTGAGGACATATTTCATAACCCTCAGCACGATTACACTAAAAAACTGATCAATGCTTCGTTTGACTTGGATGAAGTGGCAATCGAGGGCGTAGCTTAGTTTTTATTAATGAGAAATGAAATGCCGCAATACGCGGCATTTTTTATGCTTACGTTATATTGAACTCTCCCTACCACTGCGGGAAATAAAGAGTAATATTTTGCTTTATGTTAGCTTGTACTTTGCAATCAATTGTTCTCTTTTTGTCTGTAACATATTGATTTTTGAAATATCACCGTCTGTAATATGGACTATTCGTTTATCCATTACTTTAAACCATAACCAAGGGATATACGCGATAGGATACATACCAAAATAACCGTTTGGCAGTGTCGGCAATCCGTTGAAGTGGCGCAGAGATTGATAACTACGGGTCGAATTTGCATGATGATCAGAGTGACGTTGTAAGTGGAATAAAGCCCAGTTGGAAAACACGTGGTTACTGTTCCAGCTATGATGCGGCTGAGGTCGTTCGTATTTGCCATTAGGGAGTTTCTTTCTTAACAGACCGTAGTGTTCGATATAGTTTGCTGAAGTGAGTTGCCACATTGACCAGAATGCGGAGATGAACAAATAAGGGATGACACCCGAACCTAACCAAACGGCTAAACTCGCATAGATAGTAAAGCTCAATAAAGTGGATTGCAAAAATTCATTTTCGAAACAGTACGTTGATTTACCTAACTTGTTTAAGCGTCGCTTTTCCAACTGGTAAGCTCTAAAAATCGCACCAGGTAATTCTCTTATTGCAAAGTGATAGATGCTTTCGCCCATTTTTGCAGATGCAGGATCCTCTGGTGTCGCAACGTGTTTATGGTGACCGCGGTTATGCTCTATGAAAAAATGACCGTAAGCGGCCACTGCTAGAATTAGTTTAGCTAATTTACGGTCAAACTTATTCTTCTTGTGACCTAATTCGTGTCCTATATTTAAGCCATGCCCACCGACATTACCAGCCAAAAGCGCCGTCGCTAAATAACCACTCCAACTCAGTTCATAACTGCCAACAAACCAGCCGCAGAATATAAATATAGCGATAACAACCGGTACGTGCAGGATAGTGATGCGACGATAAAAGGGGTCAGCTTCAAGCTGCGGAATGATAACTTCAGGGGGATTACTGGTATCTTCACCCATGACATGATCCATGATGGGGAAGAAAACATAACCAAAAAGGAAAAAGAACCAAAGTATAATTTCATGGTTAAAGGCCATAAATAAAAGTGGACCAGCAGCAGAAATACTTGGTAATAAGAGAGATAATAACCAAAAGTACCTCTTTTTATCGGTATAGGTAGTGCCATCATGCGCTGTAAAAGTCCGTAAAGATTTCATACTTTGCTCTCTATGAGAATAATTGCGATTGTGCATTTCGATTATTTATACTTGTTTATAATAGTCTGAGTTAGGACAAGCGCTAGGTTTGATTTTATAGGCATCGAGCAAGCAAGTTTGATGGCTTCAAATAATATGTTGAAACTGGTATGACCTCGCGTACAATGTTGTAAATATGTTAAATAGATAAATGAGCTTAAAATGGATAATTTTTTCACAGATGAAGTAGATGTTTATTGCCAAGATGGTTACAAACTTTCGGCAACGCTTTTCAAACCCACAACTGCAGTAAAAGCAGCAATATTACTTGCACCAGCGACAGGGATAACACAACAGTTTTACAAAGGTTTCGCCTGTTTTTTAGTTGAGCATGGCTATGCAGTGATCACGTTTGATAACCGAGGTATTGGAAAGTCATTATCAGGTAAAGTTAGTGCTAGTACCGCATCGTTACAGTGTTGGGGAGAGCAAGATATGCCGGCAGTCCTTGAGTTTCTCAAAACAACCTATCCAGATAACTCTTATCACCTGATTGGCCACAGCGCCGGAGGGCAATTAGTCGGCTTAATGCATAATGCGAAAGACCTCAGCTCCATTTTCACTTTTGCCAGTTCTTCTGGGCGATTAAAAAACATGAAAATGCCTTATGCTTTTAAAGCACATTTCTTTATGAATTTTTTCATACCAATGAGTAACCTGCTTTTTGGTCATACTAAGTCCCAGTTACTTGGCATGGGAGAACCCTTGCCTAAAGGCGTTGCTCAACAATGGCGTCAATGGTGTAATGGACAGGGTTATGTGAAGACAGCCTTTGGTAAATCGATACATAAACACCTGTACGATACACTCTCTATGCCGTCGCTATGGGTTAATGCCAGCGATGATGACATCGCTATTGATGTCAATGTGACTGATATGTTGACCGTGTTTAAAAATATGAACGCTGAAACAATGACCTTATCGCCTGAAGCATGTAATTTAAGTGAAATCGGCCACATGAAGTTTTTTAGTCGCAAGGCAAAACATTTATGGGAATATCCTTTGACCTGGTTAGAAAACAATGTCCCCCCCGCAGTAAACTCACGCAGGTAACAAAAGCGTTATGTTCGTAGGGTTCGTAGGAGAGTGGATTGTTTAAAATATTAGATAATAGAATTAAAACTATTGGTTATACCATTACTGCTTTAATTGCGTTTGCTGCTAACTCGGTACTCTGCCGAATGGCTTTAAAAGATAATGCTATCGATGCGTCATCTTTCACGGCAATTCGTCTTTTATCTGGGGTTGTTATGTTTTTAATTTTACTCAGTTTTAATTCTCCTTTGTCTAACGGATCTAATGGTCACCAAAGAAAAACGTGGATATCAGCACTTTTACTTTTCGTCTATGCAGTCGCATTATCATTTGCTTATATCTCATTAGAAACAGGTACTGGTGCGCTTGTACTGTTTGGGACTGTTCAGATTACAATGATCACGATGAGTGTTATTTCGGGTCACCGATTACGCTTATTTGAATTACTTGGTATGACCGTTTCCTTTGGGGGCTTGGCTTATCTTGTGTATCCAACAATGACAACGCCAAGCTTCTCGGGTTTTATGCTCATGGTTGTCTCAGGCGCAGCGTGGGGGATGTATACCGTCATTGGTAGAGGTTCAAAAAATCCATTACAAGATAATGCCTTAAACTTCAAATATACAATGCCGCTGGTATTAGTGTTGGTTATAGCTACGTTTCCAATGTTGAGTATATCACTCGAGGGGGTTGTTTATGCTGTTCTATCTGGTGCTTTTGCTTCAGCCCTTGGCTACACAGTTTGGTATATCGCATTAAGAGGTTTATCTGCAACTGAAGCCGCAGTAGTACAGTTATCTGTTCCTGTTATTGCATCAATCGGAGGTATTCTATTTGTATCTGAGCCTATTAGCACAAGACTTGTGATCGCATGTACCTTAGTGTTAGGTGGCATTTTAATTGTAGTGTTAAGTAACAAGAGTCGGTAATAGACTGTTAAATAGATCCACGCACTTCAAGAATAGTAAAAGTGCTCACGAGGCTGAGCATTTAAGATTAAACTATTGGCTTTAAACTATCGACACACATCCTGATATAGTTGATCAGCGAGATGCTTAATGGTATTACCTTCTGGGTGAGTATGGGCGAAGGTTCTTAATCCATATATACCCATCATCAGATAGTGAGCGCGTAGATCCGCATTACGGTCGCTGGTAATTTCCTTTTGATCAATAGCCTGTTGCAATACTTGGGTAATCGCCACCTGCCAGTTAGCGAGATGTAGCGTAATAATGTCATGGACTTCTGCATCTTGCTCAGCGACTTCATTCAGCGCCTTAGTCAGTAAACAAGCCCGAGAGGCATCGCAGCTCTGGCATTCTAAAACAATATGATCCAGATAGGCTTTAAGCTCAGTAAGAACAGGGCGTTGTCCGGTGAAAATCCCCGCGAACTCCGCATTTCTATCTAGACGGTATTGCTCTAATGCAGCTAACAGAAGACCTCGCTTATTCTCGAACGCACAATAGATAGAACCTGGGTGCAAACCTGTGGCCTTTTTCAGATCTTGCATACTCGTCTTACCGTAACCTTTATCCATGAAGGAGGTCATCGCAGATCTCAGTACTTTCTCTCTGTCAAATTCTGCAATTCGCATGGCTGTTCGTCACTCTTTTTAGGACTCTTTATATCAGAGTCATATTATGCAATGAATCCATTATAATCAATTTTGAACGCTTATTCAAAAATAGTTGTTGAATGATCATTCAAAAAAGAATATCTTGAACGTATATTCAAGAAACAATCATCGATTAATTATAAAAAATATACAGAGGCGCTATGACTGCTAACTTATTTCAAACTTATGTACTCAATAAAACGTTATCTTTAAAAAATCGCATTCTTATGGCGCCGCTGACTCGTTGTATGGCCGATGATAACCTTGTTCCGACTCAAGACATGGCGGATTACTATGGTCGTCGAGGCGAGGCCGGTTTAATCATTTCAGAAGCGGTGATCATTCGTCCTGACGGTCAAGGTTATCCAAATACCCCTGGCATCTTTACGCCAGCACAAATCGCTGGTTGGAAAACGGTAACTGATGCAGTTCACCATAATGGCGGTAAAATATTTGCGCAATTATGGCATACAGGTCGTGTCGCACATCCACACTTTTATCAAGCAACAGGTAGCCAAGATGTAATGGCACCTTCTGCAGTCGGTGTTGAAGGTACTGTACCTAGAATGCGCGAGCTTACTTATCAAATACCAAAGGCGGTAACAGTTGATGAGATTACTCAGTTAGTCAGTGATTATGCTCAAGCTGCGGCGAATGCTATCGATGCTGGTTTTGATGGTGTTGAAATACACGGTGCTAATGGCTATTTAATTGACCAGTTCTTACACCATGAGAGTAACCGTCGTAGTGATGAGTATGGCGAGACACCAGAGAACATGTCACGTTTCGCTCTTGAAGTAGTGGATGCAATTGTTACTCGTATCGGAAATGACAGAACGGCACTACGTGTATCACCGGGTGCATACCATAATATCTCGGGTGACAGTCGTGACCGTGCTGTATTCGATTATCTTGTACCGGAACTAGAAAAACGTGATTTAGCCTTTTTACATATTGGTGTTTTCGATGATGCGATGGAATTTGACTATTTAGGTGGTCGAGCGTCAAGTTATGTTCGCAGCATTTATAACAAGACATTAGTTGGAGTCGGTAGCTTTACTGCTGAAGCCGGTAGCCAAGCTATTGCGGATGATAAGTTTGACCTGCTTGCTATTGGTCGACCATTTATTGCTAATCCTGATTATGTCGAGCGTGTTCGAGAAGGTAAGGAATTAGTTGAATATTCAGGTGAGATGTTGACGAGTCTGGTATAAGACTGACAGTTAGCTTGTTGTTGATACTAATATAGAAAAATAGGGTTAGCATTGTGCTAGCCCTTTTCGCCTTCTTCTTAGTTTATATCGTTATCTTCCCTACACCCTGTGGCACTAAAAGTTTGATCTGGTTAACTATTTAGGGCGTAGTTTGTTAGGATGATGTCCGAACAATGATTCCGTTTTATTATATAAATTAATGGAATCACTCAGGTCGGAAGATGAAATTCAATAAAATTAGCCTTATACTCTTGCTTGCCAGCCCAAGCTTGTTTGCTTCACCCAATCTAACTATCTCAACGAGTACGAATAGTCGAGATTTCCCTCTTACTAGTGAACCGCTGCTGGTGGTACCACTGACCAAAGCAAGCTATACCTTAAAAGTGACTGGTATTGAAGGACGCTGCATTACGATAAAAGAGCAAAAAGTAAGGTTTAACCAACCTTTGGCTTTGAATTGTAGCTCTCCGACTGAACTGGCTATTAAAATTAGATTTAATGGCGATTATGCATTTATATTTGATGCAGACCAGAAAACACTGTTAATAAAACGTCAGCCCAAAAAATCCACTAACAAAGCATTCAAACGACCTCTGCCGCAAATTCAGTGTGACACCTATGCTGGTGGAGAGGTGACTGTTAATCTTGCCGATACCTATAAAGACGGCACACAATTAAAAGACAAATTAAGCGGACAAGTTGTCACTGTTATTCAACAACAAGTAACCCTAACGCCAGCAGTAAATAGTGGTGGACTGATATTGCTGGAACCACTAAGTAACCCAATCAAAGAGATTCAATTCAACTGGCGCAACGCAAATATCTATTTTGTCATGATTGACCGGTTTAATAATGCTGATACAACCAATGATAATAGTTATGGTCGTCATAAAGACGGTAAAGATGAGGTTGGCACCTTTCATGGTGGCGATTTAAAAGGGGTTATTGAGAAACTCGATTATATTAAAAGTCTCGGAACCAATGCGATTTGGCTTTCACCTATTGTAGAACAGGTACATGGGTTTGTAGGTGGTGGTAGCGCGGGTTCGTTTCCATTTTATAGTTATCACGGCTATTGGGCGCGTGATTTCACTAAAATAGATGAGAATTTTGGCAATGAAGATGATCTCAAACGTCTGGTTGAAGAAGCCCATAAACGGGGCATTAAAGTGTTACTCGATGTCGTCATCAACCACTCTGGATATGCAACCTTAGCCGACCTACAGTTTGATCAAATTCCTGTCGTCAATCCATCCCAAAACTGGCCAGCACAATGGGGGGATTGGCAACCTAGCACGGGTCAAAACTGGCATAGTTTCAATGACAGTATCGATTATAGCAATGTTGCATGGAGTCGGTGGTGGGGGGGGGATTGGGTCCGCACTGGCTTACCAAATTATCCAAAACCTGGCACCAACGACCGCACCCTGTCTCTGGCTGGCTTGCCCGATTTTATCACTGAATCGACAACACCTGTAACACCGCCTGATTGGCTATTAAACAATCCCGGAACGCGAGTCATTAGTCGTGACAATTATACCGTCGCTGATTATCTCATTAAATGGCAAACAGACTGGGTAAGACGATTCGGCATTGATGGTTACCGTATTGATACAGTAAAACATGTGTCTGGCGATGTGTGGATGCGTTTAAAACAAGCTGCGACAAAAAGCTTAGATGACTGGCGTGAAGAGAATGATAAAACCGGTCAACCATTTTGGATGATGGGTGAAGTTTGGGGACATAGCGCTTACCGTAGCCCTTATTATGATGAAGGTTTTGATGCCCTAATCAATTTTGATATGCAGAAAAAGATGGATCACGGGGCTAGCTGTTTTAGTCAGATGGCCGATACATACCAAAATTACGCTGATACGCTCCAAGAAGAACCTGATTTTAATCCGGTAAGTTATATGTCATCGCATGATACAGAACTTTTCTTTGGCCGATTTAAATCATTTGAAATGCAACGTAATGCAGCCAATGCACTATTGCTGAGTCCGGGAGCTATACAAGTTTACTATGGTGATGAAGTCGCCAGAAAAATTGGGCCCTATGCCGATGATTTCCATCAGGGTACGCGTTCTGATATGAATTGGTCGTTGGATGCTAATCGACAGGAATTGCTCAAACACTGGCAAACGCTTGGCCAATTTAGACAGGATCATCCAGCGATTGGCGCAGGGCACCATAAGGAAATTAAGCAACAAAATGGTTATGCGTTTTCCCGTACTTTGGGAGCTGATACCATCGTCGTGGCATTTGCAGGCAAACCGAAATCGCTATAGTTTATATGATCAAGTTCAATATTTTAATTCAGTGCAACATGTTGTTAACATGATGGGTAATGGTAAAACTGTATGTAAATATGAGTATATCAAGGGATAAATCCTATTCTACAAATCATTTCTTAGTGAAACAGCTTTTATTCTGAGTAAACGTGATGTAGGGTTACGAAAGTGTTAACAATTTGAGAGCTTGTTAACACTTACTCTAACTATCGCTTTTTAGACAGAATTTATTAAAGCAGGGATTCAGCTTGAATATACTCAAAAACTTAACGCTATCATTTAAAATATCAGGTCTTGTCATCGTTTTACTGTGTTCATTGCTGTTTATTTCTGTAAATCTAATCGTCAATAGTCGAGCAGTTGTCGAAAACATTGAGTTAGATTCTGAAATTAGGCAATTTTACTCAAACATCAATAATAAGTGGAAAGATATTCTCAAAGCCTATGAGTTATCAGAAGATGTAGGCATGAAGTTTTCGGCAAGAGCGGTGGAACAAGCAGAACTAGAAGAAGCCACTGGTCATGTTCAAACGCTGATTAACGATTACGTAGCCAGTTTAATGACTGCGAGCAATACGCTTGAAAGTGAATGGAACTCGGTACTAGAACTCAGCCAAGATGAAGGCATATTTTATGCTCGTGACCAACTTGTAGAACGATCAAAACATCTTAACTCATCACTATCAACATTAACCAATGTTTGGCTAACCAAAGCAACGTTTGTCGTTCGAAAAAAAGCAGAGAAGGCTGCTCACCGTGCTTTCCCACCGGTTGTTGATACGATCGAAGCCATCAATAAAATGCATGACGAATTGGCCAGCATACGATCAGAACAAATCATAGCCGCTCAAAATCAGATTGTTATTCAATCTATGATGCTAGCTGCCAGCATATTTTTTATCGTCATTATTATGTCTATATTAATGCTTCGCAGACTAAAGAAAGATTTACAGTCTATTGTTTCTGTCACGCATTCCCTAGCCAAAGGTGATCTGAGTCGAACGATTGAAGTTGGCGAAGATATGGACGAGATTAGCGAAATCAAAAGATCAGTGTTCAGTATGACTGACAACTTGAATAATATTTTTAAATCCGTCACTTCACTGGCAAATAATTTAAACGAGTCAACAGACGGATTACTTAGTGACAACAAGCAAAGAATTGATGACGCAGAATTTCAGCACTCACAAATGACCAAACTTTCTGGTTCTGTCGAAGCGCTTTATTCGGTGTCAACGCAAGTGTCTGAACATGCAGACGGCGCACTGACTAAATCAGATGATGCGATTCAATCGGCCATAAAAGGCAAGATCATTGTTAATGAGACAATTGCGTCTATTGAAAGTCTCGCTGTAGAAATTGAAAACTCAGTATCCGCCATCCAACAACTGGATATTGAAGCTGACAACATCACGAGTATTCTCGAGGTTATCAAAAGCATTGCTGAGCAAACCAATCTTCTGGCGTTAAATGCGGCGATTGAGGCGGCACGTGCAGGTGAACAGGGGCGGGGGTTTGCAGTCGTTGCTGATGAAGTCAGAAATTTAGCGAAACGGACGCAAGACTCCACTGCAGAAATTCAGTTAACACTTGAAACACTGAAGAAGAGTACGCTGGTGGCTGTCTCTACCATCAATAACAGTCATTCCAAATCACTGGAAAGTGTTAAGCATGTATCGAATGCGGGAAATGTGATAGATGAAATTAATTTATCCGTTAATCAAATTAAAGAGATTGCCAAAGATACATCAGCAGCGTCATTCCAGCAGACAAATACACTTGATGAGATCCAAACGAATGTTAACGATGTGAATCAAGTAACCGAGGAGAATACGACTCGCGCGCAAGTATCAATGGCTTCAGCGTCTTCACTATCAGATCTTAGTAAAGAATTACTCAGTTCGATCAGTTACTTTAAATTGAAGTAACTGATTTATTCCATTGACCCTAAGATCTAATCCATGGTTTAGGGTCAATGGTGCGGTGACTGACTCTAAAGAGTCATCACTGTCGGTATTTCGGCGTTAATCGACTTTATCCTGCTCTAGGGTACCCCTTTGAAACGTCTTCAGCGGTAATACACGTTATCCAAGCCTGTAATAGAGCAAGAACGGGATCACTACATCCTTTGTTTTTGATCGATCACAACCGCATTGTGTGCATGTAGACTTTCTTGATGTTCAACCTTGAACCAATAGTCAGTGACAAATTTCATGCGCTCTAGCTCCCCTTTAATCCGTCGTGCAGCATCTTCACAAAACATTAGATTTTCAGCGTTTAATCGAGCAAATTCCTGTTCATCTTCGCGTTTTACTGCTGTTTGGACTGGTGTTGCAATCAATTTTTCAAACTTGAATATCAAAGATTGAATGTCAAGAAGATATTGGTTATCGAGAATCAGTTTGAGATAAGCATATGAACGCTGACTATGCGGTGTCGCGACAGATCCGGCTTTAGATTCAACCCACTGCAATAAATCTTGTTTGTCGATAGTAGCAGCGGAAAAATGCTCGTTGATAGCCGCACCATATAACTGCTGAGACAATGATGCTGAGCAAGGGCAAGTGCTAGAGTAAGGTATAGATAGTTCTAAAACGTAACTAACCTCGTTATGTATCCGTTGAGCACTTAAGGTTACTGGGTATGATTGATAGCCCATTTCATTACTTAATAAAGCACTTTTCTCCAAAATAACATCAAATTTTAGTTTAATTTTGGCATTTTTACTTATACCTTTCTGGGAACTAACCATGAGTTCGAGTAAATGAGACAAGCAAGTTTTATCCAGTTTTTTATTCGCAAGTTGCTCGTTGAGGTGTAAGTACAGCCGAGACATATGGATCCCTTTTGCATCAGGCTGGTCAAGGCTTACCAACAAGTCTGCTTTGCCCGCAACTGGCAGCAGTTTCCCGTCCGATAGGGCGATTGAGAATGGCACAGCAATGTCTTCCATCCCGACCCACTGTAGCGCTAGTGGTTCATTTACACTGTGGTAAGAGGTAATATCTGGTAGTAATTCAGGATTAAACATAAGTTTCCAAGTGAAGTCTAATAATTGAAGCAGAGTCATGATGTTGCAGTGCTTAGCATAACTTATTGGTAAATGCGTTTGAGTTACCACGATAACGAATTGCATCACGACTGATTTAATTGTTATGTTATAACATAACAATTAAAGGTGGGGAAGCAGAACTATGCTGTTGAATCGGTAGGCTGTCCATATACTTGTGAGCAGACAATTTGGTTATTCCGTCATAAGCAGATCCATCAACACTGGATGCGTGCGTTTGAGTAAAACTCTTTGTCTATCGATGGACGCCAGTTCTTAGGTCAGCAAAGCTTAAGTTACTCTATGTTTTTTGGCGATCGACTGGACAGTGATTCCATGTGGTTAGCGATCACTTTACGGGGAAATAGCTGAATAAACTCCAATATTTCACTGGTTGGCATTAACAGAGGCTGACCAACGTCCATTTGCGCTAGTCCTGTTGCAACGACTGTAATATCAGGTTTTAACTCAGAAAGTGTTTATCGTAATAATTTTAAAATAGCCTTTGATATTTCCCCATCACAGTGGCGCACAAACTTCAGCGGTTGATAATGAACGCCCTTCAAATACTCCCTGTATACTCATAGCAACCAGACAATAAAAAATACTCAATTAAAAATAACTATCTTAAGTGTCTGTTTTAAAATGTTAATTATAAAAATTCGCACTTTCGAAATCTAGGTTACTAAAAGTATACTGATTGTAATAAATCTCCAGGTTACTATTATATACCAATCGATAAGGGCATGGATTTGATGTCCGGTATAATCTTAATTGAAAGTAGGATCAAGCTATGAACAACGTACTTATTATAAACGCACACGAGCCATCACCATTCTCTGAAGGCAAGCTTAACGCTTCACTTGTTGATAAAGCGCAATCTCAATTAGAAGCTAAAGGTCATAACGTGCGTGTTGTTACTATGCAAGACGAAATCGTTGTTGATGAACAACTGGCAAACTTGGAGTGGGCAGATCGCGTTATTCTTCAATCACCAATTAACTGGATGACAATTCCTTGGTCATTCAAAAAATACATGGATGAGGTGTTCACTGCGGGCATGGGCGGAGCACTATGTGCTTTTGATGGACGAACACCTGAAGAGCCAA
>NZ_ABCQ01000054.1 GCF_000170855.1 Moritella sp. PE36 | reverse complement strand
CAACACAAAGTAATGCACCTACGGCAAAGGCGGTTAAACTGATCAATTTGGTTTTTATTTTCATCTTACGTAGCTTCCGTGTTAAATCGCGACGATTAACTTTTTTATCAGATTAACGCTATCATATTTTGTTAACGGGGGTGTTGTTAATCGTTTTATTGAAAAAATGCGTGGTTTCACAGACAAATTAATGAGTTATTTGTTGCGGGGTAAATATGACGACTCCAGTTGAAGTGAGGGAGGCCCTCCAAATACTTGATTAAAGACCTCCTAGGACGCTGAAGAAAATGAAATTAACGATTTACGTCACATCTCAATCCATTAGCGTCCGCAGTCATTTTCTAACATCCACGTTTTAGTGATAAACCACATTGTTTTCAATATAGATAATATCTACACGGCGGTTCTTAATACGCCCGGCACGGGTTTTATTTGACGCGATTGGGTTTGCCTCGCCTTTCCAAGCAGTATTAATCACTTGTTTATTCACTCCTTGTTTAATAAAGTAATCACGTACCGCTTCGGCACGTTTTTTAGAAAGCTTGAGGTTATAAGCTTCTGGGCCACTGGTATCGGTATACGCCACTATTTCCACATTGATCTCTACATGGCTAGCAGACATTTTTTTAGCTAATTTTGCTAAGGCGCTGCTATCGCTAATTTCTGCACTATTAAACTTAAATAAGGTATTGCTATTAAGTGTTGTGGGTACAATCACAGGCTCGGCTGGTGGCACTACTTTAGGTGCTGGTTTGTTCTTGCCAAATTTATAGTTAATACCCACGCTGAACTCATACAGGTCATCTTCAGTATTAGGAACATCACCAATTAAACGATAACCCGTATCCAATTCTAATTGTTGTGATATTTGGTATTTAAGACCAATACCACCACTGAGGTTTAAGTCATTTCCAATAATACTATTACCCACTTTGGCGTATAGGGCTGCGCGATCAGATACATGGTAGCGTCCCAGTAAGTAAGTTGAAAAAGCGACTAGTTTCTCTGGCTCAGCACCCTGTTTAAATTTACCAAAAGAGCTTAAGTCGGATTCAACTGATAAAAAATCATTAAAATTATAACCCGCTACAACCCCCATACTGGCAGTAGATGGGTCCGGATCACTTGTTTGGTTAGCCGCTTCAATATCTAATACCGTTGCGCCTAGTTTACCACCTAGGTACCAGCCGCCATCATCATTAAAGGATTCTGCAAAGCTTGCATTAGTCGTTAATAATAAAAAAATGCATAAATAAAATCGGCTCATAAGCTCACCTCAAACATGATTGTGAAATCATCGGCATAGGTTTTTTCTTCAACATCTTTAACTGAAACATTGTCGTAACTAAGACCCAGTGTAAAGGGAATTAAGCTAGCGCCCGGTGAATGGATTTCCGCTTTACCATCTGCCACGACTTTACCCTGTTCGACTAGTTGGCTACCTGCACTGCAACCTTGGCAAGTGATGTTATAAGGAATAGAGGTTGAACCACCACTGACTGGTTTTAAGCGGTAATCGTCAACGGCTTTATTAATCAGTTCAAACTTCAGGCCATTCTCAAAATACCCCAATGCTGAAATTTTAAAACCCGTTAAGCCACTCACTGTGTGTGCCGTAGTATCATACTTAGGCACGATATGGCCATTGCCTAAAACATTAATACGGCTTAATACACTAGGGCTATAGCTAATTTGTACTGAGAAAGTAATAGGCACATTACGGTAAGTCTTTACCGTTTCCGAGCCCTTTGCAAAGAAACCATAACTGATCACTGCACTCACTGTACCTGAGTAAACTCCTTTTTTTTTGCCTTTTAGTTGTGTGATTAAAATGCTTTTATCAAGCTTGATAATCGGCTGCACAGCGCTAAATGGCACCACAAGATGATTGTAATTAAGGATATTATCGGAAATACAAAAACCACTACCACTGGTGCGTTTAACGGTAATAATACCCATCATGGTTGTTTCATCACAGCTTGGGTAAATATCTGAGTACCAGTCACCTTCCCAGGTTGGATCTGGCTGATAATTCACACCACTGAGTGTGAGTGGCACAGAGGCATGCTCACTACCACTGCTTAACGTTATAGTAAGGTCAGTTGGCGAGGTATAAGTACCCGGTACCCAATTTTGTGTTTCAGGTAAACGCGCAGGTTTAAACCAATAGTTAGGCGTAATGTATTCACCATTATTACTGGCGTTATACCATTCTAATTTTTCACCGGTTAACTTACCATTGATGGTAAAAGCATGGGCATTAACGGCTAATAAACACAGTAATAATAGGTAACGCATATTATTGGCCTTGTCTTAAGGTAACTTCTTGTTTAAATGTTTCATCATGGTTAAGTAAAATCACATCTAAGTTTTCTTGTTGTAGTTCTTCAGGCACATGTAAAACACGTGTTCTGCCCGCAAGTAGCGTAAAAGTAGCAGTACATAGAGCAGGTTTCTTGCCATCTTCTTGCTGTGCTGATTGATTATCCTTACATTGATCAATCAACAGGGTAAGCATGGTATTACCACTGTTTTTAGCGGTGATGTTAGTGCCATCATAACTTGCTTGGTAATCAACGTTGCTTTCTGATGCCGGGATAATGTAGTAGGGTGCAAAGCCAAATAACATGCTAATTTTTGACTGATCTTCACCTTCGTTAGTATAAGAAACCGGTTGAATATGGATTTGGAAAACCTGATCTAAGGAACGGTCACAACTGTCGCCACAGATGTTTTCAATTTGAATATCTTTAACCATATTTGGCTCAATCACTAACTTTGATGGTTTGGTTGCTATCTGCCAGCTATCTAAATTTTTACGGGTATAGGGCGTTTTGATAATCTGATTGTTTTTTATTTCTACTTTAGAGACTGAGGTTTTTAAGAAATAAGTAATATTATCGGTATTATCTAGAGTTAAAATACCCGCTTTATCATCTGCATTGACTAACATTAAACTGCTAATCGCCATTGCTGATACCGGTGTTGTACTGATTATTAAGCACATCATTAAAAGTTGTTTAATTGTTTTCATCATTTAATCCCAATTCAATGTAAAGTTGTTTGAATCAAAGTTGTTTAAGGCGTACAGGTTTAATTCATTTAATAATGTTTGCTGCATTGCTGTTAGCATCTCGGTGGTTCTTGCATAAAGGTATTGGCGTTTACCCACTTCACGAGAGATTGTCTCAATACCTGCATCTTTCAATTTTTGTGCCGTTTGTGGGTAATCAACTTCGCTGTCAAAAACACCCAAGAAATAATATTGTTTGCCATCAAGCTCAATTGCTTGGTTATTGTTATTTGCCAGTGACCAAGCACCTTCTTGATATAATCCAGGTAAGCAGTAGTTATTACCGACATTGCTAATGGTGCTTGAGTTTCTGTCTAAGCTGGGTGTTACACAGGTTTGGTTGTGTGAAAACAGTTCGTAATCCGCACCTGCAATGACAGAGACTTTAAATACACCCGGTTCAATTTTTTCTACATCTACACAGCCTTCACCAGCACATTGCACCTCTGATACCGCGTTATCATTAAGATCATCAAATGAGGTGATAAAGGTTTTAATTTTTACCAAGTCCATGTCTAAACTGATCACTGTACCGGGTAGTGCGTAGCCATTGGCTTGATGCTCATCGTCACTGATGTAGTTAGAAGACTCGGTATCTAAACGCACGTTAAAGTCTTTGTATTTATCAATGGCGATAACCGTATCTTGTTGATCTATATTGTCGTTATAACCGAGTTCTTGCTCGTGATAGACAGATAACAGGCCTCGGTGTTGATCGGCATCCTGTTGGCTCTGTGCATCCACGATAATGTAAGCATCACTCTTCTCTGCCGTGAAATACAATTTACCGCTATTAGAAATAACCTGCGTGGTGGATAGATTCGCGTTTAACGACTTAGTACCATCTGAGCTAACGTAGGCATAAACATCACTATTTAAAACACTATTATGGTAATTTGCCGAACTACTGATATCGCTATCAACACTGCGTTCATAATCACTGCCCATATAAGTCACACCCACTTCGGTATTAACCGATAGATTGTCACTGAGTTGCTGATTGTTGCTGATACTATTACGGAACTCTTCCACACCTTGGTGGCCTAAGTTCATTGACGAATTAGCGCTCCAATCCATTGATAATGGTACTGACCAAAGAATGCCGGCGTACCAACCATCATTATTCCAACGGTAATCTTCACTTTGATAAGTAGCAGAAAAATTTAACGTTGAGTTAGCAATAAAAGCATGTGAATAACCTGCACTCACTGACCAGTAGTCGCTTTGATCCACATATTCTTGGCCGTTGTTCGCCTCATCAACTTTATTATTCACAAACAGCAAATAACCTTGCCCAGCATAAACTGTTGCTGACACATTAAGCGTTAAACGCTGGTAACCAATATTGGATAACATGTAGTTATCTAAACTGTATTCACCGTCTGCAGAATGGTAACGTTCGTAACCAAAACCTACATTGTAGATATTAGTATCGGCGGATAAAAACTGACTGCCATTATCAAACCGTGCGTATTTCACATCCGCATTTGCGTATTCTGCGAAGGATTTTTTAGCCCCGATTTCAACCATCGTATTGTCTACATTAGTTAATAAACGTGTACCCACTAACGTACTGTCCAATAGCTGATAAGTGGCTTTTGCTTCTACAAAGCTATTTTCCTGTAACCACAGGTCGTATTGTTGTTTATTTTCAGGTTCAGTTAGTGAATTTTCACGGTCGTTTTTTTCATCGTAACGATCATTTAACAGGCCCGCTGAAAAGCTAAAGTCATACTCACCTTGGTTCAGTGAAAAAGAGCTGTTATTAAAGATTTGTTGTTTCTCGGTTAATAATTCACGACCACCCGATATCACCACAATAGTGGCCATGTAAGAGCCATAGGGTAATTCGCGAAAAGATAAATTCTGTTGCCCTGCATCAACATTTTTACTGTAAATAAGGTTACCTTCGCGGTACACCTCAATACGGCCTTGGTTAGGTAGTAGGTAATACAAGCTACGGTTATTCTGCTTGCCACCGCTTATTAAGTTGTTTGAAGAGGAGTAATTCACGACATCCTGTGAATAACTGCCGGTTAAATCTAAAAAAGCAGTACTATTTTGCTCGTAACCATACTTAAAGTGACCTAATTGAAAGCGACGTTTTTTAAATTCGTAATCGTAGGAGAGCTGCTCAACATCTAAGTCACTGCTACTACTGTCAAGGTAAAGGCTACTGCGTACATTACCGTATTTGAGGCCTAACAAGCTTTTGTCACGTAAAATAAGTGAAGAACCACTATTGTTAAAGTAGTGATAATTAAAGTCCATGCTGTTAATGAAACCGTAAAGGTCATTGTTTGAGTCATGGAATATTTTACTGGTTTTGCTTTTGTCTAATAGTTTGTTATTAGCAAAAAAGGTAATGTGTTTTTGTTCGTAATCGTAGGAAAATGCAAACTCGTCAGGGATCATTGTGCATTCAGCGACCTTACCGTGGCAGGCGCTGGCATTGATGATATTGCTGGTCATTTTATTAATGATGTTAGTAATCGCCTGCTTTTTAATATTGTTTTGTAGCAGGTAGTTTTCGATTTTATTGATACTGCTTGCCGACAGTGTTGCCGATGTGGGTGTTGAAGTTACCTTTACCGTGAGCAGGTCCGTTGCACTGGCCATTTCAAAGGTAAACAGTTCCTCGTGTCCTTGATAGAGATCGGCAAACTCAGCGGGAATAATAATGCCTTCACTTTGAATCGACGCGTGACTTAAGCTGATATTCACCATCAATGCGATGATTAATAGATATCTGATTTTCATATCTCTAACTCCACACTGAATTGAATTGCACCACTGCAGTTATCATCACCGTAGTGAACGGGGTCGAAGGAAAGGTCTACATCCAGGGTGCGATATTTACCCTGTGTATTTAATTCATCTAAGCTTTCATTAATGAAGGTATCACCCTTAAACATCTCTTTACCGGCCAACCACACGTGAGAAAAATCTTTGCTTGTAGTGGCTAAACCAGCACTGTCATAACATTGTGATTGTTTTTCAACTAAGGTCAGGGCAAAGCTGTCTATTGGATCTGTTTGTGTAATATTGGTTTGTAGTTGTAAAACATCGGAAATGGGTTTGAATTGATAGTTTTTTGCGTCAAATTCGAGTTGCCAATTATTTTTCACAAATTCAAATTCAATAATTTCGCGATCGTAAAATTTTGCGAGTTCAATATGGGTATCAACACGAAATTGATGTTGTAAAGATGAAGAGTCACCAAGCGCATTTACATTCATGCAAACGAATAATAAGCTCATAAATATAAATAAAGGATGACAAAAAACGGCTAGATAACTCTTCATAAGTGCTCCAAATGCCAATTACATTAAGATGGTTCTGCTATTTCCGTAATTGGCAATAAATAATTGGCAGATTATTAAATGGCTTTAGAAGAGTTGATAACGGCATGGACTTCGATGTTTTGACCAACTGCTAATGCTGCCGTGGTAGGCGTTGTATTTTCGGTAGTGAAAGTCACTGTACCCGCCGTTGCCGCAACTGGTGTTGCTTGTGTCATTGGCGCACCATCTAAATTAACCGTGGTGCCAATTGCTGAAGTATCTGTAGTACCAATCACGGTATCTAATGCGCTCATTGTCCAAGATGCATCATTGATGATGTCACCCACAGCGGCAGCATCTTCACCGGTAACAGCAGTCCCAGCAGCACAACTACCAGCAGTCGTACCATCATCACATGCACGGTAATGTAATTCTAAAGAGATTCTGTCTGAAGTGAATACACCTGTGTTATCCGTTACCACAAGACCGGCAGAGTCTGCATAAGGTAATGCGCCACCTGGGCCGGTAATGATCACTTCATCACTTGGTGTTACTGAAGGAACGACACCTTTCCAATGTAATGTTGTTGTTGCATCAGCAGCAAAAACAGATGCAGAGGCTGTTAATAAAACGATTGATAGTAATAGTTTGTTTTTCATAGTTAACCCTAATTAAGAAAGTTTAATCAACCCGCTTAACGATTAATTAACTTGATAACAATAAATTGTTAAAAAGTTTTATTAGCTAAGCTTCGTGTAACTATGATAAAGGTTTGATGTTTTGTGATACACGTCACATCTAAATTTGAGAATGTAGAAATGCCTACCTGTTAATTTTTATTAATAAGTATATTGCGAATGAAGTCATTATAGCGCTGGGGCTAGAGGGGGATTGGGATCGATATAAGGCTCTTTTTTAAAGTGATAAAAAACCACAAAATAGTTATTATTTTGTGGGAATAGCAATCCACTTAATTCGTTTCACTCGCTGACTGACTGACTAAGTCGACCAGCGACAAGAAGAATAAATTAACCGGATGCTATAAAACTGTGTTGATAGCGAGATATTAATTATCGTATTTATCAAGCTGACCATTATTATCGATATCTTTATTACCATCAAAGGGAGCAATGGTATTGTCATGATAATCGCCCACAATATTACTATAACGGCTTTGATAATTACCTTTACCCGCGCCTTTATCCTGATGTAAAAATTCAAAACTATCTAATACATCATCACCATCGCTGTCCGATAAAATAGGCTGAGAGCAATATTCAACATCACCCGCGTGATATTCAGTGCGATTAACTAAACATTTATTAATTTCACTTTCCGTGGATAAACCATCTTTATCTAGATCTACTAAATCAGGGTAAACATTGCCACTCGCATCTTCATTGGCAAAACGTACCTCTGGATAAACACTAATATCAGAGCCGGGTGACGCAATGACCGCTCCATTCATTTTAAAATCAAGATACAGACAGCCGGTTAAAATATACGGATAAGAGACTTCACCGTGTTTAGGTTTGTTCTCACAGGTTAAGCTGCTATGCAGTTCTTCCAATGGAGAGTAAAGTTCCCAATGATCTTGATGAGCGGTTTTATTGCCACGCGCAAAAAAGGTACTTCGGCCTTGTCCTAAGGTCGCGGTATAAGTACCAGTAGAGTTTCCCGAATCGCCAATAATATTATTATGATGATCTCTACCACCGTATGCCTTAAGGCCCTTATGGGTTAATATTTTTAATTCATTATCAATCAATAACGCCACTGCATTGGCGGTATTTTCATAAAACTTTACTTTTTTACGGTTGCTGTGCCCTATATCTCCAAAGTCGAGTGTCATGTTCAGGGTTTTACCGCCCTCAGAATCAGGTAATTTTTCTTGGTGGTGCTGTGCATAACCATTAAATTCTAAATAATAGTGATCACGCGCTTCGTTACTACCACTATTGTTTTTGTCCGCGCGATCATCTTCAACCATATACATATAAGTGACATAATTGGACGCTTGTTGATAACTCATTACCCTTCTTGCAACTCTTTTTCCCTTAGAATAGGTATTCCCATCGGCGTCTTTACCATTAAAGGAAACATATAAGTCACCTTGATCGGTTAAAGCTGCAATACCTCTTAGCACCTGTGTTGCTTTAACTATCTTGATATCTTTGTCATTCATGTCTTTGATAAATTTCAGAAAAAAGTTAGTGTCTTTATCATTGTCTAAACTTGACTCATTTTTCCAAAAAGAGTAACTACTCTGATCCTTGTTGAGACAATAAAAACTACCCATTTGTCTAGCCCCAGTGGGTGCATCCCAGCATTGAGCTACTTTGCCTATATGTTTTGTCCAATCTTTGCTGTACATCGAGCCATCGGGGGTGTTAATAGTGTAATAAGTTGCCGTGCCATCATTAAAAAATACCACCGCAGAATATGGACCAAAGCTGTCCACTTTTTTAATATCAGTTAAGCTTAAGGCATTCATTTTGTCGGTGAATTTCTTGTATGTAAGGTTAGCGGTGCCAGTGATTTGATTATGCACATTAAGGTCTCCCGCTGCAGTTACCTCAAAAACTAGCCCGCCATAACCTAGGATACGATCCGAATAGGTGAGGCCATAATAAACCTGACTAGTTGCCGGTAATGTAATGATATTTTTTATCTCTTGCAGTCCATTATCGGCGGCAAATAAGATAATTTTATTTTTACCCCCATTTTCACTGCTCACATCAATTTTGAAATTACCAAAACCAATGTTTTTAAGTCCTGTAGCATAGAGGCTATTATCGTGCATATAAGGTATTAAATCGTTTGTAAATGGTCGCATTAAGAGAGTACGGCCGGCCGCCCCCAGTTCCCCATCACCAAATAGTTTGATAAAACCATGAAAAGAAAACTCAAGAATACCTTCGCGGATATAATCGGTTTCAATGGTGATAGTGCCACTGCTAATACCATCTACCTCGTGGTCATAAACGGTATAGTTCACCGTATAGATAGCTTTACTATCACCACGGAAAGTAAAAGAGGTATTGGTCACAGCATTAGCATCTGCTAGTTTCACTTCTGCATTAAAGGCTTGTATTGAGACTAATTGAATTCTGTCACCTTCGGCATCTTCTACTAAAGGCCCAAACCCGGGAAAATTCATAATATCCAAAGTCAGTTCACTACCAACCCCTTGGGTACGGTCATAGGTGGCATCATTAGCTATTGGGGCTGTATTGATATCCCCGGAAACATCAATATTGATCAGACCAGTAAAGGCTAAGCCATTATTATCAACCACTGAATAGCTAACCTTAGTGAGGCCAATATCAACGGCGTAATAATTAAAATCCCCCTCTTCAGTGATAAAAGCTAAGCCACTACCTGCTACCATTGTTGATGTTTCAAATACAGGATTGTTCATCGCTAACAACTCACTGCTTAACTCATCGTAAACACTAAATGTAATCGTTTCACCGACCGAAGTGGCTTTATTGATATCTGGCAGTAGATTGTCTTTAGGAATCTGTTGATGATCGTTACGCGCTGTTTGCACACCTTGTACTGCTGAAAAGGTTATAGAAGCCCAGGCGCTTTTTTCTTCGCCTTTGCTGCTAACTGTATAACGGTAATCGCAACTTCCCGCTTTGTTGGGGCTGATAGTAAAAGATTGTTGTTCAGCATTAATATTACTTATCTGACAGGTCTGTGAATCACTTAATACTTCAATGTTTTTTAAACGGATATGGTTAGCTTTGCTATAAGCCACATAGTTGGAAATATTAAACGTCAGTGGCTGATTCGGCTGGGAAAATTGCACTGAAGTATGAAAGTCCATCGCTGATAATTGTGCATCGATGATTGGTGGAGGTGTCGGTGGGGTAATTGGCTCTGGTGTGCTGTTACCTTCACTTTCACAACCAAATAAAACAGCCGTGAATACAGCGAGAGAAATATATTTAAAAAATAGTTTCATTATCACCTCTGGTTATTTATCAGCAACACTGATTTTAGAATGAAACCATTTTAGATAAATAAACCATAGGTAACAGGGCAAGTCGATAAGCAAGAATTCAACTATGCCTAGTGCTTAATAATATTAAAGAGTTACTGGATAAAGGATTGGTGCTCTTTTATCCAAGTGATCACGCCATGGTTTGATAGAAAATCCTCGCGTTTGATAGACATTAGTTTACTTTGGCCCTGCGTACTCTCTATTTCAGTTGAGAATTCATCAACTAACTCAAAGCCAATATTTTGGTATATTTTACCCATATTAGTATTGATAACGATACAGTATATCTCTTTGATATCAGAATTTTTGCAGATGATGTCTATCATGCAGAAACAGTTATAAAGCCACCAATCGAAGTTAAAGCGAGTGAAGGTATGGCTAAATAAAAACTTATCCTTACTTACTCCTAGCTCTCGGGGTGTGCGATAAAATCCTTTTACATCTGCAATAAGGCGCGCTTTTTCACTGCCATCGTGCACGGAGTACAATGCATGGGCGCATAAACGCTGCTCTTCATCTTCACATGTCACCATAAATAGCTGATTACTCTGCTGCAGATTAACCGCCGCTGCTATTCTCTCTGTTAAGTTCGCTTTAGGCAGATCAAATACTCTTGAAGTCGCCGCGTTAATCTTTTCAATCTGTTTCACATCAGCAAGTGGATGAGTGGCGCTATAACGAATAAAGTTAGGTTTATCGATGGGGTAATAAGCACGTAATAATACCTCCTCCTCTTGATAATGCAGATCTGCTAATTTTTGAAATTTATTACTTTTGGTCTCTGATAACTTAAGATCGAGCTTACACAAGTAGTCTAATTTATCGTATTTAGCAAAACTTAATAGTTGCACAATACGCAGTGTGGAAGGCATAGAAACGTTACGTTCCCAGCGACTATAAGTAATTAAATCAAGGTGCTCAAAGCTGTCATCAAAGAGAGAAAGTTGCTCTACGATTTCAGCTTGTGTAAGGGATAACTCATGACGAATTTGTTGTAACAAAAAAGATAGTTCCATTAAGTTCCCCGTGATATTAGTTATCAAACACCTATTTTGTTAAATACTAGCAAGTATAGATAAGAAAACCTAGAGCTATACATCGCTTAGCTTCAGTTACTGTTTTTTTAAGGGGGAGGCTGGGAGGGGGTCTATTTATCTATAATCCCAAAACGCAAAAAACCAGCCGAAGCTGGTTTTCTCATATTAACTAATATTCTTATTTAACTGATAAGAAGATTCTCTTGCTCCTCCAACTTTTCAAGGGGGAGGTTGGGAGGGGGTTCTAACTAAATTAGAACTGGTTCATCGTGTTGTCTTCGCCGCCAGCTTTAAGCGCGTTATCACCAGAGAAGTAACCTTTATGAGCATCACCGATATCTGAACCCGCTAGGTTTTGGTGCTTAACAGATGCCTGTTCACGACGGATTTCTTTACGTTGAATATCACGTACATATGCAAGCATACCAAGTTCACCGAAGTAACCTTCAGAAAGAATATCAGTACCCAGTGCTGTTTCATGATAAGTCGGCAATGTGATTAGGTGATGGAAGATACCTGCTTCACGTGCTGAATCAGCTTGGAACGTTTGTACTTTCTTATCTGCTGCAAGTGCAAGTTCTGTCGTATCGAACTTCTCATCCATCAGGCCACGTGGGTCTGTTGCTGGGTCTGGGTAAGCTGATACATCTTTACCTGCTTCAACCCATGCTGCGTATTCTTGTTGACGGAAGTTAAGCGTCCAGTTGAATGATGGTGAGTTGTTATAAACAAGTTTCGCATCAGGAACTACTTTACGTACTTCGTTAACCATGTGAGCGATTTGACCTACGTGTGGTTTTTCAGTTTCAATCCACAATAAATCAGCGCCGTTTTGTAAGCTTACGATACAATCAAGTACCACACGGTCAATCTCTGTGCCTTCACGGAATGCATACAGACCAGACGCTAAACGTGTTGGTTTAACTAATTTACCATTTAGCTTGATGATCATGTCGCCTTCGGCAACGTCTGCTGCAGATTCAACTGGCGTTGTTTCTAGGAATGCATTGTATTGCGATGCTAAGTCACCTGGCGTTTGTGATACCGGTACTTTTTGCGTTAGGCCAGCGCCTAATGAGTCAGTACGTGCAACGATAATACCGTTGTCGATACCCAATTCAAGGAATGCATAACGTACCGCGTTGATTTTCGCTAGGAAATCTTCGTGTGGAACCGTTACTTTACCTGCTTGGTGACCACATTGTTTAGCATCAGATACTTGGTTTTCAATTTGGATACAACACGCACCGGCTTCAATCATTTTCTTAGCCAGTAGGTACGTTGCTTCTTCGTTACCAAAACCGGCATCGATATCAGCAATGATTGGCACTACATGTGTTTCGTGATTGTCGATAGCGGCTTGTGCTGCTACTACGTCACCGCCGTTGTTACGGGCATCATCTAGTTCGTTGAATAAGATATCGAGTTCACGTGCATCGGCTTGACGTAGGAACGTATAAATTTCTTCGATTAGTGCCGGTACAGACGTTTTTTCGTGCATTGATTGGTCAGGTAAAGGACCGAACTCAGAACGCAGTGCCGCAACCATCCAACCAGAAAGGTAAACGTAGCTTTTCTTCGTTGTTTTTTCGTGGCGTTTAACAGCCATCATCATTTGTTGGGCTGTGAAACCATGCCAGCAACCTAAAGACTGCGTATATTGTGAAGAATCTTGGTCGTATTCAGCCATATCTGCACGCATGATATCAGCAGTAAACTGTGCCACTTCAAGACCTGTTTTGAAACGGTTTTGAGTACGCATACGCGCTGCATATTCAGGGTTAATAGCGGCCCATTTAGAACCTTGTTCAGCTTTTAGTGTAGCAACTGAATCGATATCATTTTTGTATGTTGACATAGCAAATCCTTTACAGTGATCAAGTGATGATTAATTAAATTGAAACGCAGCGACTAAAGCCTTTTATTCGTTTGCGTTTTGATGAGTTAATATTAAACGCTCAATTAATATTTAGTTAGTTTATAATTTTTATAGTCACCATTCACATTGTGAATACTTGTGACTGTTAATTTAACTTATTTATGGTGTATTCTGGTGACAATTGTTATTTACGAACAAGCTTAACTTAGTGTAAGTGGCTAAATCATTGAGTTAATGTTGCTTTATTAATTTTTTATTGTAGGTATTTATTTTATGAATATATCAGGGATTGATCTTAATTTATTGATTTACTTCGATGTTTTATTACGTGAAAAAAACGTAACACGTGCTGCAAGTATGCTTAATATTACTCAACCGGCAATGAGTAATGGTTTGCGTCGATTACGTACCCTGCTTAATGATCCTGTTTTAGTACGTACCTCTGGTGGTATGACCCCGACTGAAAAATCACGTAAATTAGCCCCAGTGATCAGAAAGTTACTACTGGAACTCGAAGAAGCCTTACAAGAAGAAAAAGAATTTGATCAAAGTAGCGAACGTGTTTTTCGTATTATGGCCAGTGACTATGCCGAGTCGACTCTGGTTCCGCGTCTGCTGAGTAAGTTAAGCAAGGTAGCGCCAAACATGACGCTGGATATAATGACACCGTCTGATGTGACCTTCCATGATGTTGAGGAAGGCAAGATTGATATGGCGATTAATCGCTTTGATGAATTACCGCAATCGTTTTATCAAAAAACACTGTGGCATGATTCGTTTACTTGCATGATGAATGCGGATAATCCGATCGTAAATAAGTTTAATTTGAATCATTACTTAGCATCAAAACACGTGTGGGTATCGAAGACGGGTTTTGGCGTTGGTGTCGGCATGAACCCGCACGATGTGCAGAAGTTAGGCTGGGTTGATGAAGCGCTTAATCGTTTAGGCAAGAAACGTAATATTAAAGTATTTACCCGTAACTATAATGTTGCTATGCAGCTGGCACTACAAGATGAGTTAATCGCGACATTACCGACTCAGGTTGCGCTTATTCATAACAACAACAGTAATTATACTTTGCTTGAACCGCCATTCCCGATCCCGAATATTGAATTGAAAATGATCTGGAGTCCGTTGCTGCATCATGACGCTAGTCATATTTGGTTCCGTCAGTTGGTACTTGAAGCGGCAACGGAGCTACGTGCTGACAATTAGTACTGCTGGATCTCTAAGCTACTGATCACGTGATGGCCACTTGTTACTTGCTGACTCAGTTGATATATAGCATTCGCAAGTTGCTCGATGGCTATCGGTTTTTGCTGCTTTAATAGCGTAAAAGGTAACAGAGATATTATCGCCAGTGGGTAATAAGCTATGGCTTCTATTAATCTAAACTCATCACGCTTTCCGTGTAACAGGGTAGGTTGATAGAGGTATAGTACTGATAGCGGTAACTGACGTAATAATTGCTCTGTTTCGCCTTTAGTTTGTAAGTAACTACTTGCAGATTTAGCGTTGGCACCAACAGCGCTAATGACATGTAATTGTGCTTTAGTATGGTTTGCTACCCAAGTGCCAAAGTTAACAATGTAGTCTTTATCCACTTGTCTAAATGCTGCTAATGATCCTGCTTTTTTACGGGTAGTACCAAGGCAGCAATAAGCGCAGTCAATTTCCGCGGCACTATTCATTGTAGTATCCACGGCAATTGCTAAATCATCAAAATTGGCTAAATCGAGGATAATCTCAGTTACCTTTTTTAAATGTTGAAACTGTGTCGGTCGATAATGGACGACATAGATATTCTCAATAGTCACATCATTGAGTAACTGCTGCATGAGTTGGTTACCTGTTGCCCCTGTAGCGCCGACGATAATGACGTTTTTCATAGTGATCCCTTATTTATCATTCCATTATTTTGTTAAACAGATTTTTTTAGTCTGGGTATGCTTGCGGTAAAAAATCAGCGAGAGTAGTTTTAAACTGAATAGCCAAAGTAGATTTAAGGTTATGCCGCCAATTAATCCCGTCACTATTGCAGCTTGGCTTAATGGTATGCCTGGTGTGAACAGTGATAAGGTATTTTCAGCTAATTTAGTGTTTGTGCGAGTAACAAAATAAGTGAGCTTATTTATATAACTACCTTCTGTTAGGACCGCCAAATCACTCGCTAATAGGGGCAATGCTTGCTGTAATGTGAGTACCTGCTTACCCACTTGCTGCACGGCGAGAGCTGGACTGGCATTAAAATCGGCAATGAGAGTGTCGAGCTGACCATTAAAGTTGGTATCGGCAATTAATTGAAACTGTTGTAGTTGGTTTTGTTGGGCGAGGTAATAACCGGAAAGTTGCTGGCTGTAATGATCAATAAATTGCGGTAGTTGCATAAATAGCATGACGCCAAAAGTAAATAATAAGCGTTGTAATAATCCATTAATAAACGTCATGCTGTGCGCGTCCTGCTATAACTCTGCACCGTATTGTGCTTCCATCCAACTTTCTAAAATAACCATTGCTGAAGCACTATCAATTGCGCCTTTTTGCAGGGCTTTAAAACCACCTTCTTCAAACAAACGTGCTTTGGCATCTTTGGTTGTTAAGCGTTCGTCATGCATTTCGGTTTTGACATTAAAGCGACCCGTTAAACGATTAGCAAACTTAGTCGCACGTTTGGTGATCTCTTGCTCGGTACCGTCCATGTTTAATGGTTTACCGACGATAACAAGATCCGGTTGCCATTCTTTAATTTGTTTTTCGATTAAATCCCAATCTGGAATACCATCATTGGCTTTAAAAGCTACAAGTGGGCGTGCTGTGCCTGTGATCTCTTGACCAACGGCGATGCCAATACTTTTAGTACCGAAATCAAAACCAAGCAGGGTTCGTTGTCCGTTTTCTGCATTACTCATATTCTTCTCCGTAGGGCTCTTTATACCCAAGTAGCTTGGTATATATTAAGAGTGTCCTACCTGACTAGATAATTGGCTGACGTCGATACCTATTTTCTGCACGGCCTGTTCCCAGCGTTGGTGTACGGGCACGTTAAATAAAATATTTTCGTCTGCATTAATGGTTAGCCAACTGTTGTCAGCTATTTCTTGTTCTAACTGGCCTTTCGTCCAACCGGAATAACCTAACGCGACAATATAATTGTCAGGTTGTTTGTCGGTGCCAAGTGTTGCTAATACATCCAGTGATGAGGTGATCATCAAGTCATCATTGATTTGTAAACTCGAGCTAAACCCTGGGTAGGCAGTATGCAATACAAAGCCACGATCTTCAGATACAGGACCACCTTTAAATACCGGTTCATCGATGGTTATTTTCGGTTCTACTGGTGCAGCAGTCTCATCGTCGAGGTCTGCTATGACCGTTTTTGATAATAACTCGTCGATAGAAATGTTGACGGGAAGGTTGATGATAATACCCATTGCACCGTCGGCGTTATGCTCACAAATATAGATAACAGCGCGTTCGAAAATGCCATCTTTCATGCTCGGCATTGCGATAAGGAAGTGATCTTGTAAAGAGTCCATAGGCCTATCCTCTGTTGTTAGCTGTGAGTTTTATTATGGCAGAAAATCATAGCTTAAGCGGTGAAATTGACCATAAGCTATGATTTATTTAAGAGAGGCGGGTAAATTAATTTTTATTTAAACGGGCTTCGATCGCATCCATCAACATACCTGTGATGCTTACATCATAGGCCGCTTCGATTTCGCGGATACACGTTGGGCTCGTTACATTGATTTCAGTAAGCTTGTCACCAATCACGTCTAGACCAACAAAAATTAAGCCTTTTTCTTTTAATTTAGGCCCTAATGCTTTGGCAATCTTCCAATCACTTTCTGATAATGGGCGTGCGACACCACGACCGCCAGCCGCGATATTACCGCGAGTTTCACCACTTGCTGGGATACGTGCTAGGCAATATGGTACTGGTTCGCCATCAATCACTAAGATACGTTTGTCGCCATCTTTAATTTCTGGAATGAATTTTTGTGCCATGCAGTATCGCGTTCCGTGTTCAGTCAGTGTTTCGATGATCACGCTGACGTTTTTATCTTGCTCGTTAAGACGGAAGATTGACGCGCCACCCATACCATCAAGTGGTTTTAAGATCACATCTTTGTGCTCTTTGTGGAATGCGCGTAATTTGTCTTTACGACGTGTTACTAGTGTTGTTGGCGTGAATTCATTAAACCATGCTGTGTATAGCTTTTCATTGGCATCACGTAGACTTTGCGGTTTGTTCACGATTAATGTGCCTTCGTCTTCAGCACGTTCAAGCATGTAAGTTGCGTAAATAAACTCAGTATCGAACGGTGGATCTTTACGCATTAATATCACGTCAAGATCGGATAGAAGATGGTTAGTTTCTTCACCTAGTTCGTACCAGCTTGCAGGATCTTGTTGTACTTTTAATGAACGAGACGAAGCATATGCACGGCCTTCAAGCATAGATAGATCTTGCATTTCCATGTAGAAAAGTTCGTAACCACGGTTTTGCGCTTCCATTAACATTGCAAAGCTAGAATCTTTTTTAATGTTGATGTCTGCAATGGGATCCATCACGATGCCAAGTTTAATTGTCATATTCTTTATCCTATCCTAAATCGCCAAAGCGGCATTGTAGTGCGGTGATCGCTGTTAATGCTGCTGTTTCTGTTCGTAATACTCGAGGGCCTAATAACGTTTCTTCAAAGTTAAATTGCTCTGTCATGTTGATTTCATCCGCAGATAAACCGCCTTCAGGACCAATTAATAAACGCACGCCATGTTTAGGCTCGGGTAAGGTATTAATGCTGTATTTTGCGCGTGGGTGCAGGTTCAGTTTTAATTCAGTCGTTTCTTCTGCGGCCCAGTCTTTTAGCTGTTTTGGTGGTAATACTTGTGGCACGAAATTACGACCACTTTGTTCACACGCAGCGATGACAATTTTTTGCCATTGCTGTATTTTTTTCTCTAAACGTTCACCAGAGAGTTTAACACCACAACGTTCACTAAAGAGTGGGGTGATGGCTGTTACACCCAGCTCAACCGATTTTTGGATAGTGAAATCCATTTTATCACCGCGCGAGATCGCTTGACCAAGGTGGATCTTGAGTGGTGATTCACTGTTAATATCTTGGAATTCGTCAATGTGAACTGTCACTGATTTCTTCGTGGTTTGTTCAATTGTGGCTTGGTATTGGCCACCTTTACCGTTAAATAAAGTTAGCGTATCACCTGTAGTCATACGTAAAACACGACCAACGTGGCCTGCGCCGTCTGGTGATAATTCAAAGCTAGAACCCACGATTAGTTCGCCGGATTCGAAGATGCGAGGATGACGCATGCTATTTACCTTTATTTAAATATGTAGTTAATAAAATGATTATACCCACTTTTTTAATTTGCTGATGAAATTTATCCGTTAACAAATAAAAAAGTTGTTTGGGGCCGTAATAAGCCGGGGTGATCTTAGTCTCATTACTGGCATCGTCAGATTCATCCTAAGGTTAAAAATTGATCCTTTGTTCGTTTAAGCGGGCTCGATGCATACTCGTTATGATACGAAGAGTGCAAGTGACAACCTTAAACGTCCTATATTGGCACTGTTGTGGACGATATTTTACTATTTATTTTACTGTTTAGTTAAGGCATATGATGAATCAGACTCGGAACATACAATTAATAAATGAATTTCCATTGTTGGAATCACTGATAGATCTTAAACCTCTGAGTTGGTTTAATCCTAAAGTGACGAGTTATGCCGAAGCCTTACCGTATGTTGGTTTAACTGCCCTTGATGTGCAGGAGGCGAGTGAACGTTTGCTGCGTTTCGCCCCTTTCTTTTGTCAGGCATTTCCTGAAACACAGCAGAGTCACGGTATTATTGAATCACCGCTACAGACGATCCCGGCTATGCAAGCGGCGCTGAGCGATTACTATCAGACGTCATTACCAGGTCGCATGATGATCAAGTTAGACTCTCAATTACCGATATCGGGGTCAATTAAAGCGCGGGGTGGCATTTATGAGGTTCTGCAGCATGCCGAAAAACTGGCAATTTCAGCAGGTCTACTTAGTTTAGAAGATGATTATAGTAAGATTAATTCAGCACAATTCAGGTCATTTTTCAGCCAGTATAAAATTGCAGTTGGCTCAACCGGAAACTTAGGTTTATCTATTGGTATTATAGGGGCCAGCTTAGGGTTTCAGGTTAGTGTGCATATGTCTGCGGATGCGCGCCAATGGAAAAAAGATCGCCTGCGAAGTCATGGCGTAAATGTGATTGAATATGAATCTGACTACAGTATTGCGGTCGAACACGGTCGTGAAGAAGCCCTGCAAGATCCATTCTGTCATTTTGTGGATGATGAAAACTCGATATCGTTGTTCTTGGGTTATGCGGTTGCTGGAGAGCGATTAAAGCAGCAGTTTATTGAGCAAGATATCATTGTTGATGCTCAACATCCGCTCTTTGTTTATCTGCCTTGTGGTGTGGGCGGTGGTCCGGGCGGGGTTGCTTTTGGCCTTAAGTTGGCATTTGGCGACAATGTGCATTGCATCTTTGCCGAACCGACGCATTCGCCGTGCATGTTATTAGGCGTTTATACCGGCCTGCATGATCAGATCTCCGTTCAGGATCTCGGGATTGATAATATTACGGCTGCCGATGGTCTTGCTGTTGGTCGTGCTTCGGGTTTTATTGGTAAAGCAATGGAGCGCATGTTAGATGGCTATATTACGTTAACGGATGCTGACATGTATCAGTTATTAGGACTGATTAATGACACTGAGCAGCTTAAGCTTGAACCTTCTGCATTGGCTGGTATGCCGGGTATTATGCATGTGGTCACCAATTCAGACTATCTTGAGCGGATGCAACTTAGTGACAGTTTGGCGAATGCCACACATTTGGTATGGGCAACCGGTGGCGGTATGGTGCCAGAGCAGGAAATGACAGCCTACTTACAGCAAGCTAAACATTGAGCCTTCCTTCGCTTGCCCTGCAGGGGCTAGCTGGAATAACAGTACTGCGTTACAATATTTGAAAATGATATTTTAAAATGGAATACCATTATCTGCATATTGTGCCTTGTTCTGATATCCCAGCAAGTCTCTGATATAGCATCTTGAAGGAGTTTGGGTATTAAGTTATGGAATTAACATTCGGCAGTCATAAAAAATTTAGCGGTAGCCAATTAGCTAACCTGGATACCTTTGTCAAAGCCGCGCAGTACGGTTCATTCACGCAAGCGGCTGAGGTGCTTTTTATCACCCCCAGCGCGGTTAGTCATCGTATTGCCAAGTTGGAACAAGAACTCGGCTTTAAGCTGTTTCATCGTTTGCATAAACAATTAAAATTGACGAGCGAGGGCGCGAGGTTATGCCGTAGTTGTGAGCGTCTGTTTAATTCACTAGATGAAGAATTAAATGACATTCGCAGCAATGAATTATCAGGTCGTCTGACAATCTATGCCCGGCCTTCTATTTCACTGTGTTGGCTGGTGCCTCGGATCCATGATTTTCATCGTCAATATCCGGCTATTCAGTTGGATATTCTTACCGGTAATGACGATATTAATTTTCATACCCAATTTATTGATGTCGCACTCTATTATACATCAGGTCCTTTTCCTGGATTATCGAACATTGAGTTGATGTCAGAGGAGGTTACGCCTGTTTGTTCTCCCGCTTATGCTGAGTTACACGACCTTATTGATAAGCCTGAGAATATTCGTAACTGCAGCTTATTGCATGATTGTAAGGCGTGGCCACAAGCCGCTTATAATGCGGAATGGTTAGAGTGGACAGAGCGCCATCAGATCCGTGAGGTGAATTATAATCGCGGTTTGAGTTTTGACCGTTCTGATCTGGCGATGGTCGCCGCGATTAATCATGCTGGCTTGGCAATCGGGCGTAAACGGCTGGTAGATAAACATTTGCGTAGTGGTGAGTTAATTGCGCCTTTTCCGGCACTCATTAGCCCTGCCACATATCAATACCATGCCGTATATAGCGCAGACATTACACCCAATCCAAGAGTGAAGGTGTTATTAGACTGGTTACAGCAACAGGCTGAGCAATAGTCGCGATCTTAAATATGCAGAAGAAGTGGTATCACCTGCATTTTATTAATGCGGTGATACCAGTATCAGGGGCGTATCAATGCCGTTGTTAGCGCAGAATAACCCCTTTATTTAAGTCGATAAGTTTACTCAATACCTTATCACCATCCATGCGGATACCATTGTGCTCGAACTCTGAGGTTAACCAATATTTTAGGTTGTTTACACGTGCAGCTGTTTCGAGGCTGTATTGCATTTCAACATACATATCTTCGCTATAGATAGCTGCAGCCACGGGTACTTGGTTATTTTTAAGTACCTCAAGATCGTAAAGATCTGACCAATCTTGTTTTTTCGCTAACTGCTGCGCCGCTTCTTGCAGTGGTTTCAAGTTATTAAATTGCTCGAACATCCACGGATAAATCATTTCACCAGTGAATAAGAAGGGCTGACCCGCTTGATAATTAAATTCAGCATAATCTGCGCGAACGCGATGTGCCGCCCAATCAGATGCCTGTTGTTGGCAATAGATAGACTCATGCAGCAGGGCAAAGATTGGGTTGGTATTATAATCCAAGAACTGACAGAATTGCGCTAAGAATAATGGGTTAACTTGGGTGCCTTTTTGCGTAGTGATAAGCGCTTGTTCAAGCAAATAATAAACCGCTTCTGGGCCTTCTTCCATGCCTAAGTTAACGCCAAGCAGTTGCAGAATTTCAACCGTTAGTTTTTCACCTGTAGCAAGGTAAGTATCGTGCTCGGTAATATGTGTTGCTAATGCAGTGACAAGCTCTTGAGCATCGCTAAAACGAGTAAAGAAGTCGTTATTTTTCGTCTGTACACGTTTATAGGTGGCTTGATACACCTCATCGGCAGGGCGTGTCAGTGATGGTAATCCACCAGTGATGAAAGCTTGTGTTAAGCCTTCTGGCGCAGCGGTTAAATAACGTAATACACAGAACCCACCAAAACTTTGGCCAATGATGCTCCAAGTATTAAACGGTGATAATTGCGCACGGATAGCTTCGGCATCACGCACAATATTATCCGCGCGGAAATGGGTGAGGTAGTCAGCTTGTTCATTGGCAGTTAAGTGGGCAAGACTCACCGCGCTGATTGGTGAAGATAAACCGGTACCACGCTGGTCTAGCAGCAATACCCGATATTCTTGTAATGCACGTTTTATCCAGCCACCATTTGCCATCGGACGTACCGCACCAAACCCTGGACCACCTTGAAAATAGACCAAATACGGCAGGTCTTGATCTTGTTTATCTGGGGCGACAAGTTCACGTACAAATACGTCAATCGTGTCACCGTCAGGTTTGTTGTAATCAAGTGGCAAGGTAAATGTGTGCTTTTGTGCAACTAAGCCGCTTAATGTGAGATCAATTTTCATGGCAATCCTTTGTTCGCAATAAGGTAATGATATAGGTTATTGTAACCTTAAATGAGTGCTAAGTATTAATGCCTGTTATCAATTTAACAAATAAGGGAAGGTTAAAAGCATGGATAAAGATTATATAATCAGTGCTAATTTTGCTGATATGGATCTAGCGGTAATACACGGATTTATTTCAACGTCATATTGGGCGAAAGGGATTCCTGTTGCAACTTTACAGCGAGCACTAGAAAACTCGTTATGTTTTGGTGTGTTTACCCAAGATGGTAAACAAGTGGGCTTTGCGCGGATGATCACAGATAAAGCAACCTTTGCCTATTTAGCTGATGTGTTTGTATTAGAAGCGCACCAAGGTAAAGGCTTAAGCAAATTACTCATGGCGGCTATATTAGATCATCCTGAATTACAGGGACTCAGACGCATGGTGTTAGCTACCAGTGATGCCCACGGATTGTATCAACAATTTGGTTTTACAGCGCTGGCAGCGCCAGAGGTTTATATGGAACTGCATACGCCGTATTTGTATGAGTAAACAAAATTGTTATCTCAGGAATAATAGCCTCCGATTTAGTTAGAGGCTAAATTAGTTTCCAGTTTCCAGTTTCCAGTTTCCAGCTTCCTGTTACTTCAGCGCCAGCAATGCGCCAAAACTAACAAGCCCAACTCCACATACTTGATTCAATCGTTTTCTAACACGTAATAATCGTGTCTGTAATGCAGAAGAGGTAAATAATATCGCGACGATAGCAAACCATATACCATGCAAAGCGATCATATAAGCACCGTAAATAAAGGCGTGCGTATTGTCATTCGAGTCTGGAGAGATAACTTGGCTAAATATGCTTAAGAAAAACAGCATTGTTTTAGGGTTTAATACATTACATAGAAAACCTTGAGCGAGATATTGCCAGTTTTTATTTTTCGGTTGTGCTGTCGACGTAGTATTTAGTTGGCTGTTCGCCGAGCAAATACCTTTGATACCAAGGTAGATTAAATAGCCTGCACCAGCGTAGCGGATCATATTATATAGAAATTCATTCTGTGAGATTAAATAGCTGATGCCGAACATTGAATAGCTGATGTGCACGCAGATTGCGAGGCTTAGTCCTAGCGCAGTATAAATCCCCGCTTTACGCCCATCGTTAATACTGGTTTTTAATACTAAAACAAAGTCAGCACCAGGGCTGATAACGATTAATATGCCTAATATAGCCAGACTAAATATTTCCATAACGATTCCATTTATGATTCATAATTATTGATAGGTGTTCATTGTAGAAGAATTACAGCTTCGCTATAATCGAATTGATTTCAATAAACATGTGAGAAAAAGTCACCAATGAGGCATTTAAAAGCATTTCATGTTTTTCATGTAGCAGCGGCCCTGGAAAGTTATAGCAAAGCAGCAGACAAACTGTGTATTACCCATGGCGCGGTGAGTAAGCAGATTAAAACATTAGAAACCCACTTAGCGGTGAGCTTGTTTTATCGTGACGGGCGTAATGTGAAATTAACGCCTGCTGGTAAACTATTATCTGGTTATACCGAACAAGCATTTAATGCCTTGGAAGCAGGTGTCCAGCATGTGACTCAAGTTACGCATAAACACTTAGAAGTATCGTGTGAGCCAACATTAACAATGCGTTGGTTGATGCCTCGATTGAGTGATTTTTATCAAGATAATGTCGATGCGGATGTTCGATTATCAACAGCAGGTGGCCCTGTGATACTCGGTAGTAATGGTTTATCGTTGGCGATACGACGAGATGACTTTCCGCTATTACATGACTACCAACAGACTCCCTTAGTTGAAGAGTGGGTTGGGCCGGTATTTTCGCCTGAGTATTGGCAACAAGTGCAAAATGACGCGGGTAAGATTAAGTTATTACACAGTCAAACACGCCCACAGGCTTGGGATAATTGGTTACAAGGTAATGCTGTATCATGCCTCAAAGTACAAAGTCTGAAGGTGCAAAGCGAACAGAAATTCGCACATTTCTATTTTTGCTTACAAGCGGTGGTTGATAACTTAGGGGCGGCGATAGGCTCATACCCCTTAGTCATGGATGATCTGGAACGGGGTAATTTAGTCGCCCCGTTTGGATTTAAACGCTCAGGGCACAACTATATTTTATTAAGCCAAGATGACGCTTTATTAAAGCAGGGTAAGACTTTGTTAGGTAAAGACTGTGAATCTGATACTTTACAGCGAAACTTCATTAATTGGCTGCAACTGAATCTCGCTATGTGTGTACCGAGTCAGTAACAATGACCATATTTTAAGTTTTGGCTGGCTAAGTTATCTATTTACCATAATGAAACCGAGTGCTGACGATCGTAACAACATCATCGCCCGCTTTATATACCAGGCGATGTTCATCATTAATACGTCGAGACCAATAACCAGTTAAATTCTCTTTCAGGGGTTCTGGTTTGCCTATGCCTTCAAATGGCATACGTTGCACCGCTTCGATGAGTTTGTTGATGCGTTTCAGCGTTCGCTTATCTTGCGTCTGCCAATATGTATAATCTTCCCAAGCATGTGGGGTAAAAAGTATATTCCGCATTAATCTAACAATTCTTTATGCAGTACTTCTCCGCGCTCTGCTTGGGCAATTGATTCAAGTAGACGTTTTGAATTATTCGGGTTCGCCATCAAGTACATTGTTTCTTTCCAGGCGTTGAATTCAGATGCAGATAATAAGACAACATCTTCGCCCCCACGCCTGTGTATATGCACTGGTTCACAATCATCAACTGCTGAATCACAGATTGATTTAAAGTTATTGCGAGCTTCTGAAAATGTTACGACGCTCATAATTAAATACCTTATTTACAACTATCAGTTAATAAAACAATATTAGCTCATACATATAACATGTACAAGCTATGGTACAACTTTGGTTTGTTATTTACCAAAAACCACGATCTAAACAGGCAGACTTAACCACGTTATTTTCATTGCCTTGCAAGTTCTCAATAAGTTGCGTGCGTCGACATTCAATGCGTGTCACTGGGTATTGTTTATCCCATGCGAGTAACTCACGTTTCTGTCTACCTATCTTGTACATAGGGTAGGCGGATTCCATATACAGGTAAGCACGGGCAATCTGGCCTTTAGCATAATCAGGTGGCTGCACCGTTTTATTCTTTATTTTGATAGGGCAGTTGCCGAATTGATTTTTTTCAGCCGTTACTTTTGAAGCAAAATTATAGTTACTGCGTAACGCGTTTACGGCGCCAATGGCAGGATAGAGGTTGTACATATCCGCTTGCATGTAACGATAAGGAATATTGATTTTTTCCGCGCAGCGACGACCTTTAAAACTCTTACCTTTGCTATTCACGCAAGCACTATTACCTTCTCGCCATTCACTAAAATTACGACCGAAGTTCTCCGCAGGCACGACATGTTCCCATTCGATTTTTTTTTGGCGCTTCACATGCTTTGTCGAGGTGAAACCATTGTGATCGGTGATCTTCTTTTTACTATTGAAATCAGCTTGGCAATATATGGTCAGTTTAGGTACATCATTGTAAACCTGTCGTTCAAGCATCTTTTTGGCTTTACTAAAGGATTGGTTAGTTTGATTGCCATTGTTAGAAGCATGAGAAAAGGAAGGGAATATTAATACGGTTGATATAACTATAATACTGAGCTGTTTTAACATTACAGGCTGCTCCAATGTAATAAAGCAACATTATAGCATAGCTAAAACAAGACGATAGGATTGTGAAATTAGTGTGGGTTTAGAATTGTTGGGTTCATTTAATGGCGACTCATACATTACGTTGAGATGAGTTGTTTGAAAAAGAGGGAGGGCTAGACTAAGTCTTCTTCGGGTATGAAAATAGCGGTATAAAAATGAGAACTATAAAGCAGGCATAAAAAAGAGCAGATGATAGCAACTGCTCTTTAGATTAGAGTTCGAGGTGAATTAGTTGGCGCGAGAAGCTGCGTAACGCACTGCGATATCTGAATCTAATAACATTGTTTCTTTTAACACACCGGACTTTGCCATGAAAATACGTTGAGAGATAGATAAAGCACTAAGATCAAGAGTACGAGCAATTTGCTCAGCTTGATTGGTGTTACGCTTTAAAACTGCAGTTATCAGTTTTTCCATTTCATAATCGGTTGATTTCGCAGTATCTAACGTGTGAGTCATAACCTAGTTCCCTGTCACAATGGTATGTATGGCGTTATTTTATCTGATGAATTTAGATAAATACACCTATATAAGTTAATTTTTTAGATTATTACCAAACAAGTTGTCACTTCTTTAGCTTTAAGTTAACTTATTGTAATTTAATATTTTATGATTAAACTTTGTTTGCATAAACGACAGATATATTTGATATTGTCCCGTATTATTTTATTGTGACGACGAATAGTTAGTTGATGATCGGCGCACTGACAAGCATAGGTAAAGGTTTTACCTTTCACATTCGAGACATCGTATTGATGTGTTGTTTTGGCTGTGAGGTCAAATATTTGATTCATGATTTGTTGCCACTCTTTACCGTGCGGCTTAGTACGACCATAAAGTTGATAAACTAATAAATGCGCCACTTCATGAGGGACAGTATGCGTTATAAAATGCTGCTGGTTTTCTTGCAATAAAACAGGGTTAAAGCGTAACTCATTGATTTGTAATCGCGCACTGCCTGCTGCTCTACCACGTTGCTTGAAATTAATATGAGGACGAGGAAAGGTTCTATTTAAGCGTAATTCAGCGTGTTGATAGCAAGTTTCTATCTTAGTTAAAACTAACTGTTCAACGGTCTGTGAACTGTCATTTTGTTGCAGGGATACATCATCAAGCATAGTTTTGTCTAATGGCAGGCTAAAGGTTATCTAAAAATCATCTATAAAAAAGGCGCTTTGGTTATATCACCAAAAGCGCCTCTACTATTAACTAACAACTATTAACTAGCAACAGCTAACTAAAAGCTAATGTTAATTAAATACCTGCTGCATCACGTAGGATTTCAGCTTTGTCAGTCGCTTCCCAAGGGAATTCGTTACGACCAAAGTGACCATAAGCCGCTGTACTTAGGTAAATCGGGCGCATAAGATCGAGCATTTCGATTAGACCGTGTGGACGTAATTCGAAATGTTCACGTACCAATTTAATCAGTAGTTCTTCGCTTACTTTACCCGTACCGAACGTTTCAATACTGATCGACGTTGGCTCGGCAACACCAATAGCGTAAGACAGTTGTAATTCACAACGGTCAGCTAGGCCAGCTGCAACGATGTTTTTAGCGACATAACGTGCTGCATATGCTGCGCTACGGTCCACTTTTGATGGATCTTTACCAGAGAACGCACCGCCACCGTGACGTGCCATGCCGCCATAAGTATCGACGATGATTTTACGACCCGTTAGACCACAATCACCCATTGGACCACCGATAACGAAACGACCCGTTGGGTTAATAAAGAATTTAGTTTCTTTATTTAACCATTCCGCAGGTAATACTGGCTTAATAATTGTTTCCATAACGGCTTCAACTAGATCTGCTTGTTTGATATCTTCAGAGTGTTGAGTTGAAAGTACCACTGCATCGATACCAACAATTTTGCCGTCATCATAAGCAAAGGTGATTTGGCTTTTTGCATCTGGGCGTAACCAAGGAAGCGTACCGTTTTTACGTACTTCAGCTTGGCGTTTAACCAATTTGTGTGAGTAAGTAATCGGAGCCGGCATTAACTCTTCAGTTTCATTGTTTGCATAACCGAACATTAAACCTTGGTCACCCGCGCCTTGCTCTAGCGGATCATCACGGTCAACACCTTGGTTGATGTCTGGAGATTGCTTACCGATTGTGTTTAATACTGCACAAGAGTCAGCGTCAAAACCCATTTCTGAGTTGATGTAACCGATTTCACGTATTGTTTTACGGGTGATTTCTTCGATATCAACCCAAGCGTCAGTCGTTACTTCACCGCCAACCATAACCATACCGGTTTTAACATAAGTCTCACAGGCTACGCGTGCTTTCGGGTCTTGAGCGATGATTGCATCAAGTACAGCATCGGAGATTTGGTCTGCAATTTTATCAGGATGACCTTCTGATACTGACTCAGAGGTAAACAAGTGTTTAGCCATGGTTTTAATTCTCTCTTAATTTAAACACAATAGACGTGATGTACGTTCATATGTGTAGAAGTTTTAACATCTAGACGGCTATTCTAAACTATTTTGCCAGTATTAAGATAGACCCTAATTCATATTAATTTTGTATATGGTTTAAAAGCATTCTTTTTAACGGATATTATTTATGTATATATGTTATAAACGGGCAATATGCAGTAGCATAGAACGAAAGTATTAAAAGTATGAAGTGACGCGCTTTTTTTAGCTGAAAATAAATAACCGTTCACTATCATTAAATATATACCCAAGCTACTTCAAGATGCACAATCAGCAAACCGAATGAAGAGTATATTCAAGGCATGAAGTCGAGGATTTAGTTATTCTAAATCAAGACTTCATAACGCCGAAGATGCCTTCGTTCGGCTTGCCCTGCGGGAGGCGAGCAGGAATAGCAGCACTGCGTTGCAATATTTGAAAATGGAATAACCATTAGCTACATATTGCGCCTTGTTCTGATATCCCTGCTCGTCTCTGATATAGCATCTTGAAGTAACTTGGGTATAACAACACTCATTTGCCATTGGGAATTATAAAGTGTCATTGAAAAAATCATTAGTTATCACTGCCGCATTACTTGCTAGCTTTAGCAGTGCAGCATCAAACATCTCACTTGCTTTCGATAACGATAACATCGTGTTGGGCTATGAGCTTGAACTGCAAGAAGCACTTAAGCTAAAAGGTGATTATCTACAGACTATCGACAATGGTTATACCTTAGATACGGGTATTTATGCGTTTCAAGATGCGGGTGCTACATTCTTTGAACTTGGCGCTAAAGCAATGAGAATGGATAACGACAATGGTGATGGTTATGCATTGGCATTTGGTGGCTTAGGTGGTATCCGCTTAACTGAAGAGTTTAGCTTGGAAGCTGAATTCCATTACAGTCCAGAAATTTTAGCGTTTGGCGATACTGAAAACTACTCACAGTGGGCTTTGCGTGCTAGCTATGCAGTAATGCCTACGGCAAACTTCTTTGTTGAATATAACTATACAACAGTGACGTACGACAATATGCCTGATGAACGTCTAACCGCTGATATATTATTTGGTTTAGCGTGGATCTTCTAAATACGCGTTATTAATTAATATGATGAACAAAAGCACCTGAGGGTGCTTTTGTTGTTTCTAGGACACCGTAATAATAGAAATGAAAAGTGGTGTTATATAAATGATTTTATAATTAAATTTAAGCCGTGGGTGTAGTGGGTTTGTCTTTTTCTTTTTCTTTTTCTTCTTCGGTCATTGTTTCTTTCGGTAACGAGAGTTTTAATAATTCGGCATAGAGGGGTTTACCGCCGATAGCTTGTGCGACAAAGGTGGCTCCAAGGCAAGTGATTAATAAGGGTAAAATAAGCTCATAGCTGTCGGTCATTTCCACCACTAACACTATTCCTGTCACTGGCGCTCTCACTGTTGCGGCAAATAATGCGCCCATCCCTGCGATCGCATATACCGTTGGCTCTGCCACAAAGCTGGGAAATAGCTCTGCTGCGACCACGCCAAACGCTAAACCAAATAAAGTGCCTAATGTCAGCATCGGGGTAAAGACACCACCGGGCGCACCCGATGCAAAACAAGCGATGGTGCCGAATAAACGGATCACAAACAAGCCCACTAAAATAGCCCAGGTACTGGGTTCTTGGATCATCCTGACCATTAAGTCGCGACCATTACCTGCAGTATCGGGTGCAAACGACTGTAATAGTGCGAACACGCAACCAAACAAAACACCGGTAAGAATAATCCGACTCATTTGGTTGTTCTGCTTTCGTTTTAACAGTTTAGTGCTACTGATGATCCAACGATTGAAGTACACACCAATGACGCCAAAAATACTGCCTAATAACAGAAATAACCACAGCGAGGTCAGCGGCGGTACGTCAAAGTGGAGGATCGGCATGACAGCATCTTGGCCATGAAAGGCACGCATTACGATTGTTGCCATTGCGGCAGCAAGAGTGACGCACTTAATGGACGTCATGTTATAGCGAAAATGGGGGCGCATCTCTTCAATAACAAATAAAATACCGGCAAGAGGGGCATTAAAAACAGCAGCAAGACCTGCAGCAGCACCCGCTGCGACTAAAATATGGGTGGAATTGGTATAGCGTTTGGCGGTATCTGCAAACATACGACCAATAGCACCCCCTATCTGAATCGCTGGTCCGGCACGACCAAAGATCATCCCTGAGCCAATGGCTAACGTTCCGGCAATTAATTTGACCGGTAATAAACGACGCCAGCGAATGTCATACATGCCATCAAGCGCGCCTTCAATATGAGTAATCCCGCTACCCGATGCTTCGGGTGCAAAGCGTAAGGTAAGCCAAAACGAAAAACCCACCATAGCACCACTTAACAGCATGATTAACAGTATATTGAGACTTGGCGGTAGCGCTAAAGGATTAAATAACTGTAATCGTTGCGCATCCGTCCATAATACCGCAGCTTCAAATAAGGCAATCACTAACCCTGTCATCCCCCCGACTAATGCCGAGATGATAGGTAACACGATATGGTCATGCTTGGCAGAAAGTAATTTGGGACTGGTGCGGTGTTTACGTAATGCCGTTTTTAAAAATGTTAAATTGGGTGATTTAGCCATTCGCATGTGCCACCTGTTCGAGTGAGAGGAGTGCAAATAAGCTCGGTTCGAATTGTAAAAACTAGGGTGTTAGCGCAAGGTAAATAGCGCGGTATTATCGCGTTATTTATTATCGTTGTGTAATAGCTTTTAGTTAAATCGTTGTGGAGGATCAATGCCAAAACAGTATAACGAATAAACGAGTTAGATTGTATTTCTTTTTAGATAGGAATAATGATGATTAAAATATATATTTTATGTGGCGCGCTCACATAATTACCAATAAAAGTACACGTTGAGATTCGTTTGAGTGTTAAAGTGCTTTCATTCGAAAGGTTTATTGCTTAGGTTAGAACGTTAAAACGTAATCTCTAAGTTAAAATTAGTTAAATCTAAATAAACTAAAAAAACTTGTTATACATAAGATAATTTTATGACAATATAACAGCTTAAAAGTATTTTAAATTAATCTCTGCAGGAGCAAACTATGCCAT
>NZ_ABCQ01000055.1 GCF_000170855.1 Moritella sp. PE36 | reverse complement strand
CTTTAGCCTAAATACTACGTTTGCACAAGCAGAAGGGATCGTCATAGACTCTGATTTTGAAGTTGGCCGTCTCGGGTTAACAACAAAATATTTTGAGGATAAAACCAATTCATATACGTTTGATTATTTGTCACAGAGACAGTCGGCTATCCCATGGGTTAAAAGCAATCAAGCACATTTTAGCGTTGGGTTCTCAGATAGCACATTCTGGTTTAAGGGAGAGGTGGTCAATAAAGCCGATGTTGAGAAATACTTAATTCTCGATTTTGGTGATTCATTATTAGATTACATCGATTTATATTTAATTCATGATGATAGTAGAGTGCTTGTGAAAAGGCTCGGTACTCGTCGTTATGACGACGATAACATGTCTAATTTAACGTTTGCTACCGGCTTTAAGATCGGTGCAGGTGAAACAATTCACTACTTTATACGTATTAAAACAACTGCATTTTTACAAACACCGTTAGCCATTTGGAATGCGAACGATTATATTGATGACAAATCACAACATAAATTGATGGTTGGTATATTCATTGGCTTGTTCTTGATGATGGTATGTTACTTGACCTTTTTGTATATTCATCTTCACGAAGCGAGATTGGTTCAATACATAGTGTTTATTATATGCTATTTATCAGTGATATGGATAATCGAAGGTTTTGGCTTTATTTATAAAATTGATATTATAGTGCAGTATTACGATTCAATAATTGTCGTGTTAATGGGGGTTATTGGATTAAATCTTAGTTTGTTTGCACGACAACTGTTGAAATTAAGATACCGTGCTTGGTTTTCATTATCTACCAGAATATTAATCACTTCTTCCATTATCGTCATTTTAAGTCCGCTGTTATTCTCATTTAAAATCAGCATTATACTAATATCTGTTTTAGCATTAGGTATTACACTATTGTCGATAGTATGTGGCTTATTTTTTATTCATGATGAATCTAAAGATGTCCGTTTTTATGTTCTGTCGTTGGTATATTTCATACTTGGTATTGATATACACATTTTAACGCGTTTCGGTTTACTTAGTGAATTTGAGTTTGCTGATTATGTTTCAGGGTGTTCAGCATTGATAGTTCTGATTTATTTATGCTGGAACTTCGCAAAACAAATGGCACATGACCGGATCGTGAAAAAAGATGTAGAGAAGCAAATGATATCGGTTAATGAACGCTATTATAGTGTGTTCCAAAATGCAGCTGAAGGCATGTTTACGACATCAATCGAAGGCAATATATTGGCGATTAATAAATCGATGTGCCGGACGTTAGGTTTTATTAATCTTGAAGACATGAATAAATCTGGTCATTCGAAAGCGGATGAATTCTATGCTGACCCACAGCTTCGTGCAACTATAATGGAGACCCTGCGTGTAGAAGGGGAGGTAAATAGCGTTGAAATGTCAGGATATGATCGTTATGGCGAAATATTTCATGGCGAGATTAATATGCGTTTAAATATTCAAGCGGATATTACCGTTATTGATGGTTCATTTGTTAACACTACCAAGCGTAAACAGCATGAGATAAAACTGGAGTCTATCGCTAAATATGATCAGTTAACGGGATTAGTTAATCGTTCACATTTTGAGAAGCTTGTTGGTGCGTCACTAGAAGCTAATCGCTCGGTACTGGAAGATAACATTCTGCTTTATCTTGATCTTGATCAGTTCAAATTGGTTAACGACATATGCGGTCACGATGTCGGTGATTCATTACTGAAAAAAATCACGGTTGTTTTAAAATCATTTCTTGACGAAAGTGCGATATTGGCGCGTCTTGGTGGCGATGAGTTTGGTATTCTACTCAATCACACAAACTTTGATAATGCACTCGAAGTCGCGGATACGATTCGTTGTGGAATCGAAGATTTTAGGTTTACTCATAATGGACGTCATTTTGTGTTGGGTGTAAGTATCGGCGTTGTGACATTGGACGAATCAATTGAAAATTTTTCACAAGCATTAAGTCTCGCTGATACTGCATGTTTTACAGCAAAAGAACAGGGACGTAACCGCGTTCACGTATATAGTAAATGCAATGACGTCATGTTGGGCCATCAACGTGAAATGCGTTGGATTGGGGTTTTACGTGAAGCGTTAGATGAAAATAGATTTGAACTCGCGTTTCAGACCATTAAGCCGTTGTCAGCCTCAATTAAGGAAGGCTATCGTTACGAAATATTACTCCGTTTAAGAGATGAAGATGGTAATTTACAATCGCCAAGTGAATTTATTGCCGCCGCTGAAAACTATAATTTCATGTCACAGCTTGATCGTTGGGTCGTTAAAACATACTGTCAGTGGCTATCTTCTAATCCCAAACACCTTGCTAACCTGAGCTCTGCTTCAATTAATTTATGTGGCCAATCTTTAGTCGATAGGAGTATGCACAGTTATATTGAAAACACGATATTGACGTATGGTATTCCGCCAGAAAAACTTTGTTTTGAAATTACAGAAAGCCAAGCAATTATGGATTTCGATCAAACGATTTTGTTTATGAATAAATTTAAAGCACTAGGGTGTCGTTTTAGTTTGGATGATTTTGGTAGTGGCTTTTCTTCATACAGTTATATTAAACGATTACCTATTGATCAACTTAAAATTGATGGTTCATTTGTTAAAAATATTGAAACAGATAATGTTGATTACACGATGGTTAAGTCATTTAATGAAATTGCAAAGGCAGTTAATATTAAAACGGTAGCTGAATATGTGGAGAATGAAAACATTAAAAATATCCTTTCAGGAATAGGTATTGATTATGTTCAAGGCTATTTAATAGCCAAACCTGCACTTTTAGTCGATTTAGTTGATAATGAGCAACTTGATTCAGCTTAAGTACTAGCACTTCTGCTTACTTTTAAGTAAAATCATCCATTACTGAATGAATCTATTCACTTTTCCTGCCAACAGGGTGATAAGAAAAACATGCAACACCTCAAAGAAATAATAGTACAGGCCGTAGAAGCCGTAGCTAACGCAACAGATCTCGCAACATTGGACACTGTTCGTGTTGAGTACCTTGGTAAAAAGGGTATTTTAACTGAACAAATGAAGACATTAGGTAAACTGCCTCCAGCAGAAAAGCCTAAAGCTGGCCAAGCGATCAACCTTGCTAAACAAGAAATTCAAAAAGTCATTAACGATAAACGTGATGCATTTCAGCAAGCTGTTTTAGATGCTAAATTAGCAGAAGAAATGATTGATGTTACTGCACCAGGTCGAACTAACCTTAATGGTGGTTTACATCCTGTAACACGTACTATCGAACGTATTGAATCATTTTTCGGTGAATTAGGTTTCGCTGTTAAATCTGGTCCAGAAGTTGAAGATGATTATCACAACTTTGATGCATTGAATATCCCTGAGCACCATCCTGCTCGTGCGGATCACGATACATTTTACTTTAATCCGAAATTAGTACTAAGAACACAAACGTCTGGTGTTCAAATTCGTACGATGGAAGTTGAAAAACCACCTATTCGAATTATTTCGCCAGGCCGTGTTTACCGTAATGATTACGATCAAACTCATACACCAATGTTCCACCAAGTAGAAGGTCTATTTGTGGACGAAAAAGTAAGTTTTAGCGAACTGAAAGGTGTGTTACACGATTTCCTAAATAACTTCTTTGAAGAAGATTTAGAAATTCGCTTCCGTCCTTCTTATTTCCCATTCACAGAAACTTCTGCAGAAGTTGATGTTATGGGCAAAAATGGTAAATGGTTAGAAGTACTAGGCTGCGGCATGGTACACCCTAACGTATTAGCTTCTGTTGGAATCGACCCTGAGAAATACTCTGGCTTTGCCTTTGGTATGGGTGTTGAACGTTTAGCGATGCTTCGCTATGGCGTTAACGATTTACGTTCATTTTTCGAAAATGATTTACGTTTCCTCAAGCAGTTTAAATAAGATAGGACTTCATAATGAAATTCAGTAATGAATGGTTACAAACTTGGGTCAAACCAGGTCTTACAAATGAAGAGCTCGCTCATCAAATCACGATGGCCGGCTTAGAAGTTGACGGTATTGATGCTGTTGCTGGTGATTTCACTGGTATCGTTGTAGGTCACGTTGTTGAATGTGGTCCGCATCCAGATGCTGATAAGTTACAAGTGACTAAAATTGATATTGGTGCTGAAGAGTTAATTGACATCGTATGTGGTGCAACTAACTGTCGTGCTGGACTAAAAGTTGCGGTTGCAACCGTTGGTGCTGTATTACCAGGTGATTTCAAAATTAAAAAAGCCAAACTACGTGGTCAACCATCACACGGTATGCTTTGTTCTGAATCTGAAATGGGTATGGCTGAATCAGCTGACGGTATCATGGAATTACCGTCTGACGCGGTTCCTGGTACTTGTATTCGTGAATGTCTTGGTCTTGATGATGTTACTATCGAAGTTGACCTTACTCCTAACCGTGCAGATTGCTTAAGCATCGCTGGTATTGCGCGTGAAGTAGGTGTTTTAAATAACATCGCTGTTACGGCGCCTGAGTGGACAAATGTAACTGAAACAAGTACAGAAACTGTAAGTGTTTCTGTCACTGCTACAGAGCAGTGCCCTCGTTATCTTGGTCGTGTTATCACTAACCTTGATATGTTGGCAAAGACACCATTATGGATGGTAGAGCGTCTACGTCGTTGTGGTACTCGTTCAATCGATCCAATCGTTGACGTTACTAACTACGTATTGCTAGAACTTGGTCAACCAATGCATGCATTTGACCTTGCTACTTTAACGGGTGCTATTAATGTTCGCCTTGCAACTCAAGATGAAAAACTAACATTACTCGATGGTAATGAAGTTAAGTTGAATGACAATACACTTGTTATTGCTGATGACAGCGGCGCAATCGCAATGGCTGGTATTTTCGGCGGCGAAAAAACAGGTGTAACGGCTACAACAAACTCTATTTTACTTGAGTCTGCATTCTTTAGCCCGTTAGCTATTACTGGTCGTGCTCGCGCATACGGTCTGCATACAGATTCTTCACACCGTTTCGAACGTGGTGTTGATTCAGAGCTTCAATATAAAGCGATGGAACGTGCAACACAGTTGATCGTTGAAATCTGCGGTGGTGAAGTAGCACCTGTTGTTGATGTGACTACAGAGTCTGCATTACCGACACATGCGCCAATTAACTTACGTCGTCATCAATTAGATAAAGTGATTGGTTTCCATGTTGAAGATGCGAAAGTAACTGATATTTTAAACAGTTTAGGTCTATCTCCTACGTTTGAAAATGATACATGGACAGTCACTTCGCCATCTTTCCGCTTCGATATCGAAGTTGAAGTAGATTTAATTGAAGAAGTAGCCCGTGTATTCGGTTATGACAATATCCCAAATGTTGCACCTGTTGCGCCATTGAAGATGACAGATCATAATGAAGCAACATTACCTGTTCGTCGTATTCGTGATTTAATGGTTAACCGTGGTTTCCAAGAAGCAATCACATATAGCTTTGTAGATCCAAAACGCCAATTATTACTACACCCTGAAGCAGATCATCTCGTCTTGCCACATCCAATTTCAATTGAGATGTCAGTAATGCGTGTTAGCATGTTTACCGGTTTGATTGAAGCTGTTGTCTCTAACCAAAAGCGTCAGCAACAACGTATTCGTTTATTTGAAACTGGTCTTACTTTTATTAAAGATGAGTCAGTTGAAAATGGCGTGCTACAAGTTCCTATGCTTGGTGCCATTATTGCTGGTACAGCGAATGCTGAATCATGGAATCAAGAAAGCAAGTCTGTAGACTATTTCGACCTTAAAGGTGATTTAGATGCATTATTAGACCAAACATGTAATTCAGATGAATTTGTACTTAAACGTGCAAGTCACCCGGGTTTACATCCTGGTCAAAGTGCTGAAATCTTCCATGGTGGTCGTTCTGTTGGCCATATCGGTGCTGTACATCCGTCATTAGAGAAGAAGTTAGGCCTAAATGCTTCAACGATTATTCTAGAGATTGAACTTGCAACATTAACATCTCGCAAGTTACCGCAAGCTCTTGAAGTTTCTAAGTTTCCTGCTAACCGTCGTGACATCGCTATGATTGTTAAAGACGACGTTAATGCTGGTGATGTTCTGAACTTTATTAAAAAAGTTGGCGGGAATCAGTTAGTTGGCATAAACTTGTTTGATGTATACCAAGGTACAGGTGTTGTAGAGGGTCATAAGAGCCTGGCAATCAGCTTAACCTTACAAGATATCTCACGCACCTTGGAAGAAAAAGAAATATCAGAAGCAGTTAATAATATTGTTGAAGGTATTTCATCTGAATTCAATGCATCCTTGAGGGATTAATTTATGGCACTAACCAAAGCTGATATTGCTGAAACGTTATTTAACGATGTTGGTCTGAGTAAACGTGAATCTAAAGAAATGGTAGAAGCTTTTTTTGAAGAAATCCGTTTATCTTTAGAAGTTAATGAACAAGTTAAAATATCTGGTTTTGGTAATTTTGACCTTCGTGATAAAGGTGAACGACCTGGTCGTAATCCTAAAACAGGTGAAGATATACCAATTACAGCTCGTCGCGTTGTGACTTTTAAACCAGGTCAGAAATTGAAAGCGAAAGTTGAGACTATCTCAAAAGATTAGAATTTAATTAGATAATAAAAAACCGGCGAATGCCGGTTTTTTTATGCCTGTTATAAATGTTCATAACTGTGACAGATATATTATTACCCTACAACATAATAAAAGGAAGTAGGGTAAGTGTTAAAAGGAATTAACTGTCTAGTTTATCTGATGCAATATGGTATTCAGGATCTTCAATTAAGTTCACTTCAATCATATCACCAGCACGCTTCATTAATTGTTTACATTCTAATGAAAGGTGACGAAGGTGTAATACTTTACCTGCCGCAACATAACGCTCAGCAAGTGTATCGATCGCTTCAATTGCTGAGTGGTCACATACACGTGAGTTAGCAAAATCAATGATTACATCTTTAGGATCTGCAGCAGTATCGAATAGCTCTAAGAAGTGGCTAACAGAACCAAAGAACAGTGGACCATTCACTTTGTATACTTTACTACCAGACTCTTCGACAGATTTTTCAGCATTGATATGTGCGGCATGTTCCCAAGCAAAACGTAATGCAGAAACAATAACACCGATGATCACAGCAACAGCGAGATCAGTAAATACAGTAACAACCGTAACAAGCACAATTACAAATGTATCTGCCTTTGGAATTTTACGAATTACACGGAAAGTTGCCCATTCAAATGTACCAATCACAACCATGAACATAACACCAACAAGTGCAGCTAGTGGAATAACTTCAATAAGTGATGAGAAGAACAAGATGAAGAGTAATAGTGAAATAGCAGCGGTAATACCAGATAAACGACCGCGGCCACCAGAGTTAATGTTAATCATAGATTGACCGATCATTGCACAACCACCCATAGCACCAAAGAAGCCGCTTACGATGTTTGATGCACCTTGAGCAACACATTCACGGTTACCTTTACCACGCGTACCAGTCATCTCATCAATGACGGTTAATGTTAGTAGTGACTCAATCAGCCAACTGCAGCAAGGATTAATGAGTAGTAAGATGACATAAAGTGTTTCTAGGTAAATGGCACACTTGCAATACTGAATGTCGTAGTGAACAAAAGATAGTTGCATTGTCATCACCTGTCATAGAACGAACAAAATCGACAACAGTACGTGTATCTAGACCCATGTAATAAACAATTAGCGTTACTGTTACAATCGCAACGAGTGAAGAGGGCACTGCTTTTGTTAATTTAGGTAAGAAATGAATGATCGCCATCGTTAAAGCAACTAAACCAAGCATAATGAATAATTGGGTATCTTGTAGCCAAGCTAGATTACCATTACTGTCGGTAAACTTGAATTGACCTAGTTGCGCTAAGAAGATAACAATCGCAAGACCATTCACAAACCCCATCATTACTGGGTGAGGCACAATACGAATAAATTTCCCGAGTTTAAATATACCCGCGAGCACTTGCAGTAGACCTGCAAGTACAACAGCGGCAAATAAATATTGCACGCCATTGTCAGCTACAAGCGATACCATTACAACCGCCATTGCACCGGTTGCACCAGAGATCATACCCGGTCGACCACCAAAAACTGCAGTGATTAAACCGACCATAAATGCTGCATATAAGCCAACTAGCGGTTCAACACCCGCTACAAAAGCAAATGCAATCGCTTCAGGCACAAGTGCGAGTGCGACGGTTAAACCAGACAAAACATCATTTTTTACTGATGCTATCGAATATTTTGGAAATTCAAACATAAATTATAAGTTACCGAGTTGTCATTAGTGAATAAAATAAAAGGACCATGTAAATGTGACATGATCCTAGTTATTAAAAGTGTATTTAGTAAGTACTAAAAAAGCCGCATAACATGCGGCTTTTAGATTTAGCTAATAGTTATTGTTTAATAATAGTTATTATTTAGCTAATTTGGTTGGTGATGTGCTTTGTGAAGAAGCAAATTGACTACCACCAGGTCCAGCCGCTACATCAATAGATGGGCGTTGAACAACACCAACTTTAGCAACAAAGTTAGTTGTCGAAGGCGCTACCGGTTGAGGTGTCGCCATTTGAACCGTGAAGTTAGTTTTCTTTGATGTAGTGCCCTGTACTTGTAATGCAGGTACAGATGTTACTTCGATAGCTTGGTAAGAAACCGGAGTTTCAGTAACAACAGGCGTTTCAGCAACAACTGGTGTTTCAGCAACAACCGGTGTTTCAGCAACAACCGGTGTTTCAGCAACAACTGGCGCTTCAGTAACAACTGGCGCTTCAGCAACAACCGGTGTTTCAGCAACAACTGGCGCTTCAGCAACAACCGGTGTTTCAGCAACAACTGGCGTTTCAGCAACAACTGGTGTTTCAGCAACAACTGGTGTTTCAGCAACAACCGGTGTTTCAGCAACAACTGGCGTTTCAGCAACAACTGGTGTTTCAGCAACAACTGGCGTTTCAGTAACAACAGGCGCTGCGCCTGGACGAGTCGCAGGGGCTGTATGCATTTGGCGTGTTACGGATTTAGTTTCAATCTTTACACGTTCAGCCGATGATTTAGCTGTTGGTGTTACTATCACTGATGTAGTTTCAGCTACTGGTGCTGGTTTTGCCGCTGCCGCTGTATGCATAACAGGTTTAGCTGCTTTAGCAGTAACAGGCTTAGTCACTGCAGCTGTAACCGGTTTAGTCACTGCAGCTGTAACTGGTTTAGTCACTTCAGCAGTAACTGGTTTAGTCACTGCAGCTGTAACTGGTTTAGTCACTTCAGCAGTAACTGGTTTAGTCACTGCAGCTGTAACAGGTTTAGTCACTGCAGCTGTAACAGGTTTAGTCACTGCAGCTGTAACAGGTTTAGCCACTGCAGCTGTAACTGGTTTAGTCACTTCAGCAGTAACTGGTTTAGTCACTGCAGCTGTAACAGGTTTAGTCACTGCAGCAGTAACAGGTTTAGTCACTTCAGCAGTAACTGGTTTAGTCACTTCAGCAGTAACCGGTTTAGTCACTTCAGCAATAACAGGTTTAGCTACTTGCTCTGTTTGTACTTGAGCATGTTCAGTTTTTTGAACATCACTAGTCTTCGCATTTCGAGGGCTACGACGAGTACGCTTAGCGGGTTGAGCGTTTTCATCACGCTGAGGCTTATCAGAAATAACCGATGTTTCAGCATTTTGCTCTGATTCAGTAGTTACTTTCAGCTCGTTGCTGGTCACTCGTACTTTTTTACGCAGGTTACGGCGTTGACGGCGTTCAGCTAAAACAGCTTGATTTTGAGCGCTACCTTCTTCTTTTCTTTCTTTTACGTCTTTCGACTGTACAGCTGGTTTGTCTTGAGTCGGTGTTTTTGGCTTAGCTTCGAACTTATTATGTTGTTTTACTTCAACGTCTGCTTTTTTATTTGCGTCTTGTTGTTTGTTCTCAACATTTTCAGGATTGCGAGGCTTGCGATTGCGACGATTGCGTGGTTTACGCGGCTCATCACTATCACTGTTACTCGGGGTTTTATCCGCTACCGGTTTTTTAGGCGCTTGTTTAACCGTTTCTTTAACAACAACTTTTTCATCGCTTGCAAAGAAACCTGTAATTGCTTTACCAAGACGACTAAACACTGATTCTTTATGAGCAATTGGCTTAGCTGATTTCGCTTGAGCAGGTGCTTTAGGTTTTGTATTGGATGTTGCTTTTTTAACCGTTTGACTTGGTCTAACCGATGCCACTTCAGGTGTATTCATCTGTTGCACAAGCGGCTGAACTGTTTCGTTATTTACTTTTGGTTCGTAACGGGTGAATTCACGAGGTTGTGCTAAATCAGTACTCGATAATTCTGAGCTATCGTCATCAGCTTTAACACGAGAAACTTCGAAATTAGGTGTTTGTAAGTTCTCATTTGGAATGATGAAGCTTTTAACTTTATAGCGTTTCTCTAAACGTAGAATTGAGTTACGTTTTTCATTTAACAGATAAGCAGCAACAGGAACAGGAACTTGCGCTACGATGTGATTGGTATTCTCTTTTAGCGATTCTTCTTCGATTAATCGAAGAATAGACAGTGCTAAAGATTCATTATCACGGATCGTACCTTGGCCATCACAGCGAGGGCAGACATGCGTACTTGATTCTCCAAGAGAAGGGCGGATACGTTGACGAGACATTTCCATTAAACCAAATCGTGAAATGCGGCCTAGTTGAATTCGAGCGCGATCTTGTCGCACTGCATCTCTTAGGCAATTTTCAACTTCGCGTTGATTTTTAACCGGACCCATATCGATAAAATCGATAACTACAAGACCACCTAGATCACGTAGACGTAGTTGACGAGCAACTTCATCTGCAGCTTCTAAGTTAGTGGTTAACGCAGTCTCTTCAATATCACCACCGCGTGTTGCACGTGCAGAGTTAACATCGATAGAAGTGAGGGCCTCAGTTGGGTCAATAACAATTGAACCGCCTGATGGAAGACGAACTTCGCGTTGGAATGCTGATTCGATTTGGGTTTCAATTTGGTAATGATTGAATAAAGGTACATCACCTTGATACAATTTAATACGGTCGATAAAGTCTGGACGTATTAATTTGATGCGGTTCTTAGCTTCTTCAAACGCTTTTGGATGGTCAATAAGGATCTCACCAATATCACGTCGAAGATAATCGCGGATAGCACGGGCTATCACGTTACTTTCTTGATGGATTAAGAAAGTACCTTGTCGATCTTTTGCGCTGTCTTGAATGGCTTGCCAGTGATTTAACAGTACTTTAAGATCCCAATCGAGCTCTTCTGCAGATTTACCCACACCAGCAGTACGAACAATAAGTCCCATGCCTTCTGGTAATTCTAATGTAGCAAGCGCAGTTTTTAGTTCTGTACGCTCATCACCTTCGATACGACGTGAAATACCGCCTGCACGAGGATTGTTTGGCATCAAAACAAGGTAACTACCGGCTAAACTAATGAAAGTTGTTAATGCTGCACCTTTGTTACCACGTTCTTCTTTTTCAATCTGAACGATTACTTCTGTACCTTCTGCAATCACGTCCTTAATGCTTGGACGTCCACGTTGCTTACCAGTACCTTGTTTGAAGTAGGCGCGAGAGATTTCTTTAAGAGGAAGGAAACCGTGGCGGTCTGCACCATAATCAACAAAAGCAGCTTCTAAGCTTGGTTCTACGCGGGTAATTTTACCTTTATAGATATTCGCTTTCTTTTGTTCATGGCCAGGGCTTTCAATATCTAGATCATAAAGGCGTTGGCCATCTACTAGCGCAACGCGCAACTCTTCTTTTTGAGTTGCATTAATTAACATTCTTTTCATTTGATTATGTTACTTATAATTTAATTTTCATGCTTGGATAAATTAGTTAGACGTACATCTGGCCTTGTGTCTGTAGATAATCAACCTCTCGGCTGTTTAAATTAAGGCGCTGTTAGATGCTCTAAATGTGATCAAGTGTCTTACGATTATTTCTGCACTTATTAGATTCCATCAATAACTAACGTGTATAATTGCATTCGAAAAGGTGTCATACATAGAAGTTGAATTGCGGGAGGTGGTATCCAGTTGGATAAATGAAACTCCCTATCAACGTACACCTTATATACAAAATGTACGCTAAAAATCTGCAGCAAGAATAACGGCATCCTGGTTATTCTGAAATTATTAGAATAAATAAATGATTATTTATACCAATAGCAGATATACTAAAGCCATTATCATTCTTGGCTGTATTTTTTTAGCAGTACAGGGGGTATTATCCCATTGCCTGCATTAATATAGCAAGTTAACTTTCCATTCAATTTAGAAATTCTTTTCAAATTGATACTTATACGCATTTTGAGTTAGACAATAAAATAATTATGACCGATAAAATTTCACCGAAAGTAGCATTTGTAACCATTACTGAAGATTATCAAGGACAACGAATTGATAACTTTTTACGCACCAAGTTAAAAGGTGTGCCAAAAAGTATGATTTACCGCATCATACGTAAAGGTGAAGTGAGAGTTAACAAGGGTAGAATTAAACCTGAGTATAAATTACAGCCTGAAGATATTGTTCGCATACCGCCAGTACGCGTTTCTGAAACTGAAGCTATTTCGCCATCAGCGAACCTTGATTCTGTTCGTGCGCTTGAATCGCAAATTATTTATGAAGATGACTACTTAATTGTCATCAACAAACCATCAGGTATGGCTGTTCACGGTGGTAGTGGTTTAAGCTTTGGTCTTATTGAAGGATTGCGTGCGATCCGTCCTGATAGTAGATTCTTAGAATTAGTTCACCGTTTAGATCGCGATACGTCAGGTTGTTTACTCGTTGCTAAGAAACGCAGCACGCTTAAAGCGTTACATGAGCAACTGCGTTTAAAAACAATGAGAAAAGATTACCAAGCACTTGTTGCTGGTGCATGGCCACGCAGTTCTCGAATTGTAAATGCACCACTATTAAAGAACACAGTAAGCTCAGGTGAACGACTTGTACGTGTTGACAGCGAAGGTAAGGAATCTCAAACGCGTTTCAGCATCATACAGCGTTATGAACATGGCACGCTAGTGCAAGCAAGTCCTATTACAGGTCGTACGCATCAGATCCGTGTTCACGCATTACATGCCGGTCATCCGATTGCCTGTGATGATAAATATGGCGATAAAGATTTTACGAAGCACATGAACGGTTTAGGCTTAAAGCGCTTGTTCTTACACGCAGCACGCTTACAGTTCTTTAACCCTGGTACTCAAGAAACCCAGGAAGTTGAAGCGCCATTAGATATGGCGTTAGTTAGAGCGTTAGAAAAATTGAAAAAGTGTTAATCATATAAGTGATTAAGTGACATTCATTTAGTCATATTTGATTTTAAAGCCAGTATCTTTGATGCTGGCTTTTTTATGTTCTCTATTTGTTCAAGCTGTCTTCATTTAAGCTTCTAAAACGTTATATCCTTGTTCTTGTAGAATTTCCACTAAACTAATCAGGGGTAATCCAATCAAGGTATTTGGGTCTTTTCCTTCTAATTTCGAAAATAATGCAATGCCAAGTCCTTCACACATAAAACTACCTGCGCAATTATAAGGCTGTTCAGTTTCAAGGTAGTAACGAATTTGGCTCTCAGTTAAGCTTCTGAAATGCACAATAAACTGTTCTACGATCGTATCTGTACGACCGGTGCATTGATTTACAACAGAAAGGCCTGTGTAAAAAGTTATATTTTGTGCAGAAACGGCAGATAATTGTGCAAAAGCTGTTTCATAATCACCAGGTTTACCTATTATTTTGTTATTAATGACACAAACCTGATCCGATCCGATAGATATTGAGTTACTATACTCCCGACTGGCAGATTGAGCTTTTTCTAGTGCTAGGCGTGATACTAGCATTTCAGCCGTTTCGTTTGGCTTGACGGTTTCATCAACTTTTGGGTTGAAGGTATCGAAAGGGCAGTTTAGTTTTTCTAAAATCTGTTTACGAAATGGCGATGTTGAAGCAAGGATTAGTTTAGGTTTCATGGTTTATCTATCATCAATTATTTAATTATTTGATGATTTTAACGGCAACTGGCCTATTTTTGTAGGGAATTTTGATTTTTTTTCATTTTCCTTTTGACTCTAACATGATGAATCTATATTATCCGCAACCTATGAAAAAGGTAAAACTACCAGTAACTGTTGATCCTTATCGTACTGCTCAACAAAGATTGGACTTCAACACTTGTGTTGAAGGTCGTCTGTTGAAACGTATTACGGATGCAACAGCAGGTGAACCAAGTGATGCTGAGGTATCAATATCGTACGACAAAGATAAGCAAGGTCTTATAGTGATACAGGGTAACGTATCACTAACTGTAAGCCTTGAATGTCAGCGTTGTGGTGAGATATTTACGCAAGCTTGTGAAACCGAATTTAGATATAGTCCTGTGAAGAATGATTCCCAGGTCGACGATCTGCCAGATGCTTATGAGCCCATTGAATTGGATGCAAATGGCGAGATAAATCAAATTTCATTGATTGAAGATGAAGTGATTATCAATTTACCACTTGTTGCTTTGCACCAAGAGGAAGATTGTTCAGTGAATCCAAATTACATGAGTTTTGGTGAAATCGAGCCTGCTGATGAGCAGCCCAACCCATTTGCCGCTTTATCTGAATTAAAGCGCAAGTAATCAGGAGTATAGGCCAATGGCTGTACAAAAAAGTAAAGTAACTCGCTCTCGCCGCGGTCAACGTCGTTCACATGACGCTCTAACTGCAGCAGCTACAACTGTTGACGTGACTTCAGGTGAAACTCACCTACGTCACAATGTAACAGCTGATGGTTACTACAAAGGCGTTAAAGTAATTAACAAATAAGTTATATTACTTTGCCTAATCTAACAATTGCGTTAGATGCCATGGGGGGCGATTTCGGCCCCCATGTCACTATCCCCGCCGCAATAAATATACTGAAAAAGTATAAAAATATCTCTATTTACCTTGTCGGTAACGAAACTGAAATAACCCCGTTATTGCAGAATACCTCTACGTCTATTAAATCTCGTTATACAATAATTCCTAGTCTCGATGATATACCCATGGACCTTGCTCCAGCATTAGCGCTGCGAAATTTTAAGCAATCATCTATGCGTATGGCATTGAACCTTGTTCGTGAGGGCAAAGCTCAAGCGTGTGTCAGTGCTGGTAATACCGGAGCACTGATGGTGCTTTCTCGACATTTGCTTAAAGTACTTCCTTTTGTTGATAGACCCGCTTTAGTCTCTACATTGCCTTCTGCTACAAGACAGCCGGTATATATGCTTGATCTCGGTGTTAATGTCAGTTGTGATGCGGATGCATTATTTCAATTTGCCTTAATGGGTTCTGCACTTGCTGAGCATGTCGGTAATATACCGAATCCAAAGGTTGCGTTACTTAATGTCGGGCAAGAGGATATTAAAGGTAATGATCTGGTCAAACGAGCAGCGCAATTACTTTCTGAGCATGAAAGCTTAAACTATATTGGTTTTATTGAAGGCAATGATATTTTTACTGGTAAAGCTGACGTCATTGTATGCGATGGCTTTACCGGTAATGTAGCGCTTAAAACCAGCGAGGGTGTAGTTGATTTGGTTATCTCTCAACTTACATCTGTATCAAATAAGAACATATTTACTAAATTATTATCATTATTGGTCAAACCACTAATAATGAACAGTCTGAGACGTTTGAAACCCGACCAGTATAACGGAGCAACTTTGTTAGGATTGACGGGTATTGTAATTAAGAGTCATGGTAATGCTGAACAGCTTGCCTTTGAGTTTGCAATTGAACAGGCTGTAAAAGAAGTTGAAAGCGGGTTAGTAAAAAAAATATCCGCAAATCTTGATCTTATTGATTAAGATTCAATTTAACTCATTTAATTTGCCTTTTCTCTTGAAAAATTCAACCGATATCCTCATATTACTTTTTAGTTAGATAAGTTCATTTTCAAATTGATACATGAATTTTTATTAATTTTTTATAGGTAATTTATGTCAAAATATGCAGTAGTATTCCCAGGTCAAGGCTCACAAGCAATCGGTATGCTTGCTGATCTTGCTCCAGATCATCCGGTTGTAGAGCAGACGTTTTCACAAGCAAGTGAAATTCTTGGCTATGACCTATGGGATTTAGTGCAAAATGGAACAGTTGAAGAATTAAGCCAAACTCATATCACGCAACCCGCATTATTGGCTACCTCTGTTGCATTGTGGCGAATTGCCGCCGCGAAAGAAACGTTTAAACCATCATTACTTGCTGGTCACAGTTTAGGTGAGTACTCAGCATTAGTATGTGCAGGTGTGATTAAATTCGAAGACGCAATTGCTCTTGTGGAATTACGTGGGCAATTAATGCAACAAGCCGTACCACAAGGTATTGGTGCAATGGCCGCTGTTATTGGTTTAGATAATGATGCGACAGTTGCAGCTTGTGCAAAAGCGGCTGAAGAAGAAGTGGTATCAGCGGTAAACTTTAATTCACCTGGTCAGGTGGTTATTGCCGGTAATAAAGCCGCGGTTGCGCGTGCGTCTGAATTATGTATTGAAGCGGGAGCACGACGTGTTATGCCTTTACCAGTAAGCGTACCGTCTCATTGTTCGTTAATGAAACCTGCTGCTGATGAATTAAAAATCGCATTACAACAAGTTACTTTTAATACACCTGTCATTAAGTTGATTAATAATGTTGATGTAGCGTCACCAACGGATGCGGATAGCATTAAAGATGCGCTTATACGTCAACTTTATATGCCAGTACGCTGGACTGAAGTGATAGAAGCTATGGCGAAAGAAGACATTACAGCGTTATATGAATTCGGTCCTGGTAAAGTACTTACAGGACTTGTTAAGCGTATTGATAAAACGATTAAAGGTAGTGCAGTCAATAATCAAGCAACAATTGCTGATTTTGCATAACAGTAGGAATAAATAAATGAGTTTTTCAAGTAAAACAGTACTCGTTACAGGCGCAAGCCGTGGTATTGGTCGCGCAATCGCGGAACATTTTGCCAAGTTAGGTGCCAAAGTTATTGGTACAGCAACTTCTGCACAAGGTGCTGAGCGTATTGGCGCTTATTTAGGGGATGCAGGATTTGGTTTAGAACTTAATGTGACCGATCAAGATTCAGTTGATGCATTATATGCTGAAATCAAAACCCGAGTTGGGCACATTGATATTTTGGTGAATAATGCCGGTATTACAGCAGATAATATCTTCTTGCGTATGAAAGAAGATGAATGGTGTAATGTTATTGATACCAACTTGACCTCATTATACCGTTTATGTAAGCCTTGCTTACGTGGCATGATGAAACAGCGTTATGGTCGTATTATCAACATCGGTTCAGTTGTAGGCTCTACTGGTAATGGTGGTCAAGCTAACTATGCCGCTGCTAAGTCAGGCTTATTAGGTTTTACTAAATCACTTGCAATTGAAATAGCGTCTCGTGGCATCACTGTTAATGCCGTCGCACCTGGTTTTATCGAAACTGATATGACGAGTGAATTAACGGAAGAACAAAAACAAACAATATTAGCTCAAGTACCAACCAATCGTCTTGGTAGTACTGCTGAGATAGCTGAAACTGTTGGATTTTTAGCATCTGATGGTGCAAGCTATATTACGGGTGAAACTATCCATGTAAATGGCGGCATGTATATGGCTTAGCCCTTTATATTTGATTTTGTTTGTAAATTTGCGATCTTTTTCACCAATCGTGGTTTGACCACCGAGTTAGGGGTTGCAAGTTTATGAGTAATCAATAAACTACTAATCAAAGCATTAAATATTTTTCAAAGGAAAGTAAACATGAGTAACTTCGAAGAACGCGTAAAAAAAATCATTATCGAACAACTAGGTGTTAAAGAAGAAGAAGTTAAAAACGAAGCTTCTTTCGTTGATGATCTAGGTGCTGATTCTCTAGATACAGTTGAACTTGTTATGGCTCTAGAAGAAGAATTCGATACTGATATCCCTGATGATGAAGCAGAGAAAATCACTACTGTTCAAGCTGCAATCGACTTCGTTGTTTCTAGCGCTAAATAATTCAGCTGGTTAGTTTCTCACTGAGAAACAATCAAATTTAAATAATTATAATGATGACGTTATAATTATTTTTATAAATATTAAAAGCGGTCGCAAGACCGCTTTTTTTTTGTCTATTTGGAGAACGAGTGTGGCTAATAGAAGAGTTGTAATTACAGGATTAGGTATTGTTTCACCGGTTGGTAACACTGTTACGACTGCATGGGAAGCAATCAAATCTGGTACCAGCGGCATTGAAAATATTGAGCACTTTGATACCACTAATTTTTCAACAAAATTTGCTGGCTTAGTTAATAATTTTGATGCTGAAGCGGTTGGACTCAATCGTAAAGACTGCCGTAAAATGGATTTGTTTATCCAATACGGGATCGTAGCAGCAGAGCAAGCAATTAAAGATTCAGGGTTAGTAATTACTGAACAAAATGCAACCCGAGTTGGTACTGCAATTGGTTCTGGTATCGGTGGACTAGGTCTGATCGAGCAAAATGTGCATAGTTTTGTTAAAGGTGGGGCACGTAAAGTGAGTCCATTCTTTGTACCGTCAACGATTGTTAATATGGTTGCTGGTCATGTGTCCATCCGCAACAACCTGAAAGGTCCAAACATTGCCATTGCAACGGCTTGTACGTCTGGGACGCACTGTATTGGTCAATCTGCGCGTATGATTGCATATGGCGATGCTGATGTAATGGTTGCCGGTGGTGCAGAGAAGGCATCAACAGAAATGGGCATGGCAGGTTTTGGCTCAGCGAAGGCATTATCAACGCGTAATGATGACCCACAAAAAGCAAGTCGACCTTGGGATAAAGACCGAGATGGTTTTGTGCTTGGCGACGGTGCAGGAATTTTAGTACTGGAAGAATACGAGCATGCAGTAGCACGTGGTGCAACTATCTATGCTGAATTAGCTGGTTTTGGCATGAGTGGCGATGCATTCCACATGACGTCACCTCCTGAAGACGGAGCCGGTGCTGCGCTTGCAATGAGTAATGCAATTGCTGATGCGGGTATTAAACCCAGTGATGTGGGTTATGTAAATGCACATGGCACGTCAACACCTGCTGGCGATAAAGCTGAAACCGCCGCTGTTAAATCTGTATTTGGCGATCACGCTTATAAACTTGCGGTTAGTTCAACAAAATCAATGACAGGCCATCTTTTAGGTGCTGCTGGTGCAATCGAAGCGATTTTTACAATTTTAGCTTTAAGAGATCAGATCTTACCGCCAACGATCAACTTGGAAAATCCGAGTGAAGGTTGTGATCTGGATTTTGTTACTGATGGCGCTCGTGCAGTGAGTATGGAATACGCGTTATCCAACTCATTTGGATTCGGTGGGACCAATGGTTCTCTGCTATTTAAAAAAGCGGACTAATATATCAAAGACCTAACGTGAGATGCTTAATTACTCATTTTGGTATAACAAACATAATAAATAAGTGTTTTCGTTATTTGTTATTCACATGCAAGGTGATTAAACACACCTTGTATGTATCAAACAATTTTTCATTGGTGTAAAATGTGTGCTGAATTTAATTTATGCATCGAGCTATGAAAAAGATAATTACTGCTATTTCCTTACTGTTTACCGTTCTATTGATTGCTGGTGTACTTTTCTATTCACGCTTCCAATCATTTGTCTCAACGGAACGTGTACAAACAGATCATATCCTTATTGTTTCTTCGGGTGATACCGCGCAATCAATTGCTAATCAAATGATTGCGGAGAGCAACTTCGAATCTAAAGTATTTTTACGTGTCTTTTTCAAACAAAACCCCGGTATTACCAATATCAAACTTGGTTCGTATCAAGTAACCGCGGGCTGGAATTTCCAAACGTTATTCGAGCACCTGGTGTCTGGAGATGAATTTCAACATAAAATCACCTTCATCGAAGGCTCAACATTTAAAGAGTGGCGCAAGCAGTTAGCTCAAGCAGCAGGTATTATTGATGATACGGCTGACTTATCTGAAGTAGAATTAGCGCAGTTATTACAAATAGAAAACTCAAAGCTTGAAGGCCTGATGCTGCCTGAAACCTATTTTTATCCGCAAGGGACGTTAGTTTCAGCGCTATATTTAAAGTCACATAAACAACTCCAAGCTTATTTAAATACAGCGTGGGAAACACGAGATAAAAATTTACCGCTTAAAACACCTTATGAAGCGCTGATTCTTGCTTCTATCATCGAGAAAGAGACGGGATTAGAAAGCGAAAGAACGACGGTATCGTCGGTGTTTATTAACCGATTGAACCGACGTATGCGTTTACAGACTGACCCAACTGTTATTTATGGCATGGGTGATGACTATAAAGGTAATATCCGTCGTAAACACCTACGTCAAAAAACAGATTACAACACCTATGTGATTAGAGGTTTACCGCCTACACCGATTGCAATGGTTGGAAAAACATCAATTGATGCGGCATTGCATCCAGCCAAAACAAGCTATTTATATTTTGTTGCCAGTGGTGACGGTGGTCATTATTTTTCAAAGAATTTGAAACAACATAATCGTGCTGTTCGTAAATACATTTTAAAAAGATAAATTGAAGAGAGTTATTGTGCAAGCAAAATTTTTAGTGATCGAAGGCCTTGAAGGCGCAGGTAAAAGTACCGCAGTAAGCACTGTGATTAATTGGTTAGCGGAGCAGGGGATCACCGATGTAATCACCACACGTGAACCAGGCGGAACAAAATTAGCCGAAAAGATGCGTGCTATTGTTAAAGACGTTGATACCGAAGAGCCGTTGACTGAATCAGCCGAGTTAATGCTAATGTATGCAGCACGTGCACAATTAGTGGAGCATGTTATTAAACCAGCCCTAGCGAAAGGTCAATGGGTTGTTGGTGATCGTCATGATCTTTCTTCTATTGCTTACCAAGGTGGTGGCCGTGGTTTTGATATTGGTGTGTTGAATACACTACGTCAAGTTGCTATTGGTGACTTCAAACCTGATATGACGTTATTGTTAGATATCGATCCCGCTGTGGGTCTACAACGCGCAAAAGTACGCGGTGAATTAGATCGCATTGAATTAGAGCAACTGTCTTTCTTCGAGCGTATTGGCGCAAAATACCAAGAACTTGCAGCTGCTGATGACACTATCTATAGTGTTGATGCGGGACAGGATATTGATAATGTTCAAGCGCAGATCCGTGATGTATTAGCCAATCATGTTGATTGTCATAATAGACATGTTGATTAATTAGATGCTATATCCTTGGTTACTACCTTATTGGGAAAAACAACAGACGCAAATGACAGCAGGTCGTTTACATCATGCGTTGTTTATTACCAGTGCTAGCGGTATGGGTAAACTGTCGTATGCTCAGACACTTGCCCAAACATTATTATGCAAAGAGCCTATCGGTTGGGAACCTTGCCATCGATGCCATCCTTGTCAATTATTCGAGACAAGTGTACATCCTGATTATTATTTGGTTTCCACCGAACCCGGTAAAGTGATTGGTGTTGACAGAATAAGACATATCAGTCAGAAGTTGAACGAGCACTCACAACTTGGTGGTAATAAAGTGGTGATCATCGAGCATGCTGAAAGTTTTAATTTAGCCTCTGCTAATGCATTGCTTAAAACATTAGAAGAGCCGAGTAATGGTAGCTATCTCATTTTGCTTGCCGAAAATAAGTCACAGGTACTGCCTACTATTTATAGCCGTTGTCAGAAGTTGCATCTGCCTGCCCCAGCAGAGCAGGAGTCAATGGCATGGTTACAACAGCAGTTTCCGATAGAAAGTCCAACGCTGACCGCTATTCGCATTAATCATGGTGCACCGTTGCACACGCTAAGTTACTTAAATAACGGCGATGATGATTTACGTAAAGAGATATTCTCTAATATTACGTTGTTAACAACACAGCCCGCGGCGATCACCCGACTATGTGAAATAATCTCTGATCGTACTTTAGAGAAGCTATCTTGGTTACAATTTATCTTACTTGATTTACAGAAAGTTAAGCGCGGGGTGAGCATTGATTATATTGTCAATACCGATCAGCTTGAATGGTTAACGCATTTCTCAACGCAATTATCACAAGATAAAATTACTCAACTACAATCAGAATTAACAGCGTTACGTCAGCTATTAATGCAAAATAATAATTTAACCGCTGAAACATTGGTTCTGTCATTTTTAATTAAACTAAAAAGATATATAAATTAATATGTTAGTAGATTCTCATTGCCATTTAGATGGCCTGAATTACGATACCATTCATACCGATCTTGCCGACGTTGTTAACAAAGCTGCGGAGCGTGGCGTGTCGCATTTATTAAGCGTATCAGTGACTTTACCACGCTTCAAAACTATGATTGAACAGATTTCTGACTTTGATAATATTCATGCCTCATGTGGTGTACATCCATTAAATCTGGAAGATGAATACGAAAAGTCAGAGTTATTGGCATTAGCACAAAACGAAAAAGTCGTCGCTATTGGTGAGACGGGTTTAGATTATTTCTATTCACCTGAAAACAAAGAAATTCAGCAAGCATCATTTCGTAATCATATCCAAGTTGCTATCGAACTGAATAAACCGCTTATTATTCATACGCGTGGCGCAGTTGATGATACGATCCGTATTTTAAAAGAAGAAGGCGCAGAAAAAATTGGTGGCGTGATCCATTGTTTTACTGAGTCAGATGCGATGGCTGCAGCGGTATTAGAAATGGGCTTCTATATCTCTATCTCTGGTATTGTTACGTTCAAATCAGCAAAAGATCTGCAAGCGGTGGTTAAGACAATCCCTGCGGATAGATTATTAGTTGAAACCGATTCACCGTACTTAGCGCCTGTTCCTTACCGTGGTAAAGAAAACCAACCTGCTTATGTGCGTGCTGTTGCCGAGTTCGTTGCTGATTTACGTGGGGTAACCTTCGCAGAATTAGCAGAATCAACGACAGAGAACTACTTTAAGCTGTTTAACGCTAAAAAGTAATATCGATTTGATATAGCATCTTGACGTAACTTGGGTATATACCGCACTCAATTTTTGACGACTGAGTTGAATGTGGTATTATCCACGAAAATTACAGTACTATCTCGATATTCGTGTGACGATGTATCGAATTAAATCATTTTTTGGAGGCATTTTGGCCCACCTAATTACCTATACATATAAAAAACAAGATAAGAAAATTCCATTTTCATACAGACAGTTCCACCATATCTATGAAGCGGCAGCTGCAGAAGAAGGCATCGACTTAACGCAATATTTGATAATGGAAAAACAAGTTGAAGATGTATCGAAAGGTACGAAATCAGTAAGAGAATTCCGTAAAAACCATTTTACTAAATTAGGCTTTACTAATATGTGGTTTATTAAAGATGGTATTGAAGAATAAAAAGTAAATGATAAAGTGTTTTAACCATTCATGAGTAATCTATGAGTATGTTAAAACTAAACAATAGGTGGTCAATGAAGACCACCTATTAAATTCAGCATTTATTGAATATTAAGACAGTAAGGTTAAACCTGTAGGTAAACTGTCACCAAAGATACGCTTCATTACCGTGTCATCTGACGACTGCACATCACGTACTAATGCTAACCAAGCGTCCGATAATTTACTCTGTGTTAATTTATCTAGCACAGCATCTCTTACCTTATCTTGAATATCCATTTCTCTATCACCGGTTTTTCTGGCAATCATCACAGCTGCAAAAGCAATGTGTGGTTCTTTTTGCCAATTAGCGTCAAGTAATGTATTTAGCCATGTTTCAACAATATGACGTGGAATCACATTATGCTGGCTACCATAAAACGCAACACGAGATGCGACACGACCTAATGCCCACCAATGTAATTGCTGGTTTTGTGGTTTCTTTAATTTAGCCAGTAAGTATTCACCAAACTCCACTTTTAGCGCCACGGGAATATGTTCGAGTGAGGCGGCAAGTCGAATAATATCATCATAGCTGCGTTGTTTCGCTTGATTGATGATTTTGGCATGTTTATTACTGTCTTCAACAAAGTAGATAGAAAGCGTATCGTATATTTCGATCTGCTGTTGTTCGTTAAGGCCACCAGCAATACGGCGCCATAGATTCCACCAATCACTCCATGACTGTGTTGATTTATTGTATTGAATCGCGGATTTGAATATCGGCCAAATTTGTTCAATACGCCAATCATCAGCAGGGTAGCCAAAGCCAGGACGAAGTAGGAAGCTGGTTAGTTTTAACCAATTACGTTCATGTTGTTCTGTGCGGCGGCGGTTTTTAGCAAATTGTAAACAAGGGGCTGCAAGTTCACGTAATAAATCGGTATCCCAAGTATCACGTTTACCCAGACGTTTATCCAGATCATTACGCAATGATTTAACTAACTTAGGATCACTTTTTTTACTACTGGCACCATACACAGCTTCAATTAATTTAATTGCATCGGGCAGGTTAGGGTGAAGCTGCTTAATATCCTGGATATCTTTAGAGTCATTTTCTGATATTTTTTTGGTACGGCTTGGACGCACAGAGAACTCTAATGCCCAACGTTGTTTACTGTTGGTTTCACTCACACATTCAAGTTGTAAGGTACCAATGCTGCTTAGCTTGCAAGACAAGTACACTGACTCAAAACGTTTGTGATCTTTGTGCTCTGGGATCGTGACAACAAAAGGCGGTAACGGCGTTTTACCTTTGAGTTCTGTTTCAATGATATCACCAGGCTTGAAATTATTTTCATGACTGGTGGTAGCAAGATTAAAGCGAATGGGCTCACCGATCGTTAATGAAAATAAACGGCTATCTAAATTGATAACTTGCTCATCTTCGGTGCCCTTAGGTAACAGGCAAATAGACTGGGGCTGACCCGAACGGTCGGTTATTTCAATGAAATAGTTACGAGGGCTACCACCGCCAATTTGTTTTTGCTTACCCATTTTAGCAAAACCAAATTCAACCGCGCCATAAGCAACTGACAAGTCTGGGTTACCATTGTGCAGCATCTGAACTTTTTGTTGTTTCCAACCGGATAACACTTTTTCAATTTGCAATTTCACTTGCTTGCTATTAAAAATACCACCGTTAACAAGGATTGCCGCTGGCACGATTGCGGGATCATAATCTTCAGTTGCGTCTACGTCGTAATAAGTATGGATGAACTCGGCAATGTGTTTTGAAATCGCAGGATCAGACGTATAAGGTAAACCAAATTCCACCACCGCATTTTTTCTGTGTGTTGGTAATTCGTTAAAGCTACTATTTGGTAAGAAGCCATTAAACACCATGTCGATAACTTCATTTTTTGTCAGTTCACATTTCTTCGATTGCGCGATCAATTTCGAACCACGTCCAAGTAAGGTAATTGATGTCGTGCTTGGTGGTTGTTCAGACAAAAACAGTTCTTTTGCTTGGCGTGTCTGTTGTATTAGTTGCCCTAATGCAGCAGATTTTAACCGTTGATCTGGTGATATTCTTGATTCAACAATATGGGCTAAGGCCAAGTCGATGTTATCACCACCCAGCATTAAATGATCGCCCACGGCAACACGGTTTAAATTCAATTCACCATGTTCTAATGACATTTCGATTAAACTTAAATCTGTTGTACCACCACCTATGTCACAAACAAGCATGGTTTTATCGTGTTCGATTAAATCAGTTTTGGCTTGTTTATTACGGTGATACCAGTCGTAACAAACGGCTTGTGGCTCTTCTAATAACGTTACCTTGGTTAAGCCGGCTAGATCTGCAGCGGCGAGTGTTAAGGCTCGGGCTGTATCATTGAATGACGCTGGCACTGTGATAGTGATGTTTTGATCGGCAAGTAAATGGTCTGGATTGTGATAATTCCAAGATGCTTGAAAATGGGCAAGGTAGCTTGCACTGGCAACGACAGGCGATACTTTTTCAATATTATCTTCAACAGCCCAAGGCAGAATGGCAGCTTGGGCATCGATACTTGGATGGGACAACCAACTTTTGGCGCTTGAAACTAAGCGACCTTTGGTTTTTGTGCCTAAATCTCGTGCCCATTGACCCACAATTACATTGCTGATTTCACCGTTAAAGTTAATTTTTTTCCACGGTAAAACACAATCGGTTGTGGCAATTTCGTTGTCATTAAAGTGATAGCGGAATGAAGGCAATAACGGTTTTCTTGCGACTTCGCCAGGTCCAACCAATTGGTCTACGAGAAAAACGGACGCGCTGGCTTGATAATCATCGATGTTTTTATAAGAAAGAACACTGTGGGTAGTGCCAAGATCGATGCCAATTACATATTGCGCTGTTTTAGAAACAGATGAGGGCATTAAAAACTCCATATAATAAAACTCAGGGCAAAGCGCCCTGAGTTAAGTACACGTTGTATAAATAAATAGTATCAATATAAAACTGTGTAGTAATGATGCTAAATCATGTTATTGGCGAACAGTTAGTTCAATTTCCCAAATTTCATCACTGTCGTTCGCGATAGCTTCAACTTTAAGTGTACCCACTTCAGTGACAGTCACTGACAGTGATACCGGTACTACATCACCGCTATTGCGGTTAGCTGAGTCAAGCGTCACTTCGATGTCTGGCAGTTGCTCAAGATCTTCTGGCTGCCAGAAATCAAGGTGGGTACCAACAACATCTTCACGGCGGACTGTTGAACCGAAAAACTTAAACTTAACCGGTTGACCGACAACTAAACCAAATTGGTGCGTTGCCACATCAACATTAGTCCCTTCTTCAAGACCAAATGGGGCGATACAAACAGCTTCTAGTGGCGGTTCAAAACCTGGGATTGCTGGCATTGAGCTTTCAACACCCACGTAATATGAGCTCGCTAGGCCGCCTTTAATACGAACGCCTTTACCTTGTTTAGCATAACCGTGATAACAAGCGCCATTGGCAACGGCAAGATCGAGATCAATACCAGTCAATAGTTTTGCTTCTTCTTCAACGTCAGCTGTAATCAACCAGTCGTTAATAATACCGATTAACTTAGAACTAATCGCATCAGATTTAAACACACCGCCATTAAACAATACCGCAGTTGGCTTAATGAAATCACCAGCATCTGACTCGATAGCGTCATGCTGTTTATTCAAGAAGTGTGCAATGTGTTTGGTGATCGCCGCATCTTGTGCATACGGTAAACCAATCTGGGTTAATGCCGTTCGGGTAGTTTGTTGTGGCATCTCGGTCACTGCAGTCGCAGGGAAGAAACCATCGAGAATAGTTTGCTTAACTTCATCGCGTGTTAATTCAGTCTGCATAGTGCCAGCAATTAACTTAGAGCCACGACTAGGGATAACAATTGGTATAGCTTCTATGTCATTATCTGATAGCAGTTGTTCCTTAGCGTCACGACAAGCATGTGTGATCGCTTGAATTTGCCAAGGTTGTAGTTGTTTACCTTCTTGCATTAATTTCATCTTTAGACGATACGCAAGTGCAAGATCCATATTATCACCGCCAAGTAGGATATGTTCACCTACGGCAACGCGTGATAATGTTAAATTACCTTCTGACTCATCAACCGAGATTAATGATAAATCCGTTGTACCACCACCGATATCGATGACTAAAATGGTATCACCAACATTGACTTGGTCACGCCATTCATCACCGCATGCCTCTAACCAGCTATATACAGCCGCTTGTGGTTCTTCAAGTAGATTTAAGTGTTTAAGGTTTAAATCTTGTGCCGCTTGAGCTGTTAAGTTACGCGCTGCGGGATCGAATGAGGCCGGAATGGTAATGGTGACATCTTGCTCTGCAATCGGTGAATCAGGGTGTGCATGATTCCAAGCTTCAGCTAAATGGTTTAAGTATTGAGATGTTGCTGTTACGGGTGATATCTTTTCAACTTCATCAGGGCTTGCGAAGGGTAATATCGCATCATGCGGGCTGACTGTTGCGTGACTTAACCAGCTTTTAGCACTAGACACTAGACGAATAGGTGTTTTAAGCCCAAGGTTGCGTGCTACATCCCCAACCAGCGCGGTATTATCAGCGTTCCAAGGCAATGGTGTTTGATCTTTGCTAATCTCATCTTCGTGCGCTTGATAGACAAAAGAAGGCAGTTGATATTGTTCAGTTACCGAACCAAGAGTAGATAGCTGAGGAATTGCAAACAGCTGTTTAACTGCTTTATCATCTTCGTGTTCTAAATTGATATACGATAATACACAGTGTGTGGTGCCTAAATCGATACCAATACTGTATTTTGGCGCTATTTCGCTCATTGTTATGTCGCTCATAGTTCCACCTCTGCTGCAGCAAGGATATTGGTGTTATGACCTTGTGCTAGTTTAGGTAAATTAACACTACTGATTTTCCAACCTGCGTGTACTAAGATGCCTCGGTAAGGGGCTGAGCCCAACACATTACCAATTAGCTTAACTTCAGATGGGTTAAAGCCTTCTGCTACGGTTACTTGGCTTTCTTCTTCTTCACTGCGGATTGGCGTGAGACTAAAGTATTCATTGATTACTTTTTTACTACCAGTATGAATAATACGTGCTGCAGCACCGATTTGTTCGTCAGTGGCACCGGTTAAATCTTCTTGGATAAAGTCGACGAAACGTGCTTCACTTTGTAGTAATGATAACAGCTGACAAGCGGCTGCAGGACTTGCTTCTTGTAAGGGTGCTTTGATCTCGACAATTTTTTCAACTTCAACGATTTTCTCAATTTCTACGTGTTTGATAACCTCTACAATCTTTTCAACTTCAACTTTTACTTCCACTTCTTTTTCAACAATTTTTTCTATTTCAATTGTTTTTTTACCACCTCTAACGAGGGTAATTAATAGCAGGATGAGGGTGATCGCGAACAAGGCAATATGCGCTGCATCAGGGCCAGTCGGGAGTTCAGAGATATTTGTAAGGTCGAAGTTCATATATTTTACTCAAGTTTGTATAAATCAATATTATCGGCAATTTTATCATAGTTATTTATGTTACGGAGTATAATGTGATTTTTTAGCTTATTTACCTTGTACTTAGGAACAAAGAATAGCCATATTAGCGGGATTAATTAGAAACGTATTTTAAAGCTTAGTTATTTTTTAAAATAAATAAAAAAAAGCCCAGTACAAATCCATGTAATGAGCTTAGGGAAATTGGTATAGCTGTAATATTAAATATAGTAAATTATTTACGTATATCAAATTAGCATTAAGTTATTGTGCGCCATATCGTAAAAAACGTGACGGAATTACTGGCGAACTTATTCGTTAAATAAGTTGTTATCACGTACCAGATCACGCGGGTAGTTATTTTTTAAACGTTGGTTTACGCGTTTACCTAAACCAAGCACACTGCCTTCAAGTAAGACGACAAGTTCACCTTGGAGTTGATCTAAATTATCAATCTCGATATCAGAGAAGTTAATATCACGTCCCATGATGTATTGTTTCGCTTGTTCAATGTTCAGTGACACCGTATTTTTATCACAATGATGGCCAAAGGTACGCGCCCATTCATGTTGAGCGCGGAAGCCTTTTTTGAATTTTTCAGCGATTTTAATACCGATACGATCAAATTTGAATTTTCCGATAAA
>NZ_ABCQ01000056.1 GCF_000170855.1 Moritella sp. PE36 | reverse complement strand
GCGCCACGCCAGTAACCGTTGTATTAACGGCGGACGATATTGCAAACGGTATCGCAATCGAAGTACTACCTGAAGCGAAAGTGACCGCGACACTGAGCGATGACGCGGGCAATACATCTGCGCCAGTCAGTGCGACAGCCTTCGCCGCGGATGTGGATATTGCGACGCCAAGCGTTACGATCGCAGATATCGATGCCAATGATGACGGCGTTTATAACGCAGCAGAATTAGGTGCCGATGGCACGGTGACGGCGACGATCGCAGTCACCGGCTCTAAAGCGGGCGATACATTAACGTATAACGTTGATGGCGCCACGCCAGTAACCGTTGTATTAACGGCGGACGATATTGCAAACGGTATCGCAATCGAAGTACTACCTGAAGCGAAAGTGACCGCGACACTGAGCGATGACGCGGGCAATACATCTGCGCCAGTCAGTGCGACAGCCTTCGCCGCGGATGTGGATATTGCGACGCCAAGCGTTACGATCGCAGATATCGATGCCAATGATGACGGCGTTTATAACGCAGCAGAATTAGGTACCGATGGCACGGTGACGGCGACGATCGCAGTCACCGGCTCTAAAGCGGGCGATACATTAACGTATAACGTTGATGGCGCCACGCCAGTAACCGTTGTATTAACGGCGGACGATATTGCAAACGGTATCGCAATCGAAGTACTACCTGAAGCGAAAGTGACCGCGACACTGAGCGATGACGCGGGCAATACATCTGCGCCAGTCAGTGCGACAGCCTTCGCCGCGGATGTGGATATTGCGACGCCAAGCGTTACGATCGCAGATATCGATGCCAATGATGACGGCGTTTATAACGCAGCAGAATTAGGTACCGATGGCACGGTGACGGCGACGATCGCAGTCACCGGCTCTAAAGCGGGCGATACATTAACGTATAACGTTGATGGCGCCACGCCAGTAACCGTTGTATTAACGGCGGACGATATTGCAAACGGTATCGCAATCGAAGTACTACCTGAAGCGAAAGTGACCGCGACACTGAGCGATGACGCGGGCAATACATCTGCGCCAGTCAGTGCGACAGCCTTCGCCGCGGATGTGGATATTGCGACGCCAAGCGTTACGATCGCAGATATCGATGCCAATGATGACGGCGTTTATAACGCAGCAGAATTAGGTACCGATGGCACGGTGACGGCGACGATCGCAGTCACCGGCTCTAAAGCGGGCGATACATTAACGTATAACGTTGATGGCGCCACGCCAGTAACCGTTGTATTAACGGCGGACGATATTGCAAACGGTATCGCAATCGAAGTACTACCTGAAGCGAAAGTGACCGCGACACTGAGCGATGACGCGGGCAATACATCTGCGCCAGTCAGTGCGACAGCCTTCGCCGCGGATGTGGATATTGCGACGCCAAGCGTTACGATCGCAGATATCGATGCCAATGATGACGGCGTTTATAACGCAGCAGAATTAGGTACCGATGGCACGGTGACGGCGACGATCGCAGTCACCGGCTCTAAAGCGGGCGATACATTAACGTATAACGTTGATGGCGCCACGCCAGTAACCGTTGTATTAACGGCGGACGATATTGCAAACGGTATCGCAATCGAAGTACTACCTGAAGCGAAAGTGACCGCGACACTGAGCGATGACGCGGGCAATACATCTGCGCCAGTCAGTGCGACAGCCTTCGCCGCGGATGTGGATATTGCGACGCCAAGCGTTACGATCGCAGATATCGATGCCAATGATGACGGCGTTTATAACGCAGCAGAATTAGGTGCCGATGGCACGGTGACGGCGACGATCGCAGTCACCGGCTCTAAAGCGGGCGATACATTAACGTATAACGTTGATGGCGCCACGCCAGTAACCGTTGTATTAACGGCGGACGATATTGCAAACGGTATCGCAATCGAAGTACTACCTGAAGCGAAAGTGACCGCGACACTGAGCGATGACGCGGGCAATACATCTGCGCCAGTCAGTGCGACAGCCTTCGCCGCGGATGTGGATATTGCGACGCCAAGCGTTACGATCGCAGATATCGATGCCAATGATGACGGCGTTTATAACGCAGCAGAATTAGGTACCGATGGCACGGTGACGGCGACGATCGCAGTCACCGGCTCTAAAGCGGGCGATACATTAACGTATAACGTTGATGGCGCCACGCCAGTGACCGTTGTATTAACGGCGGACGATATTGCAAACGGTATCGCAATCGAAGTACTACCTGAAGCGAAAGTGACCGCGACACTGAGCGATGACGCGGGCAATACATCTGCGCCAGTCAGTGCGACAGCCTTCGCCGCGGATGTGGATATTGCGACGCCAAGCGTTACGATCGCAGATATCGATGCCAATGATGACGGCGTTTATAACGCAGCAGAATTAGGTACCGATGGCACGGTGACGGCGACGATCGCAGTCACCGGCTCTAAAGCGGGCGATACATTAACGTATAACGTTGATGGCGCCACGCCAGTAACCGTTGTATTAACGGCGGACGATATTGCAAACGGTATCGCAATCGAAGTACTACCTGAAGCGAAAGTGACCGCGACACTGAGCGATGACGCGGGCAATACATCTGCGCCAGTCAGTGCGACAGCACTGTCTGCTGACACAAGCCCCCCAGTCGCAACTGATGATAGCGAAATGGATCAAGACGCCATGATCCGTCTTGATGAAGAACCTGAATACGGTGTAATAGAAATTGAGGTCGGGGGCGTATGGGTAACGATGGAAGTCGGTGTTGAATATAATGCCGACTCTAACGTCCAATATGTACCTAACGTAGATGCTGTACAGGCTGCGACAATCGATATTGAAGTAGGTACATTTGATACAGATGCCGATGGTGGTGTTGCTCAAACTGGAGACTGGGGCAATATCTCTCCAAATGGAAAAAGCGCTGTATACACTCAAAACGATACAACTATTACCACGACAGTTTCTACTGGTAAGTTAACCGCTTATAATGGTACTGGTCATGTTGGTACTGGTATTGGTAATGAGAGCAGCACTGGATTATCTCAAGGTGAGATTCTGACTGTTGCTGTTAATGGTGAAAACATCAATGAAGTGACCTTCACACTTGCTGGTCTCGGTAGTTATTTTGACCAAAACAGTAGTAATGCGACAGAAGTTCTCATTACAGCATTTAACAGTGATGGTGTTGCTATCGGTACAGAAGGAGGGTATCGAACAAGTGGCTTAGAAGAGGATACTTATTCCTTTACAACTAATGAATCTGTTTCTTATTTCGAACTTACTACTTCAGGTAGCAATGGTTCTTACGTTGTACAAAATATGACGTTGTCGAGAACGCTTGCAGATGAATTTACATTGACAACTATTCAAGCTGACGGAACTGAAACATCGGTAGACGCTAATCTCGATGTGAATTATAGCGATACCGACATTAATATTAATGATAAATTTCCTGCTGTTGATCCTAATATTACCCAAGGTGCAATTACAACCGATGAGAGCACCGCTATTGAAATTGCTATTTTAGATAATGATTATGATGCAGATGGGGATCTCGATATTAGCTCTATCACGATTGTTAATCAGCCATCAAACGGCTCTGTTAGTATTAATAATGATGGTACTGTGATTTATACACCCGCTGACGGTTATAGTGGTAGTGATTCCTTTACTTATACCGTTGAGGATGCTGCCGGTAATGTATCTAACGCTGCGACTGTTACAATAGAGGTTAAACCTATTGCTGATACGCCAATCCTAACCATTGAACTTGATGATGGTTCATCTGTTGTTAATAATGGTATAGAAGGTACGCCAATTGCGTTATCAGCTATTTATTCTGCACTTGTTGATAATGATGGTTCTGAAAGTCTGGCTTTAGCTGTCTCTGGTGTACCACTTGGCGCGATATTAAGTGACGGTTCAAATTCCATCACTAGTGATGGTTCAGTGATCGATATCAGTGACTGGGATTTAACCAAGTTAACATTTAACGGGCAGGCTTCGGGTGATAGCACAACGCACACATTAAGCTTCACAGCTACCTCTACTGAAGCAGACGCTACAGGAACGAATAAAACCGCATCAACCACTGTCGATCTTGATGTGACTGTTACTGATACAGCCCCTGTTGCTGTTGATGACACTGATAGCGTTGGTTATGGCGGTACGATTTATGGCAATGTGATCACTGGCGAAGGCGGACAAACTGACGGTGCCGATAAACTGGGTACTGACAGCGTTAAGCTAACCAGTGTCAATGGCGAAAATTTCACTAATGGTGAGTTAACACTTGATACTGATAGCGGTACAGTAACCTTCAAAGACGATGGTAGTTATGAATATACTTCAGAGGTCGCAACGACAGTCGTCGCCAGTGGTAATCTTGAATCGACGACTTGGGCTGACGCGGGTATTAATGTTTATGGCTATTATGGCAACGATGCCAATCGGGCTGATATATTTATTTATGATTGGCCTAATGCAGGGTTAAATATTAATAACCTAGATAATGCTACTAACAATGCTAGTTCAAATTCGAATGCTAATGGCGGGGGAATCGGCGTATCGGCTTCTGGTAGTGTGTCGTATATCAATGGCCATGATAGCTTATTATTAGCGCTTGATTCAGGTACTAAAGAGTTGAGTTTGAGTTTTGGTCTATTGGGTAATACTGAAGGTGTATTCGTTTATGGTTATGACAAAGACGGTAATCTAGTCGACAGTTATAAAACCGTGATGGGTAATTCCAGTAATAGCGTGACTAGCGAATTAACTTTTAGCAGTGAAGTAAGTTATCTTGCGATTAAACCAGCGGGTGATTCATGGTTTGTATTAACAGGGACAACACTACATGGTGAAAGCAGCGCTGTTGATGATGAAACTTTTGATTATGTTTTGGAAGACAGTGATGGTGATACTAGTGATGGCAGTCTCACTATCGGCCATTCCGGAGACTCGGTAGCTGTAACTGATACTGGTGTTACTTATGAATCTGGGTTGGATTTAGGTTCAAACAGCGGTAATTCAGCGACTGTTGTAAGCGGTAATCTTTTAGATAATGATAGTGGCATTGGCTCGACAACCAGTATTACGGCTGTTGGTAATACAATAGTTACACCTGGTGATAACAGTATTACGATTGATATGGACCAAGGTACATTAACGGTTTATGTCGAAGATGATGGAAGCCATAGAGCCGGTGATTATACCTATACACTTGAAACAGCAGCTACTACTAATGCTGAAAGTATTGTTGATAGTATCGATTATCAGTTAACAGATAGTAATAGTGGTAACCAAACTACTGCTCAATTAGCAATTACGATTGTTGATGATGCGCCTGTTGCAACAAATATAGAGCAAACTTTAGAAGCCGCCGCTGGCGGTTATACCACTAACTTAATTATCGTCTTAGATAAATCGGGCTCTATGGATTATTCTGCGAATGATGGTACTGGGCGTTCACGAATGGATATTGCTAAAGAAGCGTTGTCGAGCTTGTTTAATGAATATGACAACGTTGGTAATGTGAATATTCAGTTTGTTGCCTTTGATTATTACGCAACTAAATCAAGCTGGTATGAAGATGATATTAACGCTGCCCAAGATTACCTCAATGATGTAGATGCAGATGGTGGCACCTCATATGATGTAGCTCTGAATAAGGTCATGGACGATTATCAAGCGCCTGTTGCTGACAAATCAGTGGTTTACTTTATCTCCGATGGTGAGCCATCATATCAAGAAGCTGGTATTAACTCTAACGAACAAGCTACTTGGGAAAACTTCCTTGTCGATAATAATATTGATAAATCATTTGCAATTGGTATCGGTAATGGTGTTTCTCTGGGTAACTTAGAGCCTATTGGTTATCCAAATACCAATGCGAACGGTGAGGCTGAACCTAATACCTTCCAGGTGAGTACTCCAGCGGATTTAGAAGCCAGCTTACTCGGTACAATTGATGGCGGTAGTATTACCGGTAATATGTCACTGCTTTCTTCAAATGGAAATGCAGGGGTGGCTCTGGGCGCCGATGGTGGTTACATTTCCGCGGTTGTTATTGATGGCACAACTTACACTTATCAACCAAACACTGGAATGCCTGAATCGATCTCGGTAGACACAAGTAAAGGCGGTCGATTTACACTTAATTTTGTTACTTTAGCCTACGAATATAAAATTGAATTAGACACTTCAATAACCGGTGAACAAGATATCTTTAATATTACTATCACAGATAATGATGGTGATAGTAGCGCATTTGACGTGATAGTGAATTTAGAGTACGAAGCTAACCTCGATGCCAATCGAGATTTGGTCCTAACTAATATAGATGGGCAAGCAACGTTAGAAATACCAAGTCTAGCCTTAATGCATAATGATCATGCTGGTACATCGGGTAATATCAGTGCTATCAATAGTATGGATAATGCCCTAGTATCAGGTTCTAGTTTAGATTTTAAAAACGTGCAAGTTACTGTTAATCAAGGTCATAGTATCGATGATGTGAGTTTTGATTATCAGTTGGAAAATGGTGGTGTTAGCGATAGCGCGACCGTTGATTTCGAATATGTTGCAGGTTCGACTATTACCGGTAGTGATAAGTCTGAAATTTTATTAGGCAGTGACGACGTAGATGTTTTAGAGGGGCAAGGCGGTAATGATGTCCTCGTTGCTGGTGCGAATAATGATAGCTTACTCGGTGGAAGTGGTAACGATATGCTTATCGGCGGCACTGGTAACGATATTCTCTCTGGTGGTAGCGGTATAGATACTTTTGTCTGGTTAGACGGCGATGAAGGCACTGCTATTATACCTGCTGTCGATCACATCACCGATTTTAATATCAATGAAGATAAATTGGATCTCAGTGACTTGCTACAAGGCGCAACAACGGGTAACTTGGACGATTACTTAGAAATGAGCTTTGGCAGCGATAGTAATGGCACTGTGACAACGACCATTAGTATTAATGCTGAAGGAGAAAGCGACAGTATTAGCCAGGTTATTATATTAGATAATGTCGATTTACGTGTTGCTTATAGTGGTGTTGATCTTACCAGTCCGGAAGGTATAAACAGTATACTCAATGATCTTGATGACCCTCTGGTCTTCTAGTCTATTTTACTGTTTTAGTTAAATATTAAGGAATTAATCGCAGTGCAGCCAGCAACGAATGCAACGTCAACACCACAGTGGAATATCCATCCTTCTCAGCGCATGATTGAGGATCCACTGCTGGATTGTTTAATACTATTGACTGAACACTTTGGTAATCCGTGTTCGGGCGATGCGTTGACGGCTGGTTTATCGATTTCGGGGGCAAATTTGTTACCAGAATTGGTGCCTCAAGCGGCATCCCGAGCCGGATTAAGTGCGAAATTAAGTCAAAAAGGGCTGAATGAATTACCACGGATGTTATTGCCGTGTATTTTACTGTTAAAAGACCAACAAGCCTGTGTATTACAAGAGCTAGACTTTGATGCTGATAAAGCCGTTATTTCCATGCCGGAAACCGGTGGTGAGGCATTATTGACGATTGCTGAATTAGAAGCCATTTATGTGGGTTATCTGTTTTTAGTCAAGCAGCAATATCACGGTGATCGTGAATTTGATGTGCATCTGCACGACACCAAAAAGCATTGGTTATGGCAAACGGTGAAGTCGTCGAGTTCTATCTATCGTGATGTTATTATCGCCTCGGTATTAGTCAATTTATTTGCTTTAGTATCGCCATTATTTGTGATGAATGTGTACGATAAAGTGGTGCCTAACTTAGCGTTTGAATCACTTTGGGTATTAGCGATTGGTGCCATCATCGCTTATATCTTTGACTTTATCATGAAGCAACTGCGTGGTTACCTTATCGATGTCGCCGGCAAGAAAATTGATTTAGAAACCTCCGCTAAACTGTTTGCCAAAGTCATTGGTATGCCATTAGAAAAACGTGCATCGAGTGTTGGTGGTATGGCCAAACAACTCAGTGAGTTTGACAGTGTGCGTGAGTTTTTATCCTCCGCGACAATTACTGCATTAGTTGATTTACCCTTCGCCATCTTGTTTATGGTCATTATTTGGTTAGTCGCTGGTGATTTGGCTATGTTCTCGGTGATCGCCACCTTACTGATTATTGGTTATACCTTGTTGATACAACCGCGTTTACGTCACGCCATAGAAGAAGGGAATAAATTCTCGAGTTTACGTCATGGCCATTTAGTCGAAAGTCTATCTGTGCTTGAACTGATCAAAGCCAACGGCGCTGAAGGTGTGGTACAACAGAGTTGGCAACAAATGTTAGGGCATATATCAACTTGGCAGCTAAAGGCGAAAGTGCTCACTAACTCTGTTGCTAATGTCGCTAGTTTGATTGTGCAAGTCTCTGTCATTGGTGTTGTTGTATTAGGGGTGTATAGAGTCGCTGAAAACGAGATATCAATGGGCGCAATTATAGCTGCTGTGATGTTATCCAGTCGCGCTATTTCCCCAATGGCGAAAATAGCCTCGTTAATGACGCGTTCTAATCAAACCATCAGCGCTATGCGTCAGCTCGATGCGATCATGGAACAAACTGATGAGTTTGAAGATAAAGCCCACCTTGTTAGTCGCAGTAAGCTTGAAGGTAAGATCACGTTAGAACAACTGGGTTTTAGCTATCCTGACGTGGATAAACCAAGTTTATATCCTTTGTCTTTGCATATCCAACCGGGTGAAAGAGTCGCGATTATTGGTCGCAATGGTTCGGGTAAAAGTACCTTAGCTAAAGTATTGCTTGGTTTATATCAACCAACCACGGGCAGTTTACAGTTTGATGGTATGAATCAACGGCAGATCCACCCCAGTGATCTGCGTCGTAACTTCGGTTATTTACCGCAAGATATCACGTTATTCCACGGTACCATTAAAGAAAATATTTTGTTTGGCGCTAAGCAAGTAACCGAATATCAATTGATCAGAGCCGTGCAGTTTTCAGGGGTAAACATGTTTACCGATCTTGATTCGCAAGGTCTCGATCAACAAGTCGGCGAGGGTGGTAAAGCCTTATCTCGCGGCCAACGTCAATCTATCGCTTTAGCGCGGGCGATCTTAAATGATCCGCAGATTTTATTATTAGATGAACCGACCGCAAGTCTTGATGCGCGCGCGGAAAAACAATTTATTAACTCAATGCAAGTCATTGCCAAAGATCGTACGCTATTATTAATTACGCATAAAATGCACTTATTACAGTTGGTTGACCGGATAATTGTATTGGATAAAGGGCGATTAGTCGCGGATGGTCCAAAAGATGTGATCCTCAAAAAACTGAAAAGTGGCGCTTTGGTCCCTGGAGCGACGCAATGAAAATAAGCAAACAAGATCTAGAGATGGCGGATGATGTTTATGGTGCGCTGTTAACGCAAAGTCCCCGTATTCACCGGTTAACCATATGGGCGTTGGCCGCCTTTGTGCTCAGCTTTATTGTCTGGGCTTATTTTGCCAAATTAGATCGGGTCGCAACCGGTATGGGCAAGGTAGTTCCTTCTTCTCAAATACAAATTATTCAGAGTTTAGATGGCGGTATTTTACAGGAGTTATATGTACAAGAAGGCGCATTAGTAACCAAGAATCAACCGTTAGCACGTATTGACGATACCCGTTTTCGAGCCGATTTAGCGCAGCAACGTCAGGAAGTAGATAGCTTAAGGGCTGATATTATTCGTTTGCGCAGTGAATTAAGCAGTATTCTGGTTGCTGACGTACCGAATTGGCAGCTACAAATCAAGATCACCAAAACGGCACTTACTTTCCCTGATGATCTACAGCAAAACTTACCTTATTTAGTGACGCGTCAGCAAGATGAATACCGTGCTCGATTAGACAGTTTAACCAATCTGGTTGCGATCCAAGGTCAACAGATCCAGCAGCGAGTTGAAGAAACAAAAGAGCTTAAATCAAAAATTAAAACCCTAGAAGTCAGCTATAAACTGGCCTCGCGAGAGCTAGCGTTAACTCGGCCGTTAGCGAAGAAATACATTATATCAGAAGTAGAATTGCTTAAATTAGAGCGTAGCGTCAATAGCATTAAAGGTGAGTTAAATTCGATTCGTTTAATGGTACCAAAGTTACAATCAGTGATGGCTGAAGCGGTATTAAAGCGTCGTGAAGCGGTACTTAACTATCGTGCCGATGCGCGTGCACAGCTCAACGAATTACAAAGTAAATTTTCTCGAATCACGGAAGCTAAAGTCGGGGCTGAAGATAAGGTTAACAAAGCCCTGATAGTATCACCGGTAGTCGGCACCATTAAAACGCTACATATTAATACATTAGGTGGTGTCATACAGCCTGGTCAAGCATTGCTAGAGATAGTGCCGACAGAAGATAAATTATTAATTGAAGCCAAGATAAAACCGAAGGACATTGCCTTTATCCACTTGGGGTTAACAGCAGTCGTTAAAATCACCGCTTATGATTTCACTCGCTATGGTGGTTTAAAAGGCGTGGTTGAGCACATCAGTGCCGATACGACGCAAGATGAAGACGGTAATAGTTTTTATATTATTCGGGTTCGAACCGATATTTCAGATATTCAGGGCAACCATGACATGCCTATTATTCCCGGAATGATGACGTCTGTTGATGTCATGATCGGTAAACGAACTGTACTTGAATACATATTAAATCCAGTGTTGCGAGCCAAAGCGATGGCACTCAGGGAACTTTAAATTGCACATGAATGTATATAACAAGGAAAAACAAATGCCAATCCACGACTCTTTCTGTCAGCAGAAATTATTCATTAAAGGGTTACTTTACCCTGCACTTATGTGTTCTGCGATTGGGTGGTCTACAGCTGTTAATGCACAGTCTGTGGAGGAGGCAGTAGCGATGACTTTAAGTAGCCATCCTGATATCCGCATTGCTTTTACTAAATTCAAAGTACGTGAAGAACAAGTGCAACAAGCTGAAGCAGGTTATTTTCCCAGTATTAATATGACCGGTGGTTATGGTTATGAATATACCAATAGCCCAGGGACACGGGGTAATGGTGACGACTCTAAGGATCTAAATCGTGGTGAGTTTGGCGTTAGTCTTAAACAAAGTTTATTTAGTGGTTTTCAAACCAGCAGTGATATTAGCCGTACCAGTTATGCTACCAGCGCCGAACAGTGGCGTTTATTCGGCACAGCTGAAGATGTCGCGTTAGATGTCACTAAAGTGTACACCAACTTACTGAAGAGCCAACGTATTCTAGAGTTATCTGAGCGTAACTTATCGACCCATAAAACTATTTTTGGGCAGATCCAAGAACGCACAAACTCGGGCCTTGGTAGTATTGCCGATTTATCACAAATTACTGGCCGTTTGGCGCGTGCACAGTCGAATGTCATTTCAGCAAAAAATAATTATTTAGACAGTGAAGCACAATTTATCAGGGTGACGGATCAGCAACCGGATAGTTTGGTTATTCCTATTCCTGATGTGGAGTTGTTACCGATAGACCGACAAGCCGGATTACGTGATGCGCTTATTAACCATCCTGTGGTTAAATCATCGAATAATGATATCACCGCGGCGCGTTATCAACATGATGCGGCCAAGTCTAATTTCTATCCGAAAGTGACATTCGAAGTGGACGCCAATTTTAATAATGATCTTGATGGTGTCGATGGTAATGGTGTTGGCGGTCATAATAATGATGTGACGGCGATGGTACGTTTTTCTTACAACTTGTATTCTGGTGGTAAAGATAAAGCGTTAGCGAAAGAAACGGCATATAAGATCACTGAAGCAAGTGAGATTAATCGCAGTGTACATCGTCAAATAACCGAAGGTTTTAGCTTAGCCTGGAATGCTCATGAGTTACTGGGATTGCAGATGCAGTATATTAAAGAGCACGTTATTGCCTCGAAAGACTCACAAGCGGCTTATGAGCAACAGTTTAAACTCGGTCAACGTAGTTTACTGGATCTACTCGATACCGAAAATGAGTTATTTGAAGCGCGTAAAGAATTCGTTGATGCTGAGTTTAATGAAATTGTTACTCAGTATCGATTATTAAACGCCACTGGCCAATTATTGGATTCGCTAAGAGTGACGCGACCTGCTGTTTGGCAAGGTGAGCATAAATACGTAGGAGGCGTTCAATAATGAAATTATTAAGCATTTTTTTGATGAGCTTTCTGCTATTAGGTTGTGAAACTATCGCAGAAATACAAGCCAAAGCGGCAGCGCCATCGACGCCAACAGAAACAACCGTGATGCCTAAACAAATGGCACAAGAGAACGACTTAAGTGATGATGACGCCGATGGGGTGATTGCTTATCGTGAACAGTGTTTAAATTCGGTGCTTGGTTCACAAGTTAATAATAGCGGCTGTGGTGGTGATACGGTGAATAAAGTGAGACAGGAATTAAAAGTTAATTTTAGTAATAATTCTGCGGTGATCTCACCGCGATATTTTGCGGACATTAAAGCCCTATCTAATTTTATGCAGCATTATCCCGATTTAGATGTTGTCATTGAAGGGCACTCTAGTCGACAAGGCAGTGCGGCGTTAAACATGGATCTATCCCAACGCCGAGCACAAGCGGTGATGGACCTGTTGATTAATAAATTTGGTATCTCAACCTCACGTGTATCTGCGATAGGTTATGGCTTTGAGCGCTTGCTTGATGAAGGTAATAATAGTTATGCACATCAACGTAACCGACGTATTGTTGCGGAATTAAGTGGTGACAATCTAGTTAAAGATATGAAATGGACGATTTACAGTGTTGATTAAACGCGTTAGACGTCGCAGTGCTCTATATTATTATTCGTAAGATGGGCTTTACCCGGTTCGTTAAACTACCAGTGATGCTGATGTTATTACTGGTTTTTGGGTTACCTGCTAAATCGGTACCGAAACTGAATGATCAAAAAATTATCGCGGCGCTTAGTGATAATTATGGTCAACGAGCGGCATTGCGAGGCCGTGCTTGGTTGGCGATTATGGCGAATTCGGGAGATGCCTCTACCGCAGATAAACTGGCTAAGATAAATAGTTTTTTTAACCAATTACAGTTTATTGATGACAGTAAACTGTGGGGTGTTGAAAACTATTGGGCGACACCGATCGAGTTTATCGGGGTAAACGGTGGAGACTGTGAAGACTTTGCCATCGCGAAGTACTTTAGCTTATTAGAGCTCGGTATTGCCGATGAAAAAATGCGGATCACTATGGTGAAATCATTAACGCTCAATCAATATCATATGGTGGTTGCTTATTATCCAACCCCTGGGGCGGTACCATTGATTTTGGATAATATTGACGGTGAGATAAAACCTGCAGATCAACGCAATGACTTGCTGCCGGTATATAGTTTTAACGGTAAACAGTTATGGCTAAATAAAGAAAAAGGCCAAGGGGTTTTGGCTGGTAAATCACAACGTTTAAAACGTTGGAGTAATTTAAATCAGCGTATGGGCTTGTCAAATTTAAAACAAGCAAAGCTGAGTTTGGAGTAATATGAATGACCTTGTTTAAACAGATCTACTCGTTGTTATTTGGCCTTTTTGTGTTGGTGATGACAAGTTTGGCCTATTTTCAGTTTACTGAAACGCGTAATTTTATGGCCAATCAAATGGAGTCAGAGCTGAATAATGCCAGTACTTCGTTAAGTTTGATGCTTAAACCACATCTACAGACCGGTGATATGGTTGCAGCAGAAACCTTAGTCAACGTGATCTTTGAAGGTGGCTTTTATCGTAAAGTAAGTTTGACTTGGTTAGCTAACAAACAGGTCCAAGAGTGGGAAAATCCGATCGTGGTAGAGGGTGTGCCGCAATGGTTTATTGACTTGGATTTGTTTACTAGCCAAAGCAGTGAAACTGTTATCACATCTGGCTGGTTACAGCTGGCTAATTTGAAGATCGAAGCACATCCCGGCTTAGGTTATCAAGAGTTGTGGCGGGTAATGAATAATACTTTATTAGTGATTTCGGTATTGTTTTTACTGTCTATTTTAGTATTACATTTTAGGTTGAAGACATTATTAACACCGTTGAACGAGATCGCCATTCATGCCAGTGAGATCGCACAGAGGGTATTTAACCCTGATATGGACTTACCAAAAACGGCTGAATTGAAGACAGTTGTTGAGGCGATCAACTCGATGTCTGGTCAACTTAAGCAAGTCTTTAATACGTTAGATAACGAAGTAGATAGTTTACGTCGTGATAATCTGATTGATGGTGTGTCTAATTTACCCAATCGTCAGTACCTCACTGGACAGATGAATAGCTGGTTAACCGATCCCGGTTATGGTGGTCTGTTATTGGTGAAGATGGATTGGCTGGAGGAGATACACAGTAAATACGGTTATCAAGTTCGCGATGAAACCATTCGGGTCTTGGCTCTGCGGATGCAAGAGCAGTTACCATCGATAGCTGAAAGTGTGATTGCTCGTATCGCTAATACTGAGTTTGCTTTATTGATCACTAAGGGTGAGCGTCAGGACATCAATTTGTATTTACAAGCATTGATCCGCTTAATTAATCAAGAGATGTCAAAAGCAGGTTGTGTACCAAACCGTGGTTTTGCCATTGGCGTGACAGAGCGCGACGGTGATATGCAAGCCAGCGATTTATTATCACAGGCTGATAATGCCTTGCAGCATGCGGCGACGTCCAATAAAGCCAGCAGTTGGTTTGATAGCCAGCATCTACAAGAGTTTAACCGTGAGCAGTGGCGTGATCGTCTAGTCACCGCCATTAATCAAAACCAGTTTGTATTTCAGTGGCAGTCGGTGTTGGATTGTGAGACTAATGAGGTATTACAGCGTGAGTTATATTGCCGATTAAATATTGATGGTAAACAAGTGCGGGCGGGTCAATTTATGCCGTATGTCGAATTACTGTCACTGGGTAGTCAGCTCGACCGATGCTTATTGGAATCAGTTGTTAAACAGGGTCTTTTGAATATAAATAACGAACCTGTGGCGGTGAATCTGACTCATGATAGCTTACAGGATCCTGAATTTCATACTTGGCTTGCGGCATTTTTACAGAAAACGCAATTTGCCGAACAGATTTATTTTGAGATCCCAGAGATGGCTGCAAATAATAATTTAGCCGAATGTATACAGCTGGCAGAATTGATCCGTGCCGGCGGTGCGCAGCTTGGTATTGACCATTGTGGTCGACAAATGGGCTCGTTAAGTTATTTACAGCAGTTAAAACCGCATTATGTGAAACTGGATCAATCGTTGGCCTTTTACAGTAATAACCAACAGAATAATGAGTTATGTCGCGCGTTAGTTAATATCGCCAAAGGACTTAATATTGAGGTGATCATGACTGCGATTGAAAATCAGCAACAATTAGAGCAGATCCAGTCATTACGTACCTCTGGTTATCAAGGTTATATTTCAGCCCCTACAGATGTGATTCGTATGGATGGTGCGGCTAGTATGAGTTAGCTTTATAAGATTTATTGATGTGTTTGACGAAGAGTCGTTAAAGCTAAAAACGCCAAAGTATCGAATATGATGCTTTGGCGTTTTATTAATTAACGACTGTCATTTTAAGAATGATTAGATCTTTAAGATTGCTTTTTTCTTCAGGCTATATTCTTCTTCGGTAATAATGCCTTCTTTATATAGCGTGTTTAAAGCTCGAATAGATTCAAAACTTTTAATTAACACTGCTTCTTCTTCGGCTTTTTCATCGCTTATAACTTTGGCTGTTTTTGCTGTCACTGTGATGTTGTCGATGCTTGCATATTCACCCACGGTAAAGCCTGTTTCATTTTTTAATGAAGTATAACCTTTACCATCATAAACAGTGTCAATCTCATTACCTTCAAAACGAACATAGTAATGAGTAAGATCGTTGTTACTACCAGATAGATATTTGTATATCGCTTTACCTGGGATACCTACTTCTGCTACCCAAGCGTGCCATTTAATACCACCACCAATACCAGTAATAGATGGTTGTGAACGATAAAATTTCATTGGTTCACTAATTACATACTCAGCCAATTCTGGGTTATTTAACTCTTGAGCAAAATAATCCTTAATGGTTTGTTGGTAAGCTTGTGGCGCTGGACCAAATTCAGTGTCGGCATTCAATGTTTCGATATTGCCTGCACAGCCCGAGGCTAATACTGGTAAGGCGATAACCAATAATAATTTACGCATTTTTTGGCTGATGATTTTCATAATTATTCCCTGATATCGTACGAGTTGGTGTTATTCACATTGTCTACTAATACAATGTGAATTGGCAGTTTATTGTGCTTCACCATACAGGAGTGAGATTAGTTTTCAAATTTAAATCTATTACCCTTGACCTTATCCCACTACAGCTCAAATAACACATCTGTACGGATAATGTATTTTACGCCGTTGTAAATAGGCTCTGAGCTGTGGATACAGTGCAAAGGGTGCATGCCATGAGGGAAGCAAAGGATACTGCCGGCAGGCGTGCGTATATCCACTTCTGCAACCTGATCGCCACGGCGTGCAGGTCGACTCGGATCATTGGCATTGACTAAGAAGCGGGTAGCGCCACCGTCAAAATCTTCAGTGAGTAAGATTAAAAATGTCAGTTGGCTAAAACGATCGCCATAGGCATCTGCAATTAATTGATTATTAATCACTCGACTGCCCGGCCAAGAACCATCTGAATGGGGCTTAAAGTAGTCGCCTTTATTATAACGGTAAAAGCGAAAACGGGCGTTAATGCCTAAGGCTGCTTTATTATCAAATATACCTTGGTCATCAGCCATTAAATGTTTAATCCGTGCCCAAATGATACTGTCAGTTTGTTCATCGACGACCCACGTTAGGCTGTCGTTATGGCGAACATCACGGGGTAATGACACCGCGGCATCGGGTAAGTAGCCCATCGACTCACTAACGTCAATAAGGCGTTGGCATTCCTCTTTCGAAAATACATTAAGCAACTGGAAAGCGCCGGGTACTCCTGCTACATTTCTTTTTGTGATCTTGTTGGTGCTGACCGTTGATAGCGCAGCTAAATTTGCTTTGCTGTTAGCCCAAGTCGGTAGTGCTGGATGCTCTGCGCCTGGTTCATAAGCCGCAACGAAAAAGTCAGTATTGTCTGAGTTAATACGTTTGGATGCAATATTCACGGATTCAGCCGTTGTGGATTTAGTATTCATTCAATCTATCCTTTGTTACTTTTTTAAACGAGCTGGGTGTTATTTACTGATAACGCGTATTTGGGAAAACTGTCGATGACCAGCGGCAGAACCGTGGAAACCAAAGCCACTTTGTTTTGCTCCTACCCAAGGCGCATTACCACCGCCGACACCTTGATTTACGCCTACCATGCCGGCTTCAAGTTGCTGTGCGACTGCATTGGCGCCTTGGCCACCAAAAACGACCGCACCCAGTCCATAAGGGCTGTCGTTTGCGCGAGAAATAGCCTCATCAATATGCTCAAAATGACTGATGGCAACGACAGGAGCAAATGTTTCATCTTGCTCTAAACGCATATCAGGGGTGATCCCAGTGACAACGGTTGGCTGAATGAAAGGTTGTGGATAATCATCACTACCGAGTAAGAACTTAGCGCCTTTGGCTGTTGCATCTTGCAATTGTGATAATACATTTGCATGTTGTTTTGGATTGACAATCGGACCTATGTTGACGTTCGGTTTATCCCATGCTCCGACCTGATATTGACGGGCGAGTGCTACTACCTTGCGTTCAAATTCTGCGGCAATACGGACATCGACATAAACGCGTTCGGTTGAGGTACACATCTGTCCGGCGTTCTCAAATGAGCTGGCAACAGCAAATTGCACGGCCGCATCGATATCGGCGCTGACCATGACGATCATCGGATCATTACCGCCAAGCTCCATCACCAGACGTTTTAACTTAGGAGCAGCATTCGCCATAATATGTTTACCCGCTGCCATAGAACCGGTAAACGCAACCATATTAATATTGCTGGCAACCAGTGCTTGGCCAGTTTGTTTATCACCGTGAGCCAGTTGTAACACACCTTTTGGTAATACTTGATTCAGGGTATTAACAAATAGGTCTGCGACTAATGGCGTTTCTTCTGAGGGCTTTAAAATGACAGTATTACCGGCAATCAACGCTGGCATTAATAAGTTATTCGCCATTGCTAATGGATAATTCCAAGGCGAGATAACGGCGACAATACCCAGTGGGCGATATTGTAGCTCGGTGCCACGAACAAGACGCTCAGATGTGAGAGCTTGGGTAATTTCGTCGGCAAAATAACTGGCACTTTGAATGGTACCCCCTGCTTCATAGGTGGCACGGCGGTAGTCTTTCCCCATCTCTTTACTAATAAGCGTCGCCAGTTGGTTTTGTACTGGTTCTAGTCGTTGATAGGCTTTGACTACCAGTGACTGGCGTTCGGTTAATGATAGCGCCGCCCATTGTTTTTGTGCTTTATTCGATTCATTAATTAATGCAGGTATGTGTTCGGCGGTGGTGATAGCCACTGACCCTAAGGCTTTACGTGTATGGGCATCGTAAGAGGTTAATGTTTGCATGGTGGCTAATTCCTGAGTCATGATAAAATTTAATTAGTATGTTTAAGGTGTATTTTGCTACTCTGGGATGTAAAAGCAACCAGTATACTTTTAGTAACCTTGTGGTGAATAATGAAAACAACTGTAGAAACAATGGCTAATGGTCATAAAAAAGTTATAAATCCGTGTGACGAGCCTTGTTCTGTTGAGCGTGGAATGCGAATGTTGGGGGGGAAATGGAAAGCATCAATACTTTGGCACCTGCAAGATGGCCCTGTGCGTTTCAATGATTTGTCCCGCATGTTAGGTGGTGCCAGCAAAAAGATGGTTGATCAACGCTTAAAAGAGTTAGAAAGCCAAGGTTTGGTCATACGTGAAGTGATCAGTGATAGACCGATTGCGGTAACCTATGAAATTACCGAGTTTGGCCGTACCGCACTGGATATTTTAAAACGCTTAAAAGAGTGGTCTGAAGAACATGGAATTTGAATTTACATTAGAGCGCTGGGTATAGGTAGTTTAAACAGTTAAATATCAGCGGTGGTTTTTATGATGATATTTGGTCAATACGAAAAATAAGGGCGGTCATCGTACAGATCATTAAATACAACTATTACCGTTGTTGCCGTTATTACCGTTGTTACAGTTGTTGCCATTATTACCGTTGTTGCCATTGTTACCGTTCTCTGCGGGAGCTGACGTTACAATTAGCGACGCTAATTCAGTGATATTATTACTTGCCCCCGAACCTAATGCAATAAAACCTGAAGCGAGACTACTCACGACTAAAGCACCAGCGAGGGCATACTCTACGGCGGTTAATCCTTGTTCATCATGGATGAAATTGTCAATGAATCTGACTAGTTCCCGCATATTAACTCCCTCGTTTTAATGCTCCTCTAATAATGAATGTAAGATAAGCATGATAGTCCAAACATAGTGCAGTTTATCTTTGTTCGCCAATGTTAACGCTCATTGACGCATAGACAGCTTAAATAAACAGGATGAATCTAAATTAATTTTAATGCTGTATGTTGTTCAAATGCTATTAAATTTTCTTGGGTAATTGCCTGTCTGATCACGTACGCTTGATCATCGTCTACTAATACTTCGGCTGCGATTGGTCGGCTGTTATAGCTGTTACTCATTACCGCACAATAAGCACCCGTATATAAGAAACACATCAAGTCACCAGCGGCTAAATCATTTGGTAGTTGCGCGGACTTAGCAAATGTATCTGTGCTTTCACAAATGGGGCCGACTACGTCATATTCGGTTAGCCGTGATGTAAAAGGTGACTTTACAGGAATTAAGGCGTGTGTTGCCTGATATAACGCTGGACGCATTAAATCATTCATTGCGGCATCTAGCACCACAAACGACGTTGGTTGGCTTTCTTTTATATAGGTTATTTCACTCACCATTACACCGATATCTGCCACTAATGAGCGTCCAGGTTCAATGCTAATTCGTCCTTGCCAATGCGGGAGGGCTGATCTGATCGCTTGGGAAAAATCACTAAATGCTAAAGAATCGGATCCTGATCCTCCTGTATTGCTGGTAAGCATTTGATGGTCTTTATATTGAACGCCAAAACCACCACCGAGATCAAGCTCGGTTAGGGGGTAACCTTGTGTCTTAAGCTCGCTTATTAATGTCTGTATTTTGGCAATAGCATCTAAGTAGGGCGCTGTTGTATGTATTTGTGAGCCGATGTGCATTGCTAGTCCATTTATTTGTATAAAAGGCGAGTGTTTGGCAGTTTCTAACATAGGTAATACAGCGTCAAAGTTAACCCCAAATTTATTACCTTTAGCGCCAGTGGTGATGTTTTTATGTGTATCGACAGTGACTTCAGGGTTGACGCGAATGAGCGCTGAGAGCAACTGCTGGTGCTTATTCGCGATTGTGATTAATACCGCTAATTCTTCTTTAGATTCAAGGTTAAATTGTCCGACGCCAGCAAGCACAGCGGCGGTGAGCTCTGCGGTAGTTTTACCCACGCCTGAAAAAACAATATCTTGGGCATCGAACCCTGCACTGAGTGCTCGGTGCATTTCGCCGATAGAAACAATATCAACACCGAGTCCTTGCTCAGCGACAATGCGCAATAATGACAGGTTACTATTCGCTTTCATGGCGTAGTGAATATGGATGTTTTCTGCTTCAAATGCGGCTTTACAAGCGTGGATATTGTTAAGTAATGCGGCTTTAGAGTAGCAGTAAAAAGGTGTCGCTACTTGGGACGCTAACTGCTTAATCGATACATTTTCTAGCCATAATGTTTGCTGTTGTGCATACGGTAAATAACGCAGGTGCGGGGTTAATTGTGTCATGGCTTAAATCCTTTTGTTGATGAACGAATAGCGTAATGAAGTGAGGTGTTATGCACAATGGGAAAAATAACGCTTTTATATGACAAAATATCGCTATTAAAGTTATTTTATCTGCGGTGTGTTTAACTTGGTTAAAGCGATTAAGCCGTGTAAAGTGATTGTTTTTTAAGATGTAAGCAGAGCTACTTATGGATAAGTTTGATCAGGCTATTATTGATGCACTCGTTGCTAATTCACGGCGTTCAATTGCTAGTATCGGTGAGGATATTGGCTTATCGCGCACAGCTGTTAATGATCGGATCCAACGGTTAAAAGACTCAGGGGTTATTCAACGTTATACCATCGATGTTGGTAGGAAGAATATGACGAAAGTGACGGTCTATTTTCAACTCACTTTTAGACCATTTGATGCCAAGGTTATTGCACCGTATTTACAAGGTATCAGTGACATAACACGCGCGCATACTTTGTGCGGTGATACCGATTTAATCGTGTATGTTGAAGCCGAATCAATGGCACGAATCTCCCAGATTAGAGAGCTACTTGCAGCATTACCTGACTTGGACAAACTCCAAACATTTACGGTGTTAGATGCATTAATTTAGCTATATCTAGTCTAATCATTCTTTATAATTATATTGTTATGTTATAACATACGATGAAATGTGTCGTTAAGGGTATTTTGGTGAACAAAACCTTTATCGATTATCCAATATTGTATGTTTGAGAGTTGAAATGATGCCTATATATGCATTAAAACCAAGTTACCTAAGGCGCTTGTTGCAAGTGACTATCATGTTTATTGGTGTATTAATGAGTGTGAACAGTTATGCACACCCACACTCCTGGGTAGATATGAAAACTGAGATCCAAGGGGATGGAAAACACATAACTGGATTTTTAATGACATGGGAGTTTGATGCCATGACGTCTGCTTATATGTTAGATGGTGAAGATTTGTCTGTTGAAAATAAAGCGCAGACATTGCAGGATCTTGCTGGTTCGATTATGCAGAATATGACAACCAATCATTACCTGACTTATTTTTATGAAGATGACATGCCAGTTAAATATGCGTTGGCTGAAAACGGTACCCTAGAACAAGATAAAATAAAGGCGACATTACAGTTTTATTTACCACTGGCAAAACCCTTAGCTTTGTCTGACAAAGTCCTTAAATTGCTTATTTATGATCCGAGTTACTATGTCGACATGAATTGGCCCGCAAAAAATGCCATTCAGCTATCATCGGCATTGTCGCAATACTGCAATATAGAACTTATTGAAGCGACACCCTCACCAGAGCAACTTGCTTACGTAATGTCATTACCTGTTGATGCAAAAAGAGATGATGCTATTGGTGAGTTATTCACGCAATCGATCACCATTCATTGTAATTATTAGTTATGTATCGATATGAAGGATAAAGTCATGACAAATGTAGTATCAAATACTAATTCCGTCGCAGAGGATGGGGTTAAACCAGGTTTTTTAGCTAAGTACAGCCTGGTTATTTTTCTTGGTTTACTGGCTATTGCCGGCTATTTTATTTGGCAAGCTTGGCCAACGATTATTGTAAACAGTATGCAATGGCAAAAGCAGATTAATAATGAATTAAGCGAACTTTTGTATGCGGCTAAACACGAGAGTTTAACTGCGGGTATATCCTTGATTGGACTTAGCTTCCTTTATGGCATGTTACATTCGATTGGCCCCGGACATGGTAAGTTGATCGTGACTACCTATATTGCAACGCAAGATGCCAAAGTTAAAATCAGTTTGATCTTAACTTTATTATCTTCGCTCATGCAGGCTCTGGTCGCTGTGGCACTTGTTTCTGCATTATTAATATTATTTAACTCGTCGATGCGAGAAATCAACAGTCAGGCTGAGTTACTTATTCCGCTGAGCTTTTATACTGTGATCGTATTAGGCTTGGTGATCGTGTCGCGGAACTTAGTATTAATGTGGCGTGCGGTTCGCCGCCATAAAGAAGGGTTAATATCTGCTGGTTTAAAACCTGTGCTAGGAAACCATGAGCACCATGATGATAGCTGTGGTTGTGGTCATCAACACGTTGTTGCACCTGAACAAATTAACGATGCCTCTTCATTTAAAGAGTATTTGGCTATTATTTTGAGCATTGGTATTCGTCCTTGTACGGGCGCTATTATGGTGTTGTTATTTGCTAATATGCTTGATATTTATTGGCTTGGTATTGTCAGTGCTGTGGTAATGGCGTTAGGTACTGCGCTTACCACATCGACGATTGCGATAATGACCATTACTGGTAAGCAAGCTGTAAGACGTTATTTAGCGACTGGAAAGCGTAATAAAGGGCCGAAAAATGGACTAAATATAACTAAGTTTATTGTGCCAATTATGGGTGGTTTGTTATTAATATTACTGGGAATGTTATTACTTGAATCGAGACCTGTAGGTATGTCTCCGCTGTTTTAATTGTTCAATGTAATAAGAAAAAAGCCCGAACATATTATGTTTCGGGCTTTTTATGGCTATACCAAATTAGTATCAGAGATAGCATCTTGAGGTAGTTTAGGTATAGATATAGATTTTACTGGTGTAACGCATTGACGATCGTATCGACATTGTATTGCATCATTTGCAAGTATGTTGCTGCGGGTTCATCTGCAGCAGATAGCGCATCTGAATACAATTTACCGCCAATTTTAACTCCTGTTTCACGGCTTATTTGTTCAATTAGACGATTATCGGCGATGTTTTCCATAAATACAGCATTTACGTTGTCGTGACGAATTTGTTTAATTAACGCGGCTACATCAGCTGCGCTTGCCTCTGAACCTGTGCTGGTACCTTGTGGTGCCAAGAAGGTGACATTAAAGTCACGCGCGAAGTAACCAAATGCAGCGTGTGGGGTGATCACTTTACGTTGTGATGCTGGTATCTGTGCAAGCTGGGCGTTTAGTTTTAACTCTAACTTATCTAATTTTTGAATGTAATCTTTCGCATTTTGTTGATAGTCATCTGTATTCGCAGGGTCTACTTGAATCAAGCCTTTCGCGATATTGTGTACGTAAACTTTTACATTTTTTATGCTATGCCAAGCATGAGGATCTATATCGCCATGGTCATGATGTGCATGTTCGTCCTCGTGATGTTCATGTTTGTTGTCGTGATGTGCATGTTCGTCGTCGTGATGTTCATGTTCATCGTCGTGATGTGCATGTTCGTCGTCGTGATGTGCATGTTCGTCGTCGTGATGTGCATGTTCATCGTCGTGATGTTTATGTTCGTCGTCATGATGCGCATGTCCACAGCTATGGCCTTCTTTTGTGCTGAGCTCATCGATACCGTTAGCTGCAACAACTTGCACGCCTTGGTAGTTAGCGGCTTCGATTAAACGTGGCATCCAGCCTTCAAATTGTAATCCATTCGTGACAACTAGCTGTGCTTTTGATATTGCTTTAGCATCTTGAGGTGTCGGATTAAATACGTGTGCATCGCCGTCAATCTTAACCAAATTCATCACGGTTACATGCTCTTGACCTACCTCTGATACAAGGTCCCCAAGAATCGAGAAGCTACTGATGACAGCAATTTTTTGTTCAGCCATGACAGCAGTACTGGTCGTTAAACCAAGAATTATCATGGATGAAGTGAGCGTAATTTTAAACATTTCATTGTCCTTATAAGGGCTAAGTATTAACAAGTTGCGTTATTTTTTAACTGTTATTTTTAAACAGTAATCCGCCTTGACGGCCAAATATTAGTGAGGTGATATAAAGTATGCCGAGTACTAATACAATCGCTGGGCTGGTTGCTAGGCTGGCATGATAAGAAAGAAACAGGCCGAAGTAGCCACTGATCACTGCAGAGATAAAAGCCACTATTAACATGCCACCTAAACGATTAGACCAAAAGCGCGCAATCGCAGCGGGCAGGACCATCAAACCAACGGCCATTAAGGTGCCCAATGCATGAAAACCAGCGACTAAATTAAGGACGACGAGGAGTAAAAATCCATAGTGGGCAACAGCACTCAGTTTGCTGATAGTTTTGAAAAAGTGGGGATCAACACATTCCATGACTAAAGGACGATACAGTATCGCGAGTGCTAAAATAGAGATTGTGGCGATAACGGTGAGTAGTATTAAAGCCTCATCATTGAGTGCGAGTGTTGAACCGAATAGCACATGTAATAAATCCACATTGCTGCCATTGGACGAAATGATTAATACCCCGATAGCGAGTGACAGTAGATAGAAGGCGGCTAAGCTTGAATCTTCTTCCGCATTTGAATGTCGGGCTACCATGCCTGCTAGTACAGCAACCACGCAACCCGCGACAATACCGCCAATCGTCATGGCGGTGACAGATAAGCCCGAGATAAGAAAACCAATCGCAGCACCGGGTAAGATAGCATGTGCCATTGCATCACCCGTTAGGCTCATGCGTCTAAGCGTTAAAAATACGCCCACAGGTGTCGCGCTAATACTGAGCACTATAATCCCCCATAATGCCCGTTGCATAAATACAAACTCAGAAAAAGGGGCGATAAATAATTCGTATAACTGTGCACTCATGATGCTTGACTCTCGATGTTAGCGGACACAGAAATCACCGAATTTTCGTTCGTGCTGTGGTCTGGAATGTTATGTAAAGGATTATTAAAGGTGTTATGTACCGCACAGTGAGCAAAATGCTGATAACCCGCTTGCAGTAAATACTGCTGAGTTAATACATCCGATGTTCTACCTGAGGCAATTAAGTTGGTTGCAACAAGTAATGTGGTTGGAAAGTATCGTTGCACCAATGCCAGATCGTGGATCACGGCGATAACGGTTTTACCTTGTTGCTGACACGCCTGAATAACGCGCATTAACAGTTCAGTCGTTTGTGCATCAATGCCACCGAATGGCTCGTCAAGTAGCAGAATATCGGCATCTTGTAATAGCATACGCGCAAATAACATGCGCTGAAATTGCCCTCCAGATAATTGACTAATTTGACGTTCAGCCATCTTTTCTAAATCTACTTTGGCTAATGCCTGTTGCAATAATTGCTGTTCGTGACGACTAAATAGCCGCCAGAAACTACAACGTTGCCAAGCGCCAGCAGAAACAAATTCAGTCACCGTTATTGGAAATTTACGATCTATTTGGCTGCTTTGGGGTAAGTAAGCAATGTCTTTCAAACTCAAGCGACCAAGTTCGATAGAGCCTGATACGGCGGCCATTTGTTGCATGATACTTTTGAGTAATGTTGATTTACCAGCACCGTTTGGACCGACAATCGCGACGAGATCGCCATCGTCTATCGTTGTCGAGATATGGCTAAGCGCTATGTTTTCTTGATAAGAAACACTTAGATCATTAATTTTAATCATGATTAATTATCCGATAAACTGTAACAGTGTTAACCAAAGACTGGTTGTGATGACGAGTGCGATACAAAGGCGTGTAAATACGCTACTCAATAATAAAGATATATTTTTTGATGTTGGATCTGGCTGCATTTTATATTTCTTTGTGGTTGATTATTATTCTTTAGCTTTATTGGTGTCGAATGTTATAACATAACAATAGTGATGTGCAAGATTAATGTTATGTTATAACAATACATTTTAAGCGAACTTGACGTTTTCGTCATTTTTTCACCGATGTTAGGCTGAGTTGTGTTTATATATAGGGGCGTTGCAGTGTCATTTGGAGATATAAAAATGGAAGATGCGAAATTAGCGCGTTATCTTGGTAACTTAAAGGGAGCTGAAACAAGCTATCCTTTTGGTCCAGAGGTATTGGTCTACAAAATAAAGGGCAAGATGTTTGCTTTAATCACTGAAAATGAAAAAGGCTGCCGAGTAAATTTAAAAGCACAACCAAATGATGTTGAAGTGTTGGTGGATGAGTTTGTTGCGATCACCCCCGGTTATCACATGAATAAAAGGCATTGGATCACGGTTCAGTTAGGTGGAGATGTACCCGCGAACATGGTTGAAGATTTGGCGAGCCAATCTTATGTGTTAGTGGTGAGTAAATTGACCAAAAAATTACAGCTAGAATTAGAGCAATTAGCGCATGTTTACAAATAGCCCTGATAGATCCGTTATCTATTAGGGCTAAAAGATCATATTAATTGTCGTATTTAGCTTCTATTTCAACTGCTTTTAACAACGCATCGTGGCTGTGTAGTTGCTTGTTATAACGTGCCAGGTTAGCAAAGTTATCCAGTACTTTATTGTTTGCCAAGATCTCAACAATGAATGACATCATAATATCAGCGCCGGTTAACTGCTCTGCAACCAGGTAGGTTTTACCTTCCAGTGAAGCATCAAAATAGCTGATCACTTTAGCAATTTCGGTATCAGCATAAGCCGCCATGAAATTGGTTTTACAACCGTCTTTGTCGACAAACATTTTTAATAATAATGGTAAAATAGCCGAGCTTTCAGCGAAATGGATCCACTGCGAATATTCCACGTATTCCGGTGACAACGGCTTAGGCGCCAGTTTGTCTGCGGCATACTTATTAATCAGATATTCTGTGATCGCGCCTGATTCAGCAATGACTAGTCCATCATCTTCAATCACAGGTGATTTACCCAGTGGATGAATGGCTTTGAGTTCAGCTGGTGCTAAGAAGGTTTGGCTATCGCGCTGGTATGCAATGACTTCATAATCAACGCCCAGTTCTTCTAATAACCAAATTATACGCTTTGAACGGGATTTGTTTAAATGGTGTAATTTAATCATTTTAGACTCCTATTCTGCTACTTTAACGACAAGTTTACCGAAATTTTCACCTTGTAGCATACCGGTGAATGCGGCTGGTGCACTTTCTAATCCATCAATCATATGTTCGCGATATTTAATTTGACCTGCTTGTAACCACGTCATCATCTGTTCATAAAACTCGTTATAGCGGTGTGCATAATCATCAAAAATGATGAAACCTTGCATCTTAATGCGTTTCACCAATAACGTGCCCATTAATAGTGATAAACGGTCTGGGCCTGATGGTAATTCCGTTGCATTGTACTGTGATACTAAACCACAAACAGGCACGCGCGCGCCGGTATTTAGTTGTGGTAGCACACTATCAAATACTTTGCCGCCTACGTTTTCAAAATAAACATCAATACCTTTTGGACACGCCGCTTTTAGCTGTGCATCAAAATCACTGGCTTTGTGATCAATACATTTATCAAAGCCTAATACGTCGACCGCATATTTACATTTTTCAGCGCCGCCAGCGATACCAACCACATAGCAACCTTTTAACTTACCAATCTGACCAACGGTTGCCCCAACAGGACCTGTTGCCGCCGCCACAACAAGCGTGTCGCCTGATTTAGGTTGACCGATATCGAGTAGCCCCATATAAGCTGTAAAACCAGGCATACCTAAGATCCCAAGTGCAAAAGAAGGATTGGTTGGTTCTGCGCCCAATTTAATCAGACCTTCACCATCTGAAATGCCATAATCTTGCCAACCTGTATACGCAAGCACCCACTCTCCAGCCTGATAATCAGGGTGTAAAGAAGTCACTACTTGGCATACAGTCGCGCCTACCATGGTGCCATCGATAGCAACGGGTTCAGCATAAGAGGCGCCATCATTCATGCGACCACGCATGTAAGGGTCTAGTGATAAGTAATTTGTACGTAATAATAATTCACCTTCTGAAGGCGTCGGTATGACTGTTTCTTCAAGGCGGAAGTTTGCTGATGTAGGCGCGCCAACGGGACGTGAAGCAAGTGTAATACGGCGATTAACTGAGTTTGATTGTGGCATGAAAAATCCTTGGTTTTAAATCGGTTATGGTATTCGTGACCGATCGTCTTGTTATTGAACCCAAAAGCGTTTGAGCTGTTTTCTATGTCTGAACGATACGCGTTAGTAGACCGGTCGTCTACTAACTGGTGATGTTTTTTGCGGTTGATTTAATATTCGTAATCTAAACTTTGATCTATATCACGTTTTCATTTGTTTCAGTCGAGCGTACTCATGCGGTATCTGGCCATATATTTAAGTTGTCTATTGCTTATGGGTTGCCCTAATGGCAGTGATAGTAATATTGAACGCAGTAGCTACCCAGACTCTGGAAATGGTCCTTTATTACCTGATTATGTCATTCGTATTCATCTTAACCCTGCAGGGCTTAGTCTT
>NZ_ABCQ01000057.1 GCF_000170855.1 Moritella sp. PE36 | reverse complement strand
AATACGCTGCATAGTCTGATAATCAGGGGTATGCTTCCCTTTTTCATATTGATTCATACGTGCGCTTGCCGTGTTAGGTTCCATACCAAGGCGGATGCCTAAATTTTGCTGTGTAATACCTGCTGATTTACGGGCTGTCTTTAATCTAAGTGCTAATGGGTTTTCCATTATGTCCAATCTTGCTAATACATTATAGCTAAGATTTTCTTAGTATATAGCATGTAAGTATACTAAGGTATATTTAGTTTATGGGTTATTTTTTCAATATTTGACTGATTGTTAATTTATCAGTAAATTTTGTAGGGGTTATGGCTTCTGAGGCATCTTTTACATGCCGGTTATGTTTTGAATATTCTGATACTTCCGAGATCTCAATATCATTAAGTTCAAGCTCAAAAGGATTCGTTTCATTTTGATAAAGTGAACGATAAAACTGACTTAAATGTGCCTTTGTTAGCTGTAAGTCACCGTTTTCTAATGCGATTTTAGTGGCAAATAATATCAAATTTTTTAATTTACGAGGCTCACCACAGGTAGCCGAAAATAAAGGAAAAGCATACTCTTTAACACCTAAGTTTGTTTTCCTTTCAAAAGGTAGTTCTCTGCTTAAACTCACTAAAAAGTTGATATATTCACTTCTTTTTTCTTTATCTATTATTTTAAAGTAATCAAGTTGTTTACGAAACATGAGCCGAGAGGCCCATTGTGGATCTTCAGCAATCCTTGCTGCCCATGGCATTCCGATAAGGGCAATTGGCACACCAGATGATTCACTAATTTGTTTTAGTCTATTTCCAATTTCAGCCTGATTACTTACTGATGCATTTTCAATTAATTCTTGAAACTCATCAATAATTATCAGTTCAGTTTTCTTTTTTATAAGTAATTTAATCAGTGCTTCAATTAAATTAAGTGCTTTTTTGTCTTTAAGTCGATAAGCAGTGCCAAAATCTCCCAGATCTTTGAGTAGTTCCAATACTGTTGTTTCAATATTAGGATTTGCTGGAATTCTTGATATTAAAACAGCTGGGATGTCCTTGGGATTATTTAATTCATTAGCCACCATTAATTCATAATGTTTAAGCAATGATGTTTTACCTACGCCAGTATCACCAGTAATCAACATACAGAGTTGTTCACCACCTAGTTTTTTATTCTCCCTCAGTAGCTTAAATGTAGCGATACATTGAGACCAGATATCACGGTCAACATAAGATTGCTTGAAAGTTTCAAGCTTAATGGTTATTGAATTGGTATCAGTCATGCTAACTCCCCCTATAAATCAGGTACTTCTTCATCCCAATCATCAAATTGATTTTTTGAATTTTTAGGGTCAAGTTTCGGTTTTACTGGTTGTGAAATACTATTAGCCTTAATCGTACCCACGTTTTCACTATTTACATTTTTATGCTTAGCCATTGCAGAGGCGCCAGGTATCTTTTTTGATTGTTTTTTATTTGGTTTTTTATTTAGCTTATTCATTGCGTCTATTTTATCTATCTCATCATCAACACGTTGATTTATATACACTCTAGTTTTAGCCAGTTCAACCTTATCTACTTTACTGTTAATAAAGTTCTTATGCATTGTTCTCGCTACCTGGTGATGATGCAAAGATAGACCTTTTGTATACTCTTCAGGATCAATACATGGCACTTTTAAATAGCGTTTTAACTTAGGCAGATATACATGGACAGAAGAAATATCATTGAGGTCTGTTTTTACAATCACCTTAGGATCTCGGTGTGTTGTATATTCCCTTCTGTATTTACTTAATTCATCTGAATCATAACGGAGTGAATGTATATGAATACCAGCCTCACGTAAGGTGCACTGATCTGATTTACCTAAGATTATAGCAGCTATAGCCAATTCATCATCAGTAAAGGTAATAGGCTTCATTTTCTTAATTGCATTATTCCATGACAATATTGGTATATTGGTACTCCTCGCATCTTTATCTTGGTTATAAACATCAACAACCCATTCATGAAATAATTCGTTGAAAACACTAAAATGTATCACTGCATCTTTTACTGGATTGTAATTATCTTTTTCAGCTATATTTGAAAATGTTTTCCCTGGAAAACGACCGATAAACTTACGCGTGATGGTACCAAATACACGTTCAACAAAGGGTTTCAACCACGGTTTCCCCGGAGGATTATAATCAATTTGTATATTTAACTCATGGCAGGCCTGATCTAAACTATCACTCCAAAACTCAGCACCATTATCAACCACTAAACTTTCCATCTTGCCATAACAAGGCCAATCATTTTTTATTTCAGGAAACCTTTTTAAAACGTCACCTTTATTTTTCAATGTATTTAAAATAGCAGTTTTAACAGATAAATAGCTCGGTTCTTTAAATGTTATGTAAAAACCAACAATACATTTACTATATTTATCAATTAACAATGTCAAATAAGCCCTACCTAAAGCAATATCCAACTCATCATCTAATAAAATGATATCAAGTGGTGTATGATCTATTTCGACTTTTTGCATCACTCGCGAAACTCGTTTATGGCTATATACAGTACGGTATTCTCGTTCAGCTCTTTTTCTACCATAACGAGCTAATGTCCGTTCATACTGTGGAATAGCATGGATACGATTGTAAAATGCACGGTAAGACATTATTTTAATTGATTCAGTATTATCATCATTATAAATAACTACAGCATCTTCGTATATTTCATAAGCATCTGCGATTGATGGTCGTTCTTTAACTAAATAACGCTTTATTGCATTACTGATAAATTGCTCGTTTCGCTCATCGACTTTTGGTGTTGAGTTACCTTTAAGGTGATGTTTTGGGATCAATGCGATTATTGATTTATCAGCATCTTCATAAGCATTCTTCCACCGTCTTAAGCTTCTTACACTGACTTTTTTGATACCATATTTTGAAGATACTTCCTCAATCAAAGGTGAAACCGTACTATCGACCCACTTACTTCCTTTTAAATGCTTATAAATAGCATCGATATATGTCTTTTTAAATAGTGCGTCTTGCTGAACCTTATCAGGAAAGGAATCTAAATCTCGGTAGTCTAATGCATTATCAATAATCTTTTTAGGTTCAATTTCGTCTTCAAATTCATCATGAAAGAGATCGTTATACCTTAATCCATTATAAAGCCCTACGACTAGCTTTTCATCTAAAGGATAATTAATTAAGTCTGCTTGTAATTTATTTTTAAATAGCAATAACGTTACAGCTGCAATTAACTCTGTTAAATCATGACAAAGCATTTGATGAAGTTGTGTAATAGGTAGAGGTTGCTTATGTAAACAATCAAGAATAGCTAGATGAATATCAGAAAGACTTTGCAAAGGAGAACAGCGGTGTATTAATTTATAATTATTTAAGCGATAGCCTTTTTGTATCTGCTTATTAGTGATCAAGATTAGTGGCCTACCCATTTCAGCAGCCCGTTCTTTCTTCAAAGTGAACCGTTCCCGAAATTCAGGATCATTTATATAAGAGCGAGGCTTAATTTCAATAAATGGTTCAATTCCATTTTGATATTGGATTAAAAAGTCAGGAGTATAACGGCAAGAGCGTCCATTGAAGTCATAGTAATATTCTTCTTGCTGAACTTGGAAAGATTTCACATCGTCTGTGTATTCCAAGATAAAGCAAAAATCAAATTCATGTTTTTCATCGACGAGATATGTCACGTCCATTTTTTGACTCACAAATTTATAGCGACTCATTATTGGACTGGATTTACGTTTTTTACGCGTATACATAAACAACACCAATTGTAGTTACATTACTACAAAGGTTAGTTCAAGACAGCTTATGGATCAAATTTGACAGGTATATATTCAGAAAGGACAACTTATGCTTCAAACGAAGAAAAGCACAACACTTTTGAAGGATACCCTACAAGCCTCACTCCGGCACTTGAGTTCTCTGCTGCGGTTGCTCCCTTCCGGGCCTGGCCGAGTTCACAGAGTATCAATGCGGAGGGACCCATAAGGCACCCATCAAACGTGTTGTGCTTGACAACGAGTGAATTATTAACTATTCACCGATTCTTTGCAACCGTTTATAGCAGTTTTATTCACTATAAATGTCGTTTGCACATTATCCAACCAAGTCGATCGATTCCAACGCAGTTAAATAACTAGTCGGCTAAGGTACTGAGCGGTAAACATAGTTGCAGGTACTGGTTTACCATACAAATAACCCTGACCAAAATCACAACCTTCTTCGACAATAAACTGATGTTGCTCTGGCGTTTCTACACCTTCGGCAACAACTTGCAAATTAAGCTTCTTCGCCATTGCAATGATCGCACGCGCTAATTCTTTATCTTGATCACATTCCATTAAATTCATAATGAAGCTGCGATCTATCTTCAGGGTATCAAACGAATATTTCTGCAAATAACTTAATGACGAATAACCTGTACCAAAGTCATCCAACGAGATACTAACGCCGAGTTTTTGCAGACCATCAAGAGACTTGGCGACCTTTTTCTCGTCTTGGAGTAACACACCTTCGGTGATCTCAAGTTCTAACGCACTGCCAGGTAACTGATAATAAGCCAATAGCTGGGCGATACGAGACACCAAATTGTCATCCCGAAGCTGTACTGGTGATATATTCACAGCGATAGAGAAATCATTACCAAAACTCTTACGCCAGTGTCTTGCCTGTTCCATTGCCGTACGTAATACAAAATTGCCCAATGCTAAAATCTGACCGTTCTGCTCGGCTAAATTAATAAACCGATCAGGCGCGACCGCACCCAATATTGGATTATTCCAACGGATTAATGCTTCTGCGCCCAATACTCGCTGAGTTTTAACACATATTATTGGCTGGTAATGTACCGACATTTCGTGCTTATCGAGTGCGTCTGCTAAGTGCGATTCTAAATAGTGGCGCTCACCAATAACGGCACTCAATTCTTCAGTAAAGAAGTTATAATTGCAGCCTTTATCTTTACTCGCAGTCATCGCCGCTTCTGCTTTCTCGACCAACGCGATACCTTGGTCTTCGGCTGAATCAGCTAAGGCAATACCAAAGCATACCTGAGTGGTGATTGTATAATCGTCGATTATAAACGTCGATTCAAACGCATGTGATAAACGCGAGATTAAATCAATGACTTGTTCAACTACATTTTCGTCACGAACGACAATAGCAAATGCATCACCCCAGCAACGCGCGACTAAATATTCAGTGGTTAGCTGTTGATGAATACGTTGACTGACTTCCAGTAATACTTTGTCGCCTATCGCATAACCATAACTATTATTAATCGATTTGAAATTGCGAATACCAAGGTAAATCACCGCCAGTTCATTGTCATCATCAACACTTTCCAGCATGTCATCCATCTGTGAGACTAATGACAGTTGGTTAGCGATGCCGGTAAGCCCGTCATATTCTTGTTGATAAATAAGTGTTGATTCTAATGCCGAACGGCTATCTTGCTCGTGCAGTAACGCTTGATTAGACAAGGTCAGTGCCATTGATTTTTTAGCAAGTAAGCTCTGTAACTTACGATTAGCGTGCAGTAATTCTGCTTTTTCGTAGAGAATAGCGAGATCAGCGCTCATTGATTGCTGAAAACGAGCGATCAGTAATTTACAATGTGGTGTAAATTCGCGAGCTTGGCTATCTAAAACACAGAGTGTGCCAAAGGCTTGATCATCAGGCCAAGTAAGCGGTAAACCGTAATACGCCATGATGTCAGCGTTAACATTTGGATCAAAAGACCAAGTTAAATCTTGTGACGCGTCTTCGATAAGTAGCTCTGCTCGGTTATAAATAACCTGTGCACAATAACAACTCAGTTGCTTTGATTCTAATAACGACGATGAAATCACGCTAGCCGTGTCGTTTGACGAAAATATTCGCACATCATTATGGTGAACACGCATAATTAATGCTGCTGGTAAATTCATAATGCCAGCGATCAACTCTACAGTTTGTTGCCACCCACGAAACATAGGCTCCGGGATCTCAATAACCTGAGTATTAATATTTAGCATACTACATCTCTGTTAACTACACCGTGCTATATGACATTGTAAAGCGTTATTACTATGTCGCTATTCATCTGATGAATAAGGAAGATTATGTATACTACAAGAAAACAAAGCCAACACCAAGTTAGATTTATGACAAGCAAGAATAATTATCATTTAGTTCAACTATTTGTATAAACTTGCGATCCAAAGTTGAATTGGCGCGCGCATTAATTTGATACCGCTCACATTTACGCTATCCGGTAACGGATAATAATTCATTGGCCACATAAATTTAATCAGCTTACCTTTTAAGAACTTATTCATATCTTTAACGGAAAGCGGTTCAGTTGAGTCTATCACGGCGATTGGACGCTGACCAAACTCTGCATCTTCGCAGGGGAACACCAAGGCTTGATTAATAGACGAATGCGAAAGTAACACGCGCTCAATTTGTTCTGGGTGAATATTTTCACCACCAGAAATAAACATATTGTCACTGCGGCCTAAAATAAAGAGCTCATCAGCCAGTTTATCACCGTGCGTTTTCTTGCCGAGATCACCCGTGACCAGCCAACCGGTATCGTCAGTCATACTTCGTAATACACCACGATAGTAATAGCCTATCCCCAAACTAGCACCGCGTACTTTAATGTTCTTACCGCAAATAGTTAATGAGCGATGTACTAATAAAGTGCCTACACCCGCGCTGCTATCCGCACGTTTAGCGGTAACAGTAGAGGCCATTTCCGTCATGCCGTATCCGGACCAACATTCAATGCCTAAAGACCTGGCTTTATCCGTTAATACCACCGGGATCACCGCACCGCCTAACAAGATACGTTTCAGGCTAATCGTGTCTTTCTCTATATCAAGTTCGTTAAGATAACGTTTCAGTTGAGTCGGCACTAAAGAAGCATGTGTCACTTGTGATAACTGTGCAACCAAACTGTCCGCAGACGGCAGTACCAGTTGTCCACCAGCAAATAACCAACGCCAAACAATCGCCAGTCCAGATACATGAAATAAGGGTAAGGATAATAACCAACTGTCTTGTGCGGTATAACAGAACGATTGTAATAATCCAGCAGCTGAATATAAATGGTTGTTACCGCTGTGCGCCACGGCTTTGGCTTTGCCACTTGAGCCAGAAGTAAACACGATACTGGCTAACCGCTGTGCTTGCCATTCAGCATCTACAACTACATCTATAACAGCGCTATCAAAGTAAGATTCCGATAAGCAAGTAAACACTAACTGCTTAGCACCACCATAATGAAGGTCGTTTAACACATTCAATTCGGGATCAGATAGCCAAATATACGTTGCCGCTAACGTTTCAAGTTTATCATTTAATTGCTCACTACTCTGCTTCGGGTCTAATACCACACAGCACGCGCCCAGTCGTAATCCAGCCAAATACAACCACAATACAGTTAAATTGTTAGTGCTTACTGCGGCGATGACATTCCCTTCCCGTACACCTTGCCCACTTAACTGTTTGGCATAACCGTTAACTAAACCATTAACTTGCTGCCACGTAAATTGCTGTTCACCATAGACTAACGCCACTTTTTCAGGGGTTAGATCTGCCCAATGCTGCCAAGGCCATTCGCTAAAATCAACGTCATTTTTCATGATATTTGCTCATTTCCATTTATATTTTGTCATTGTTATTGTTATTGATAGTTAGTCACGGGTAACTGAGTTAAGGGTATTAACGGTAATGTACAATTTGGCCAAGGTTCAGCGAGCTGCTGCTTAAATACATTTACCGTATCTAACCCTGGTGTTGTCTCTGGGGTTAACAATTGTGCCAAACGCGCTAATTGCAATAATCCAAAACTAGATTCAAGACTTGAGCTGATCACCGCTGTTAATCCCTGTTGATGCGCGAGTTCAATTAACTTGGCGCAATAGGTAACAGTGCCGGTCAGCATAGGTTTAATGACTATTGCTTTAACGACTATGCCTTTAACACCTGAATTTGACGAGGAAATAAGCTGTAATGCGCCCTGCTCTTGCGCGTTTTTATCTGTTTCGCGCAAGCTTTCATCCCAGGCAATAGCAATGCCGGTTAGTCGAGCAAACTGTAAACAGTCACTCGGGGTATGACAAGGCTCTTCAATAAAATCGATTCGTTGACGATATTCAGCAGGGAGCTGATTGGCAAATGCCAGCGCGGCAGCTAATGACCAGCGTCGGTTCGCATCTAGACGTAGGCGTAAGTGTGAGTATGTCTGCAGTAAGTACCGCGCAATGTCACCGTCATGGCGAGCATCTTCAGCGCTTGGTTGGGTGGCGATTTTTAACTTACATAACGCACTGGTAACTAGTTGCGCATGTTTCGCTTTTATCAATCGATGATCAGCAGCCAATAATAGCGCACTGTTAGCGTGATGATGATTGTTGCTGCAACGAATAGTTTGCGGTAGTCCATTTTCCAATTCCAAAAGAGCCATACTAAAGCCAAACGCAACTGAGGGATAACAACTACTCAGATCCACAATGCCTTGTGCTAACCAGCTCGTAATTACGTTTTCCAGTTGCAGCTTGGCTTGTGTTGCCGTCTCTTTACTAAATCCAGGTAAAGGGGCAATTTCACCACGCCCCAGCTTATACTGCTGACTGCGGTTAGGCTGTTCAGTACTTTCTTGCAACTCAATGAGCCAACCTTCACGCACAGTCAGCGACTGGCCACGTAATATCATGGCGCAGTCTAAAGGTAACTGATAATGGTACAGCTTAACCTTACGTGGCACTAACAATGCTCCGCAGCTAATTAAGGGTTACGGGGGAATTTATCGAAATTAGGACGACGTTTTTCATTAAAGGCATTACGCCCTTCTTGCCCCTCTTCAGTCATGTAGAACATCATAGTAGCGTTACCCGCTAATTCTTGTAAGCCAGCCTGACCATCACAGTCTGCATTTAATGCTGCTTTTAAACAACGTAACGACATAGGACTGTGCTGTAATATTTCACGACACCAACGTACCGTTTCACGCTCTAGCTCAGCCAATGGAACAACGGTATTTACTAAGCCCATATCAGCGGCTTCTTGCGCGTCATAAAAACGACATAAAAACCAGATTTCACGGGCTTTTTTCTGACCAACAATACGCGCCATATAGGATGCGCCCCAACCACCATCAAAAGATCCGACTTTAGGGCCAGTTTGGCCAAATTGTGCATTATCTGCAGCAATCGTTAAATCACACATCATGTGTAGCACATGACCACCACCAACAGCGTAACCCGCTACTGCAGCAATCACAGGTTTCGGACAAGTTCGGATCTGGCGTTGAAAATCTAATACGTTTAAGTGGTGCATACCTTCGTCGTCTTTATAACCGCCGTAATCACCACGGACTTTCTGGTCACCACCCGAGCAGAATGCATGGTCGCCAAGTCCAGTTAAGATGATCACACCTATTTTTGAGTCATAACGCGCATCTGCTAACGCTTGCATCATTTCGTTTACTGTCTGTGGACGAAACGCATTACGTACTTGTGGACGCGCAATGGTAATTTTGGCAATACCATCGGGTGATTTATGAAAATGAATATCTTGGTATTCGTCGGTGCAATCTTGCCATTCAATTTGTGCGTATAGTTCTTCTTCGGTAATACCAACTGTTCTTGTCATAATCGTTCCTAATCTGTTAATTTTTTTAATATATATTAATAGCTAATCGATGAAGCTATGAATCTAACTATCTAAACGGGCTTAAGCTGCGTGCTTACGTAACGCTTTATTGGTCACAATCTCACTGACAAAATCACTGACTAACTCAATAAATACAATCGGTCGGTCGGCATGTACGTTATGCCCCGCGTTAGCAACAGCACGATAATTCAGCTGACTTGCTTGGGTTAACTGTAAAAACTTAGGGTCTAATTCACCACATACCATCCGCACAGGAAACTCGGCGTGTTGTAATTTTGGTAACAAAAATCCTTGTTTCGAGAGTGACGTTGCAGCCAGCATTTTGCTTATCTGCACGCCAGCATTAAAGCCATTGTTGTTTGCTTGTATTTGGCTACGTGTATCAATCAATGCTGTTTTTTGCGTATTGGTTAATGATGCAAATACCCCTTGCTGATACCAATCCGGTAATACCTGAGATAATGGTGATTCGCTAAACCGTGTCACCCAACCTAAATCATGTAATCCACGTTGTAGTTGCTCGGCGCTACTGTTTAAACCCGGGTTGCCGCTTTCTAACAACATGCCATCGATGGTGTACGGCCAATTAACGGCGGGTTCGTCGGCGATCGTCATGGCAATACGCGCCCCTAACGAGTAACCAATAAAAACAATATGCTCAAGTTCGTACTGTGCCAACGTCGCAATGATGAGTTGCTGCACATGTTGAAAATCATTAACAGTCACAGCTTGGCTACCCGCATGCCCAGGTAAATCAATACAGATACACTGATAGTCCGATGATAAGTGTGCAACTACCTGCTGCCAATCTGCCGTTGAGCCCAACAAACCATGTAAAAACACTAAACTAGGCTTTGCTGTAACCCCTTTTACCGGGTTATTCACGGGTGCAAACAATTCTGAATATAACGGTAATAGCGTCGGTGTTGTGATGACAATGTTAGATAAATTGCGCATTTTTAACCTCGCTAAACAATTGCTTGAGTTGCTGGGCAGCGGCCCCTGCGGGTGTCACGATCTCGACCAGTAAAGTGCGTATTTCACCCGTGACTTCACTCATCGGATTTAAGCCGTGATCAATCGCCGAAAGCGCATCAGCCAAAGTCAGAGGTTGGATATAATCTAAATCAAACATCGCCGCCGCATGTTTAAAACTAAATCCATGAGGCATACGATACAATTGTTCTTTTTGCTGCTGCGCAACAGGCAACATATCAAAAATCGCGCCGCCGTCATTGTTCATTACCACGATCACACTTGGCAATGTCGGATTGGCAAATAAAGCCAGCGAATTTAGGTCGTATAACAAAGACGTATCGCCCAACAGGCAGAGCATTGCTTGTTGTTGGCCTTGTTGCACTCCTGCTGCAGTCGCCAGCAGACCATCTATTCCCGAAGCGCCACGATTACTAAACACGGGAACGTTGGGAAGTTGGGCAAACATATCTAATAATCGGACAGTCAGGCTGTTACCAATAAATAAACTCGTTGCAGAGGTTAAAGGCGGCATAGTGAGACAAGTATCTAACGTAGCCGCAAAACTTATCTCAGTTAAATTCTCGATATAATTGATTTCGACTAATTGCCGCACTTTACTGCTTGCACAGGTGAGTATTTCAGCCCATTCATATCCGTAAATAGCACGGTAACACTGGCTAACGTCGGTAAAAACACTGCTATTCGACGGTAAATCCAGACTTAACTGGCTATTTAATTTACCGCTTGCGTACAACGCTAACCAAGATGATATCGGACTGATAAATTGTTTACAGCGGTGATGATAAGGGTCTAATTGCCCCGCTTGTTCGGCTATTAACCAGTAATCTTGCCAGTCATGTTGGGCGATGAACTGACCCAAGCGCTTAGACACTAGGCGAGCACCAAACTGGACTAACACTTCCGCTTCCGCTAACTTATCGTGACATGCTTGGTTTTGTAACCAAAGATCATAATGCGACCAAGCACTGCACCCACCCGATTGCGGATCAACCAATATCGGCCAACCTAAGACAGTCGCCCATTGCTTGACCGCCTGCATATCCGCGATTGTTAGTGCGCCAACCACGATTAAGCCTTTTTTATTCACGACGGGCATATCGGCATACAGATCTACGTGCTTGTCATTAGTAGTATCAGTATCATCAATGTACGACGTATAAATAGATGAATAGGGTTGCAGTGAAGCCTGCCAGCTATTTATACCCATAAGGTAATCACTAAATTCAGCCTCGCCCCCATATAAAGGTTCCGGGTAAGGACAATTAATATGTACCGTTCCGCCGATCTGCTCCTGCAGCGCTAAGCTTTGATCTATGTTGCTCAGTAACCATTGCGGCGTGATGGTTAAACTTGGGCTAGGCAGTAACAGTTGATGACAAACATGGCTTGAGAATAACCCGGCTTGTTGAATAGCTTGATTAGCGCCACAATTAATTTGTTCTAGCGGCCGGTCTGCCGTCAGTAACACTAACTTTTCCTTCGTTAAGCCACTTTCAACTACCGCAGGTAATAAATTAGCTACCGCGGTTCCCGAGGTAACAATCACAGCAATGGGCGCGGGTAATGATTTAGCCAACCCCAGCGCATAAAAACCTAATCCACGTTCATCAAAATGACTGTGCAAGGTTAAGCTATCATGTGCTTCAGCCGCCAATACCAGGGGCGTAGAGCGCGAGCCTGGTGCCACACACACATGGCGAACACCTAACCGACACAGCTCTTCTAAAATTAAACTCGCCCATAAGCGATTTAATGGCGCTTGTATGTCCAAAAGCGATTGACTCGTCATCATGCGCGTTGTTGCTCCGAGATAAATAGATTGGCAAGCACATGTTTCTGCTTATGATGATCGTGCGTATCACTATGCTCATTACTGTCAGGTTCAAGCAAGGTTAATAAGGTGGCGGTTTTACGCTCTAATTCTTGCCACTCACTCATTGGATCAGACCCCGGCACTATCCCTGCCCCCGCAAACAGTTGTAATTCATTTTCTAATATTCGAGCACTGCGGATCGCAACACAAAACTCACTTTTCTGTTGGCCTACATAACCAAGCGCACCGCTATACCAACCCCGTGAAAATGGTTCATTCTCGGCAATGAAATCTAATGCTGGTTGGCGTGGTAATCCTGCGATCGCAGCCGTTGGTTGTAAGCTAGCTAATAATTCAGCATCGTCAACACCCGCAGCAAGTTCACCTGATATGTGATGCTTTAAATGCTGTACTTTACGCAATTTAACTAACTCTGGTCGCATAGATACTTGTAACGAAGCACAACGGGTACCCAAACGCGACATTAAATCATCCACCACCAAACGGTTTTCATAACGATTCTTAGGGTCATGTAATAACCAATTGGCTAACGCGCGATCTTCTCGTGCATCATCACTGCGTGCCGCCGTGCCTGCCAACGCCTCGGTGTGCAATTGGGTGCGGGTGCGGGTAAATAATCGCTCTGGGGTCGAGCCAACAAAATAATCGTTTGGCTTAAGCGCGAAAATGAAATGGAAACAATGCTGATTGACTTGGCGGCTTTTCTGTAAAAACTGTGCCGCAGATAGGGGACGGTTTAAAGTCAGTATACTTTGTCGTGCTAACACCACTTTAGCAAATCGCTGCTGCTTAATTGCACTTAATGCTTTAGTGACAAGATGTGACCATTGGTTAAATTCAGGATAGTGGCTGCGCGCTTCAATCTTGTAAGATAACGGGATTGGTGTCGGTGCTGGCGCAATTAGATTCGCTAAACTTTCCAGTAACACCGTTTTATCATAAGCTGGAGCGGTACTATTGCTTCCAGCATCTTCGTTAAATAACACTAGTTCAGCAGGTAAGTTCACCGATAATTGCCAATTATTGTTGTTACGCGTTAGTTCGATTTGCGGTAAGAAATAATATTCTTGATGACTAAAATCACACCCACCCCAAATTCGCTGCGGTTCAGAAAACTGGCCTTTAGCTGCAGTGATATTATTAAAATGACAGCATTGGCCTAACGCGACGACTTCTTCATCGCCGTCTCGAGATTGCCAATAGAATTGAGGGAATAAAACTTGAGCGTCAAACCACTCAATCAGTTCGGAGGAATGCAAGGGCTGTAACTCGACCGAAAGACGAGTTTGCTCTGGCTGAGCATGAATAATCAGTTGCTGTAATGCTTTAATCGCAGTTGTTAGAATCAACAAGGCGGCCCCTTAGTAAACTACTACTTAGGGGATGAATTTAACATAATTTACATAGGATATTTCACAACCCTATACTAAATGAGTAGGTATTCGAAGGTTCTATAGCCTAGATCAATAAAATGTTCGTTTTAGAAGAAAATAAACTTCGAACCAACACCCAGTAGCAACAACGCAAAATAACGTTTTAGGATATGACTTGGCAACGAATGGGCTAATTTTGCCCCTTGTTTCGCAAACACAGTACTGGTAATTATGATGCCAAAGAAAGCCGGTAAATAAACATAACCTAAGCTGTATTCTGGTAATTCAGGGTTATTCCAGCCAGTAATGACATAAGTGCACATACCAGCTACCGCAATCGGTAACCCACAAGCGGAAGAAGTAGCAACCGCATTACGCATTTCCACACGACACCAAGATAAGTAAGGCACTGTTAGCGAACCTCCACCAATACCAAATAATGCTGAAATTGCACCAATAACACCACCTGCAACACTCAAGCCTGCGCCCGTTGGTAGCTCATGCTCGGCTTTTGGTTTTAAATTAAGGCCCATTTGCACTGCAACGATTAATGCATAAATACCAATGATCATTTGCAATGTTTCACCGGGTAAATAATCAGCAAAAATACTGCCTAGTACCGCACCGATCACAATACCAAACGTCAGGCGTTTAACCAGAGACCAATCAATGGCCCCTTTACTGCGATGGGTTTTTATCGAACTCATAGAGGTAAAAATAATGGTTGCTAGCGATGTACCTATGGCTACTTGCGTCAGTACCAGTGGAGAAAGGTCTTGTAAACTAAAAGAGAAGACTAATGCCGGCACGATAATTAAACCACCACCGACACCAAACAGTCCTGCGATCAATCCTGCCGCAGCACCTAAAACTAAATATAAAACCACAATCATCACGATAAGTCCTTTTACAATACACACTTACATTTGAAGCCGTACTATATCAAATTTAAATTAAGAAAGTATCCAATTTAAAATGAGAGAATAGTAAGATTGTGGTTGATACGCTAAGAAAGCGACAGTACACCCGTTGATAACAGGTAAATAGCACCCGCAGCGCCAGCGAGTAACAACAGAGAGTAAGCGTAATCTCGCTTGCTAAATGCCTGCTGTTTTTCGCTAAGTGCTTTTTTGTAAACCAGCACACCCGGTAAATACAACAATGCACATAGCAGCATGTATTCAACCCCCGCCGCATACACAAGCCAAGCACCATAAAATGAGGATACTAATGCAATAACAAGATCTTTCTTACGACTTTCAGTGGCACTATAACCTTCACCGCTTAGCGCTACTTTTACGCCGTAAGCACCGACTAAGAAGTACGGTAATAACACCGCCGAAGTAGCAATGTTGACCAGTGCTAAATACGAGCTTTCTTGTAACAAGGTTAAGATTAAAAACAGCTGCACCAAACAAGATGAGAACCACAATGATGTTGTTGCAGCGCCGTTGTTGTTTTCTTTGGTAAATGCTTTCGGGAACAACCCTTCTTTCGCGGCAATGAAAGGAACTTCGGCACTGACCACGGTCCAGCTTAATAACGCACCGGATACTGAAATAATCAGACCCGCATTGATCAGCATGGCGCCCCAAGGTCCGACAATCACTTCTAAGATATGGGCCATTGATGGATTTTGTAATGCGGCGACTTCCGGTTGCGTCATCACACCTAAGGTAAACAAGCTCACCGCGATGTAGAGTATTAATGCCGAGAACAGCGCAATACCGGTTGCTTTCGCCACATCACGTTTGTCTTTCGCACGGTTAGATAAAATAACCGCCCCTTCGATACCAATGAACACCCATAATGTCACCATCATAGTCGCTTTAACTTGCTCTAATACCGAGCCTAATTCCGGTGTTTTATCACCCCAAAAATCAAGGGTGAATTTATCTAGCTTAAATGCCATAATAACCAAACAAATGAAGGTTAAAATAGGGATTATTTTGGCAATCGTCGCAAAAACATTAATCAAGGCCGCGCGAGTCACACCACGTAATACTAGCGCATGCATAAACCAGATTAATAACGAACCACCTAATATCGCAATCGGCGTATTACCCTGCCCCATTATTGGGTTTTCAGGGGTATCGACAAAATAGCCAATGGCACTGAAAAATACCACCGCATAGGATACATTCGCTAATAAGTTACAGATCCAGTAACCCCAAGCAGACATAAAACCGATGTAGTTACCAAAACCCGCTTGTGCATACGAGAAAATACCGCCATTCAAATTAGGGTAGCGAACAACCAGATTACGTAATACCGACACCAGTGCTAACATACCGCAACCGGTAATCAACCAACCAAGTGTAATGGCGCCAGGTGATGCGGATACCGCCACATTTTGCGGTAGACTAAATATTCCGGCACCGACCATGGTACTGAATACCAATGCCACTAACATGCCTAATCCGAGTTTGTTTTCCATCAATAATTCCTAAACCAAGTCGGATTACGATATAAAATACCGCCCAAACCAAACTTCTTCTCGTTAATATGAAATAATTTGGCGAATTGTATGGGATTATTATAGATATGCAAGAATATTCACTAAATTTGCATAAATCCAACTTCAAACATAAAGTTGCTGATAAACTGAGCATAACCACGCATCACCCGATTTAACTTATCTTTTTTCTTACATCTTGTACCTCATTCAGTTAAAATACGCGGTTCGATTTCTTGCAAAATAATGATGATGACTGATTCTTCACAACAATATCTTTGTCGCACAACTTACCTTATTGATAGCTTTTGGCCGGGTAAATTACTTGAGTTAAATAACACAGGCAATATCAAAGTTGCGGGGACCAATGGTGCCGGTAAAACGACATTACTTAAACTGCCTATGCTGTTTTGGGGTGCGCGACCTGGACGTATTGTTGAACGTAATGCCAACAAGAAATCATTTGCCGCGTATTATTTACCGCGCAAAACCAGCTACATCATTTTTGACTATCAACGTCCAACTGGAACGCCAGAGCCACAGTTATGCCACGTATTAATTAAAAGCGATGGTGATAAGCTGCAATACCGCTTTATTGATCATCAGTTCGATATCAAGATGTACCTTGATGAAAGTGGCAATATCTTTGGCGATGACGAAATTAAACGTCATTACCGTACCCAACATCGTTGCGAAGTCAGCAGCCTGTTAAGTGTCGATGATTATGCAAGAGTCATTCAGAATCATCGTGATCTCGGCGGCAAGAAATCACTGCGTGCACTGCAACAACGTTTTTCAATGAGCCAAACACCGATTAAGCACATTGAAAAAGTCGTTACCTCGGTATTCAATAAGATCTCTAATTTCGACGTGATCAAACAAATGATCATCGAGATCTCGCAAGACGCCATCAGTTCGGAAATGCTTAGCCATAACGTGACTGACATGGTCAACATTGATAAAAGCGATATTGATAGCTGGCTAGCCGATCTGCATTCATCACAAGCAATTCTCAATCTAGAAGATAAGATCTTATCGTCATTAACTGACATTGATTCACTGGTTGAAATCAAAAAAGATCTACAGCACCTGCATCACCTTGCTGATATCTACCAACAGAAGTGTAATCAAGATCAAGGCACCGCCGACACGCGTTTAAAAGAAGTACTGCTTGAACTGTCCGACTTAAAAGAAGCACACAGACAGCAAGTATTAGCGATCGAAGACGCCTGCCACGATGAAGAAAAAGCGCATCGCGAAATAAAACACGATCTGGATAAGTTAGAACAAGAAAAGATTGATTTTGAAGATGATGAAGCTGCAACTTATGAACAACGTGGTTCTGAGTTATCTGATTTTACCTTACGCTTAATCAACCTGAACAACGAAAAGACCCAGTTAAGTGAAAAATCAGCCGATCTTAGCCGCACGTTTACCGAACAACAGCAAAAGCAAGAGCTTGATTTTAACAAGCGTGAGCAACAGCTGACTAACGAGATCAGTTCTCAGCGTCAGCAGTTAACCACCGAGTTAAGTGAAAACAAACTGCACTATGCGACGTTAGAAAGTGAATTAAGAAGCCAAACACAGACACTGGTTGATCAGTTAACCGAAAAGAAAACACCGCTTGAACATACTAAGATCTCGCTTAATCTGCAGTTAACACAACCGCAGTTTGATCCAGAACTTGCTGCCCAATCTCAGCAATTACAACAGAATTTAAGTCAGTGCCGTCGTAGTATTAGCGAGCGTCAAGAAGCCTACAACCGTGTTAGCAGCGAGTCTCAAAGCTTACGTCAAAAACAACATCAAGCGCTGCAAACCAACGACCGCTTAAAAATTGAATTAAACCATTTAGCGCAACAGCACCGTGATGTACAAACGCTATTAAGCCCAGCCAAAGGGTCTTTACATGCTTTCCTTGTTGAGCACGTACCAAACTGGCAAAGCAACATTGGCCGTGTAATTAACCCTGAGTTATTAAAACATCTGCATCTTGAGCCAGAGTTATTAGCCGCATTTGCTGACGCAGCGAAACAATCCGATACTGAAACCGCGCTAACCCAAGTGCAATATTTTTATGGCATAAAAATAAACCTGAATGCCCTAGAAAATGCGTCGTTTACAGACAGTGCATTAGCAGAAAAAGAACAGCATATCACGGCGCAGATTGGCGTGAAAAAAGCAGAGCTAGAACAACTGCAACAAGCATTAGAGCTGATCAACAAAGACGTTGAAGAGCTTGATAAACAATTAATGTCGAGCAAGCAATTACTGTTTAAACAAAATCAACTACTCACTAGCCTAGTAAATGAAGAAGATGAGTTAAACAGTAAACTAGAACAACATAAAACCTTAGCGATCGCGCGAGTGCAAACTGAATTAGCGGATACAGAACTACTCTTAGTTCAAGCGCTACAAGCATTAAGCCAAGCGAAAGTTGACTATCAAAGTCGTCACAACGAACTCAACAACGAACGTTTAGGCGTACATTGCCAGCTAGAAACTGACTACAATCAACGTATTGATAGTTACCAGTCATCACTCAACAATCTGCGTAATGAAGCACACGTTGAAATGCAACGTATTGCCGATGCCCTCCAAGCCGCATTGAGTGACGCGGGGATTAATGCCAGCATCTTTAACGCCCTTGAAGCGAAAATACAACAAACCATGAAAGCGGTTGAGAATGCCAAAGTATTCCAACAAAAAGCAGATAAGTATAATAGCTGGTTAGAAACATCATGGTCGCAAGTGGAACCAGGTCGTGAGCGTTTACGTCGTTTAGATACTGCGATCCAACGTTTCCAACAGCAATTAAAAGATAAAAAGCAAGACTATCAGCAGTCTACCGATAAGCTAGAGCAAGAGAAAACCCAGCTCGATAAACTCGTTACTGACTTGGTATTACAACTAAAAGGCTTAGATAACAGCCTTATAAAACTAGCAGACTACCCAGCTGTGACACATGATGATTTACCAGAATACAGCGTCAACAACATCTCGAAGCTAACCAACAGTCAAATGAGTCTGTTAGGTAAACAACAAAGTAATGTATTAAGCTCGGTGAATAAAATTAGCAGTGAATTAAAACGTTACTCAAGAAGTACACTGCAAATTGGCTGGTTAGAAAACCGCATTGAAAGTGATCCAGAAATGGTGAACTACCGTCTTGAAGAAGCGATTAACAGCGGCGAACAGCTGAGCTACGTATTGAAAAACGCCAAACTGTTGCAAACATCGACAACGCACGAAGTGGAATTACGGGCTAACGATATTTTATCTATCTATACCCATTTAAGTAACTTTGATCGCAATATTACCCGTACTGGCCGTAAACTGTCTAGCCACATGAATGGTAAGCAGTTCTTCACCGCCCTCGGTGATATTAAAATTGCCATTCGTACTAAAATGGACAAGTTAGGTTACTGGAAACAGCTAGAGAATGTAAACGAGGCGTTTGAGGCATACCAAGCCAATACCGAACTCACCCACGATCGCAGTATTCCACAAGACTTAATCGATAGCTTAGATGAACTGTCGGCGGTATTGCCAAAAAACAATAGCATGCAGCACAATGAGTTATTTGATATTGAATTCACCATTGTTGAAAATGGTCGAACGACTCGTGCGACAACGCCAAAAGAGTTGGAAGATGTATCATCAACAGGTCTATCTTATCTGGCATTAATCACCTTCTTTACCGGCTTAACGACCATGTTACGCCCCGATGCAAATACCGTGATCACTTGGCCTGTGGATGAATTAGGTGAGCTCCACTCTGAAAATATTCAGGCGATGCTAACGATGTTAAACCAGCACGGCATTCAGATCATGACGGCATCTCCGTCAACCGATAAATCGGTATTGCAGTTATTCGATCACCTATACGAAATTGATAGCCGTAACAAACGTCTGATCCAGATGAATGTTGATGATGATCCACTCATGGCACTGTTAAATGGGGATGCCAAACAAGCCTTAGCAGCAGAACCTGAATTAACGTCACCGGTAAACGCAGAGACGTCGTCTACAACGACAGCATCAATCATAGCCGCAGCGACACCAGCCACTATGCAAGAAGAGGGTTAACCCATGTTTCAAACTACCGTTGAATTATTGTTACAGGGTCATACCATTTGTCAGGTCAGTCAACCTGATGCATACCGCTACCTGTCTGAGCAGAGCTTATTTGAAAAGGTAAATGATTACCTGCGTTTGATTAACCGTAAGGTAAAAGTGATTGAAGACGGCTTAGCCTTTGTCGCTTGTTACTGCACCATTGAAGAAGAAAACCGCGCGGATATTCGTCAGCAGTTACGCCAAGTACGTGATATCTTCCGTCCATTGGTTAACTTTTTAGATCTCGCCATGACAGCTCTGGTACATGATTGTGCCATGCGCGCAGGCGATACTATCCGCTTGTCTGAGCTATTACGTGGTATTGAACACGAGCCAACGTTAAAACAACAACTGGCGTTATTAACCAATAAAGGTATTTTCAAAACCAGCCGTAATGATATCTCGGAACAGCTTAACTTTATCTTAAAAAAATTAGCTGAAGCTGGCTACGTACAACGTTTAGAAACGGGCAGTACCATTTATCAGATCACCGCTAAAATGAACTATATTCACGAGTTAATTGATTTTATTAATGACAGTGAATCATTGAAATTAGAAACACAAGATAACCATATCTTCGATGACTCACAGTCGGAGATGTTTTAATGTCACCGTTGCAAAGCGCTTCAGAAGTCGAAAAAATTGCCCAGATAATACGTACCTCGTTTGCTAAATCAAACAGTACTATGTTGGCGCAAGCGTATTTCGATGGCAACATTATTGATAATGGTGAGAATACCGCATTACTCGAAATGCTCACCAAGAATGGGCTGATCCGCCCAAGTGAAGAAGATGGCACCTATATGCTTGCCATCAACTTAAAGCGTATTTTAGACAAACTATTATTACGTCATGCGTCTTATCGTAAACGTACTGATATCGCTAAAGTCATGCAACACATTGACGGCGATATTAGATCCTATAAACGTGCATTATTAACCGGTCAGCACAATGAAGTTGCCTTCTATTTAAGTCAGGTTGACGAAGAGCTTTACGGCATTGTTTATGAATTAGAAGACAGTGTCAGTGGCTTGTTCGCGGCGATCACCAGTAAGTTTGGTTTTGTGGATAGCTTAGAAAGTAAGATCCATGAGAATGAAAAAGCCATCGCCTATACCGAAGGTCTACTCAATGCGTTAGCCGATATTAATCTTAGTGATGTATATAACTGGTTAGATTGGGATGATGTACCTGCAGAACTCAGCCGCAAAGTTACTTTCTTTATTGATGGTTATCGTCGTATTAACCGTCAGTTAGAAGGCGCTGTTCATCGTATGCGTCAATTACTCATGACCCTGCGTAAGCAAAATGAACAAGTAGCCCGCCTTAAGGCCATGTCTAAATTCCTGAAAGACAATCCGATTTGGGAATTAGACGACTACGCTGAACGAGAGCAAGTACCGGCTATCTTCAATCGCGTTGCGCCACTGCAATTATCAGCCAGTGTTGATATTAGCAATCAGGTACAGCAAGAAGAACTCACCGACATTTACAACTCATTGCGTAAAGAAAGTAAGTCAGATGCTGAAACCGTTGATTTACGCAGCAGTGGTCGTATTGATGACTTACAACAAAAAGCCCGTCAACTCGAAGCCGACTATGTATTGTCACAGTGCGAAGCGTTATTTACCCAAGTATTGAGTAATAAAGGCGACCCCTTCTCTGCCCTGCACTATTGGCAGCAAGACAACCAGCTCACCGATATTTTACCGAAGCATTTATGGTTAAGTATTCTTTATAATGAATACTACAAGTGCGCGCCCGCCGTACGTAAAGTGATGGCGATTGATTTTCCTGACGCCAGCACCACTGAATTACCGGGTTCGATATTAATTTCAGGCAATTTACGCGTTCGCGATATTCAATTACTGCGAGATTAATGATGACGATTAGCAGGACGCTATATAATCGCTGTAAAAAACTAATTGAATCGAATGAACAAGGCCTAAAATACGATGAAATTAACGCAGAAATACGGGCGTTATCCGGTTTAGGTCATAAACAAGTGATCCCAGCATCCAAAAGAACAAAACAAAAAATATATTTCAAGCTACGCGCTGGCGAAGAAGAAGAGTTACAAGCTTTTATTAAAGCAGAAATAGGTCTTGATGTATTAACCGATCCCTACTGCAATGGTGACCGAATTGCTAACGCAGCAAGACACAATGATGAAAAGGTCGGCGCAAATGCATCACAAGATATCATTTTAGTGAATAACGCAGCCGGACAATTAAAACTTAACCAAGAAGTAAGTTCTTTATTTCGTTCTATTTATGCTGCTGGTCTAGAACTTCGTCATAACATGATCAACAGTATCGAACACGATGCGATTATCATCTGTGAAAACTTCACGCCCATGTACTACCTCCACCAACTGAAAAATAACCCTGTCTTCGAGCACGCACTCGTCGTTTATCGTGGCGATAGTCAAAATGGTAAGCGGGCAGATGAAGTTAAACGTTTTATCGATAACTACAAATCAAAATTACCCATCTACTATTTCGGTGATTTTGATCCAGAAGGTTTTAATATTGCTAAAAGCTTTCAGGCTGACGGTATCATACTGCCTAATATCGATCTATTCTCAACGTTAACGAAAGTCGAGCTTAAAAAACTTGCAGGAAAGGATAAATTCTTTCCTCAGCTTGCTCAAGGACAGACTTATTTGAATGTATCAGCGTGCCCACAAGGATGGCATGCTCACATTAATTTCATGAACAAATTTCAACTTGGTTGGCAACAAGAGCATTTACTTGGTGCTGATGTAGATTGGTCGTTATATAAAAAATAAGGTATTCGGAATTTATGTTCGCACTTAAAAAAATCATTGGTACCTGGTTAATGCCACTGCCTTTCTTACTCACTGTTTTTATCCTTGCCGCACTATTATATAAATTCACACGCTTTGAACGAACAGCCCAAATTTTACTTTTTAGTAGTTTTATTACATTATTACTCTTAAGCCTTGCTCCCGTTGCGACCAGATTGGCGGCCACATTAGAGTCTCAGTATCCCAGTTATCAGCAGCAAAACGTCGATTATATTCACGTATTGGGCAGCGGTCACACCACCGTAGATGGCTTGCCGATCACCAGTCAATTAACCCCAGCAGCCCTTACCAGAACCACTGAAGGCGTGCGGATTTATAAACTTAACCCAACAGCGAAGTTGATTTTCAGTGGTTATAGCGGCGGTGATATTAACAGTAATGCAAAAATGAATGCGCGCTTAGCCATGGCGTTAGGGGTACCAAAATCAGCGATTCTATTATTAGAACAACCTAAAGACACGATAGAAGAAGCCATTGATAATAAAAAGATTACCCAAGGTAAGCAGCTTGTATTAGTGACCTCAGCCACCCATATGCCAAGAGCCATGAAGATATTCCAACAGCAAGGTTTATTCCCTATCCCTGCACCAACCGCACATGTCAGTAAACCGGTTAACGGTACACCACCATTACATTACTACTTCCCTCGCGCTCGGTATCTTGCAATTAGCTCTATGGTGGTTCATGAATGGTTAGGACTGGCTTGGTTGTCGTTAAAAAATAACCAATAAATTTTCCAACCTGTAATTCTCACTGCATTTCAGTCTAAATCGAGTAATTAAACGTGGGTCAAGTCACAGTTACTGCATTTTATGTAGTTTTATTACCAAAAATTGTCTTGTGACAACTTGCCCTGACGCTAGATGACTCTATAATCATCTCATGTTCTCAACTTAAGTAACTTTAGTCATTGTTACTCAAGTTAATTAAGTTGAAGAAAAATAGCTTTAAACCATATCGGAGATAGACATGAGACAAGCACTAGTAATGGGTAACTGGAAATTAAACGCAACTAAAGCATCTGTAGAAGCTTTAATTAACGGTTTAGTTGATGCGGCAAAAGACAATGCAACTGTTGAAGTTGCTGTATGCCCTCCTGCTGTTTTTATCCCACAAGTTGAAGCATTAACTGCTAACACTGCAATTAGCTACGGCGCACAAGATTGTGACGTTAATACAGCTGGCGCATTCACTGGTGAAAACTCAGCCGTAATGTTAAAAGAATTCGGTTGTAAATACACACTTGTTGGTCACAGCGAACGTCGTGTTATCCACGGTGAATCAAGCGAAGTTGTTGCTGACAAATTTGCTGTTGCCCAAGAAAATGGCCTAGTACCTGTACTTTGTATCGGTGAAACACTAGAACAATTCGAAGCTGGCGAAACTAAAGCTGTTGTTGAAGCTCAACTGCAAGCTGTTGTAACTAAATCTGGTATCACGTCTCTAAACAATGCAGTAATTGCATACGAACCAGTTTGGGCAATCGGTACTGGTAAAACAGCGACACCAGAAATTGCACAAGACATCCACGCGCATATCCGTTCATGGTTAGCAGAGCAAGATGCTGCAGTAGCAAACAAAGTTCAAATCCTTTACGGTGGTTCAGTTAAAGGCGCTAACGCTGCTGAATTATTCGGTCAAGCAGACATTGATGGCGGCCTAGTTGGCGGCGCTTCACTAGACGCGGTAGAATTCTCTAAAGTAATTGCAGGTGCTTCTGCATAATTGCCAGTCAAAACCTAATGTAGAGAGAAACTCTACTCTGCATTAGTGATAAAAGTGTAGTAATGCTAATTGCTCAACAATTTTGTATTACTGCACTCCTTTCTTATTAAACTAATTTTTTTCAAAATAAAATTGCATCGAGGCATTATTTTATTTAACGAGTAAAAGTTTCATATGAAAGCGTGACTAGTATCGCTTTAGTAATAGAATAAGTCACAAAGACACAGTAAAGAATAGAATAAATCGTTATAATAAATGAGTTTTTATACTAAATAGAAAATTATACTAAATAGAAAGTAGCAGCAACAGAGAAACTAGAATTGGTGTGCTAAGTATATTAACAAGCGTGCCATCACCTGCTGCAACAGTACTCTATCTAGATAAGTACAACTCTTTACCTAGTTAAGTACAGTACTCTAACCCAATAAATAAAGTATCATCGATTGATATATTTGAGGCTTCAATGATTAAAAGAATAGGTGTTTTAACAAGTGGTGGTGATGCACCAGGCATGAACGCAGCAATCCGAGCAGTTGTACGTGAAGGCTTACATCTTGGCTTAGAAGTTTATGGTATTTACGATGGTTATGCTGGTTTACACGAAGGTCGTATCGAGAAACTAGATCGTAAATCTGTTTCTGATGTGATTAACCGTGGTGGTACTTTCTTAGGCTCTGCACGTTTCCCTGAATTTAAAGAAAAAAGCGTTCGTGAAGAAGCGATTAAGAATCTTAAAAAACACGACATCGATGCACTTGTTGTTATCGGTGGTGACGGTTCTTACATGGGTGCGATGAAACTAACTGAAATGGGTTTCCCATGTATCGGTATTCCGGGCACGATTGATAACGATATCCCAGGTACAACTTATACCATTGGTTTTGATACGGCACTGAATATTGTGGTTGATGCCATTGACCGCCTACGTGATACTTCAACATCGCATAAACGTATTTCTATTGTTGAGATTATGGGCCGCTACTGTGGTGATTTAACCTTAGGTGCAGCAGTAGCCGGTGGTGCTGAATTCGTTGTTATCCCAGAAAAAGGCTATGATGAAGCTGATTTATTAGCACAAATTCAAGCGGGTATCGATAAAGGTAAGAAGCATGCGATTATTGCAATGTGCGAGCATGTAACAGACGTTAACCAGCTTGCTAAGCATATTGAAACGGTTACAGGTCGTGAGACACGCGCTACCGTTTTAGGTCATTTACAACGTGGCGGAACACCAACAGCGCGTGACCGTATTATGGCAAGTCGTATGGGTTCATATGCAGTTAAACTATTGATAAACGGTGAAGGCGGTCGTTGTGTGGGTCTAATGAACTCACAAATGGTGCATCATGATATTATTGATTGTATCAACAATATGAAACGTCCTTTCAATCAAGAGCTATTTGATCTGTCTGATTCGTTATTCTAAGCACATAAAGTGTCTGTCGGTTTTGCATAAAATCGGCTTAGATAAAATACAAAGCGAAACCGACTTAATGTTATTTACAGTAAGTGGTTTCGCTTTTTTGCTTCTATATGCTGTTCACGGCTATTGAATTAATTGCTCACGCAGTTTAGCCACTTTATCACGGGTTTCACCGGCTTTTTCAAATTCCAGATCTTGTGCATACTTATACATTTGCTCTTCTAAACGCACGATCTCTTTACTCAGTGCTGCTGGCGTAAACATCGCATACGTCGCTTTTTGCTCAGCAATAAACATCATTTGTTGCTCTGGTGTTCTACCTATATTTAAGGCATCACCGACCTTTTTCTTTAATCCTTTTGGTGTAATGCCATGCTTCACGTTATGCTCATGTTGCAAAGCACGACGCCGATCGGTTTCACTGATGGCTTTATCCATCGCTTTGGTGATGCGATTAGCATATAAGATAGCTTTACCTTCTAAGTTACGCGCAGCACGACCAATAGTCTGGATCAACGAACGCTCAGAACGTAAGAAACCTTCTTTATCAGCATCCAAGATAGCGACCAAAGAAACCTCTGGAATATCTAGACCTTCACGCAACAAGTTAATCCCAACCAGCACATCAAATACACCTAAACGTAGGTCGCGAATAATTTCCACACGTTCAACGGTATCAATGTCGGAGTGCAGATAGCGAACCTTAACGCCATGATCGGCGAGGTATTCAGCTAAATCTTCAGACATACGCTTCGTTAACGTCGTCGCAAGTACCCTTTCACCTTTCGCAACACGAATATTAATTTCACTTAGCAGATCATCAACTTGCGTATCAACCGGGCGCACTTCAATGATTGGATCTAATAATCCTGTCGGTCGTACGAGTTGTTGAACAATCTCACCTTCACAGCGATCCAGCTCGTACTGACTTGGTGTTGCAGATACATACAAGGTTTGTGGTGAAATGGATTCAAATTCTTCAAATTTAAGCGGTCTGTTATCTAAAGCAGACGGTAAACGGAAACCAAATTCAACTAATGTTTCTTTGCGTGAGCGGTCACCTTTATACATAGCACCAATTTGTGGCACGGTAACGTGAGACTCATCAATGACCAATATGCCATCATCAGGTAAATAGTCTAATAAGGTCGGAGGCGCATCACCTGGTACACGCCCTGATAGATAGCGAGAGTAATTTTCAATACCCGAGCAGTAACCAAGCTCTTGCATCATCTCAATATCAAACTGCACGCGTTGACTCACGCGCTGTTCTTCAATTAATTTATTCGCTGATAATAGTTGTTTCTTACGCTCTGACAATTCCACTTTAATGTGTTCAATTGCAGATAAGATCTTTTCTCTTGGGGTAACATAGTGAGTCTTAGGATAAATGGTCGCCCGCTCTACTGTTTTTTCAACCGCCCCCGTTAACGGATCAAAATAGCTGATACGTTCAATTTCATCATCAAACATTTCAATACGAACCGCGTGTTTATCTGATTCAGCGGGATAGATATCAATAACCTCACCACGAACACGGAAGGTAGAACGTTTAAAATCCATATCATTGCGAATATATTGCAATTCAGCTAAACGACGAATAATACTACGCTGGCTGATTACCTCACCAACAGACACATGCAACATCATTTTTAGATACGACTTAGGATCACCCAAACCGTAAATAGCAGACACAGATGCAATTAAGATAACGTCACGACGCTCTAATAATGCTTTAGTCGCTGACAGACGCATTTGTTCAATATGCGCATTGACTGCCGCATCTTTCTCAATAAAGGTATCTGTACTTGGTACGTACGCTTCTGGTTGATAATAATCGTAGTAAGAAACAAAATACTCAACCGCATTATTAGGGAAAAACCCTTTCATTTCAGCATAGAGCTGTGCGGCAAGCGTTTTGTTGGGTGCCATAAGCAATGTAGGACGATTTAATTGCGCAATCATATTCGCGACAGTGTAGGTTTTACCCGAACCTGTTACGCCTAATAAGGTTTGACAGGCAACACCTGCATTAAAACTATCAACAAGCTTTTCAATCGCTTGAGGCTGATCACCACTCGGGGTATATTCAGAACATAAATCGAATAAAATCGTCATTATTTAAGATCACAACTCGGTTTTTAAATTTATATAT
>NZ_ABCQ01000058.1 GCF_000170855.1 Moritella sp. PE36 | reverse complement strand
ATAACAACAACAATGGGTATTTCACCAAGGCTTGGGAATACTTTGTTTACATTATCTGCGGCTTGTAATAGCGTCGCAGAGAGTACCGCGGCCAAACCAACCTGACGCCCAGCTGAAAGGTCGGTGCCCTGCGTTACAATAAGTCCAGCAACACCGAGTGCAATAATAATTCGTACTGATGATTGCGTAAGAATATTACTCAGGTTTCGTAAGCTCAAAAAAGAAGGTTCTTGAATAACAATAATAACTAATAAAATGAACAGTACCGCATAGATACCACCCGCTTTAAGCAGGTTTATCAGATTGATCTTTTTCATTATGTCCATTGACATGTCCTTATAAATAACGCGCGGCTAAAGCAAGAATTTCACTTTGGGTTGTATCTTTGGTATCAACAATGCCGGCAACCCGTCCATTACTCATTACTAAAATACGATCTGTGGTGCCAAGTAACTCTGGCATTTCGGAGGAGATCATAATGATGCCTTTATCTTTATTGGCAAGGTTAAGAATTAACTGATAAATTTCAAACTTAGCACCTACGTCAATCCCCCTGGTTGGTTCATCCAGCATTAATATTTCAGGATTGGTCAGTAGCCAGCGACCAATAATCACCTTCTGCTGATTACCGCCAGAAAGAGAACCAATATGGGTTTCATGTGAGGGCGTTTTAACACTCATAGAATCGATGACCCACTGAGTATCATTTTTCATTTTTTTATTGCTCAGCAGGCCAAACTTAGTTTTGTATGCATCAACGTTAGCCACGAGTGAGTTAAAAGTAATATCCAAATTGCCGTATATGCCTGTTGCACGTCGCTCTTCTGTTACTAAAGCAAAACCGTTATTAATAGCTTCATGTGCATCACGATTCGCAACTGGCTTGCCATGCAAAATGATTTCACCTTGGCTGAGTTCGCGAATACCAAACAAAGACTCAACAATGTCAGTTCGTTTTGCGCCGACCAGTCCTGCAATGCCGAGTATTTCACCTTTATGTAAATCAAAACTTACATCTTGAATCGAAGGTTGGTTGAGCGAGGTTAAATTTTTGACCTGTAGTATGGTCTCTTTGACGACATTGGTTTTTTCTGGGAAGCGGTGGGTGAGGTCGCGGCCAACCATCTTATTGATGATTTGACTCATGTCCATACCTTCCAATGGGCGTGTCTCAATCCAAACACCATCACGTAATATGGTAATTTCATCACAAATTTCGAAAATCTCCTCCATTTTATGGGAGATGTACACGATACCGCAGCCTTTTTCTTTTAACTTATTGATTATTTTGAAAAGATGACGAACTTCTTTTTCGCTGAGCGAGGAGGTTGGTTCATCCATAATCACAATTTTCGCGTCATAAGAGAACGCTTTGGCTATTTCCAGCATTTGCATTTCTGAGACAGATAAGGTGCCGACTTTCACTTTCGGATCAATATCAATGTCCAATTCATCAAAGATGCTTTTGGTGTCAGAATACATTTTCTTTTGGTCAACAAAAAAACCTTTGGTCGGGTATCTTCCAAGCCAGATATTATCCATTACAGTACGTTGCAGTACCTGATTTAACTCCTGGTGTACCATAGAGACACCAGCTTCTAAAGCTTGTTTGGACGATTCGAAGTTTGTTTCCTGACCGAGGAACAAGATCTTTCCCGCATCTTTTTCATAGATGCCAAATAGGCATTTCAACAGCGTGGATTTACCTGCGCCATTTTCGCCCATTAAAGCGTGAATAGAATGAGGGCGAACCTTTAAACTCACCTTGTCCAGTGCTTTTACACCGGGGAATTCTTTTACAATTCCGGTCATTTCTAACAGAAATTCATTATTTGATTGTGTTGTCATCACGTATTAACCATAGATTTGTAAATGGGGAAATAAACATTCCCCATTTGTTGTTGACAAAAATTAATCTAAATTGCTCTTGTCAATGCCTAGATAAGGTACACGAACGACTCTGTTTACTAAGTTCCACTCAGTACCTTCTGCGGCCGCAAGACCTGTACCTAAGTTACGTGTCATTTCATAGGTTGCTTTTGCTTGATTCGGTGCATCGTTCAATACTGTGCCTGCTAATTGCCCTGAACGAACCATCGCAAGCGCTTCTGCTAACGCATCAACACCATATACTGGAATATCTGTCATTCCAGCTGCTTTTAATGATTCAACCGCGCCCATTGCCATACCGTCATTATTCGCGATGACAACTTCAATTTTGCTGCTATTAGGACCGGCAACCCAAGCATCTACTTTATCTTTAGCCATTGCAGTGTCCCACATGGCCGTATCGAGATGCAGCACTTCAGTTTTATAACCTTTGTCATTTAATGTGCTGATAACATATTTAGTACGCGCTTCGGCATCTGGATGTCCAGGTTCACCTTTAAGCAATACATATTGGATCACGCCATCACCGTTTAGATCCCACTTAGGATTGACTGCCCAGTGTTTAGCAATCAGGTCACCCTGAATAATCCCTGCTTCTTTGGATTCAGTACCAACGAAGTACGCTTTATCATAACTTGCAAGTGCTTTTGCTGAAGGTTCTTTGTTATAAAATACAATCGGTACGTTATCCATCTTCGCTTTACGGATAATGACTGGTGCGGCTGCAGGATCAACGAGGTTAATTGCAAGAGCCTTAACACCACGGGCGAGTAGAATATCAATTTGGTCATTCTGCATTGATTGACTATTTTGAGAATCATTCATCAATAATTTAATATCATCATCTTTTTCAGCAGCTTTTAGAATTTCTTGTCGTACCACAGCCATAAAATTATCGTCATATTTATAGACAGTAAATCCTAATTTGGTATCCGCGACAGCTGAAGTACCGACAGCCATTCCAGCAATTAAAGTTGCTAATACAGTCAATTTTTTCATCGAAAAATTCCTTTTAATAATTAACATTGCAGCGATGATCCGAATTGTTTCAATTCAATTTCATCAAGACGAAAAATATTACATTGATTAATGTTATTGAATTGTGATCTCCGCAACATAATGTAAACGTTTTCACTGAGAGCGGTTGCGAGTTACGCAAACGATGGGAAATGATTTAAATAAAGGAAGGGTGTGATTATTTGTAAGTCTTTGTAACCATTTGTAAAAAAGTGTAATTGTTTATGAATCACTATTGTTCTTTGTGGGCCTTTTTTGTTTGTAACGATTTGTAACGGTTTGTAACACTTCGTATTAATATCATTAACTTGCTGATGGTGGCTGTGCTGATGTTGCATTAGTACGTTTCGATCATGTTACGAAATTTAAGTATTTACAAAAAACGTGTTCCACGAATGCTATTCAATATTGCACTGAAGGGAAATCAAGAATGCTCGGGATATCTAAACGACGTGTGCCATACATGATGTTCAATTTCGTGTTTGGAGATATGATTTCACTCTGTTGAGAGCCAAGTTTTGGCAATTTATAAAAGGGAGTGAACAAATTGAGCTCCAAACTAGCATCAAAAAAGTCCCTTTGAGAGCAGGGACTTTTTCTGTTGTGAACTTACTGCCTTAATACCTGCTGTCAGTAATAACCACCTTCCGGGTTATGAACCTGAGGATCGTCTTTGATAGATTCAAATCCGACTTCAAATTCGTGATTATCCATAAAATCAATAACCTGCATTGTATGTTGTTCGCGATCAATACTGATGATTTGGCCATCGCCTTTTTTACTGGAAATCATCATTCCGGTATGTAATTTTGACAGATCCATAAAACCTCCGACTCTAGTCTGTTCTATTAATTATAGACACCATTAGCAGACTAGAATGCTGTCGTCATAATCCTCGGGGTTCAGCCATTCGAGTTATCGCCTCGGTTTAATTTTATTAGGATGGCTATATTTAATTATCCATTTGTATTTTAAAGTAAATTTGATACTGTTTATGGTATTACTATTGAAATGGCAAGGAGAGTGCGTTGTTTAACTCGATACATCATGTTGCAATAATTTGTTCCGATTATGATAAATCCAAGCAATTTTATACTTCAATTCTTGGTTTGACTGTAATTGCTGAGAATTATAGAGAAGCACGAAAATCTTATAAGCTGGATCTTAAATTACCAAACGGTGATCAGTTAGAATTGTTTTCTTTTCCTAATCCGCCTAAGAGACCAAGTTCTCCAGAAGCTTTAGGTTTAAGACATTTAGCCTTTAATGTAGCTTCAGTAGAGGATGCTTGTGATTATCTAATATCGAAAGGTATCGCTGTTGAGAATATCAGGATTGATGAATTTACTGGCAGAAAATTTACATTTTTTAACGATCCTGATGGTCTTCCGCTAGAACTATATGAACAAGTGGGCATGTAGCATATAAGAATATGCTGTAATGTTAACTGTAGACTTGGATGATTAACTCATGTGTAGAAGTGAGTTAGTCATCTATAAAACAGCCAAAAAAGGATAGGGCGCTTGCATCCAAAATCTATATATCTTCGTCAAAAGTCTCTATTTTACGGGTATACCAAAACAACTGTGTTTATATACAGTCAAAATTAAACACCCGTAAAATCGATACTTTAAGAGTATTATTAACAATAAACTCAATAACATAGCTATTTTCACATGACGCTACGTAAAATCTTAATGCGTAATCAACGTCCTAGTTAGTCTATTTTACGTAGAATCGCTTCAAATTCACGTCTTAAAATCCGATGAGCATATTCAGTATGAAGTTTGGTTCAGCCTTGAAAGAACTAGAATACTTGAAGTCAGATAAAAACATTAATAATCAAACGTCTAAATAAAACCTACGCTATGTGAAATCTACAGTAACTATACTGGGAAAACAATTCAGATTTCACGTAGCGCACAGGTTTTTGATATCAAAACCAATAATTTCAAACCAGACACTTATATTGGGTTTAACACACCTGTTAAGGCAAGTTTAAAATGTTACATCGATAAGAAAGTTACGCTTTTTACCCATATCACTAGTAATAATGTCTATTTAAGGATACGGAATATCAGATGTAGGCAATTAGCTTTAACGCTAAAATATCAGCAATCAAATGTGAGCAATCAAACATAGTTAGCTATATGTAGGTATCTACATGTGGGTATCGATGGTGGCGTGTGGTAGGCTCCTTGAGTGTTTAGTGATGAAGCTGTAAACAAATATACAACTTCTATTAATTCTCTAATCATCTCTAAATTATATATTTTCAAAGATCAATGCGAATTGTCGTGAAATGAGTAACCGCTGAGTGGCGATACCGTATCGATAAAGACGAAAAATCAAATAGTAATATTTTAAAGGATTGTAATATGAACGTGATGTATAAGGATTGTAAGATGAACGCTAAAGGGTTTCCTATTAAGCGTATCGATATAAAATTAACGAAGACGACACCGAGCACTATCACGCCAGTGTCCCTGCGACCACAATTAAAAGACGCAGGATTACCATGCGGTGAAACAGCAACGGTAGCAGAGTTACAGGGCTTCATCGACAGAGGGGTGAAGGAATTTACCCAAATATTAGCAGGCAAGACCGGATTAGCTGCTTATGGATTTAGTGAAACAATACCAAATGATGTACATCTTGCATCGTCTGCCTATGCAGGAAAACAAATAGAAATAAAAATCATTAAACTGGCTACAGGTGGATATGGAGAGTTGAGACTTCTAAAAGAAGAGGACACCGAGGTTAACTATAAACCCTCTGAGACCGGAGCAGGATATAGTAACGAATTATATACTGTGCTTTATGAGGATAACTTCGAATATCTGGAATCAAAAACTGGTCAAGGGGGTTATGTATTTGGTGGACAAAGGAAAGATGCTAAAACTAGGACCGACGAAGTCGCTACCGATGTTGCAATCACAAATCTTTTTGCCGAGGCTGCTGCCTCAGCGGCACAAATATATCCAGTTGCGGGTGGTGTAGATAAAGACGCCATGCAAGCGGTTATGAAACTTACACTCGGTAAAAATTTCGGTGGGATGGCAGCCAGAGATTACTATTACAGAGGGGATAAAAATATTCTGTTAGTTGATGGTTATGACGAGCAAGCGCAGGATTGCAAAGGGATCGGTGCAATTAACCTCTTATACACATTGACCATTCAAGAATATAAACATAAAGCTAAAAATGGTGGGGATACACATGAGGTGACTATTACAATTAGCTCTCGTGGTATGTTCTATGACAACCCTGATGTATTGGAGAGGGACTATAACATGATAACAAACCCAGGTGCAGTTATGGGGAATAGGAGCCGTGGTTCACATCAAGAAAAAGATAATCATCAGAAAGAAAGCAAGAGCGATTTCCCAGTACGCGATGAGGAATTGGAAATCTTTGTTGAATTACCACCGGCAGACAAGAATACATTCAAACATTCACTGCCAACAGCAATTAGTGAAAATGGAAATGTCCAGCGACTGGTTATGTATTCACCAGACTATTTGAATATTGGCGTGCTGGATAATACCCATGGGTCGGCTGAAACGAAATTTGAAAAGACGTTCACACGGGGGTTCTCCAAAGAGTTTAGTACCACTATTGGATATTCAACAACCGTGGAGGCATCAATAGAATTTATTAAAGCCAGCGTTACATTGAGTCTGTCAGCCACCTTTAGTGCGAGTTGGAATGAGTCTCAATCCCAAACAACTACTTTTAGTGTTCCTGCTCATAAGAAAACATTCCTGTATCAAGGCACAATGTTGGCGAGACTTATAAAATGGAACCAGAAAGGACCAGAATCTGGCAACTATGAATATGTCGGTTCTCCGATTTTAACCGAAACGCCCACGGTAATGACATCGGATGAACCAATCCTTGGCGCGGTGAAACCTAAGCCTTAAGATCCGTGATCTAGTCTTTTGATATGCAGGGGAGTCAGTCATTGAAATCAGGTCGTTCATTAAAATACCTTATTTCAAATTGCTTGGTTCCCCTTCTTTTTTAAATATATCCATTATTAAATATGATTTAAGAGCTATTGCTATGATTGCTGATAATAAACCAAAAAATATAATTGACGTGGTGTGTGAACACAATAAAGCTAAACCCCAAGAGGTGTTGTATCGGTTTGTCAGTGGGACTTCTGGGGAGTACCTGAACCTAACCTATTCAGATGTTTATGAGTCCATGTATAACATTGCTCAAAATTTAGGTGATAAGGCTAGCAAGGGAGAAAGAGCCTTACTGATCTATGAAGATTCCGAAAATTTTATAACGGCATTTTTGGGTTGCCTGGCGGCTGGGGTCATAGCGGTTCCTTTATCTGTACCGCGTACGCAAGAAATGAAAAACATTATCAACTACATAGTATCAAATTCTGATTCCAGTTTAATAATGTGTGACAGTAAAACCAGAAAAAAATTGGAAGGGGTATTAACCAATAGCCGTATTAGCTACTTTGAGACCGATGGCGGTTTAAGCTCAAGCAGTAAGATAAGAACACATACAATATTGCCCGATGATATCGCGTTTTTACAATATACATCTGGATCTACCGGGGAGCCTAAAGGTGTAATGGTGACCCATGCAAATATCATGAATAATTTGGATGTTATACGTATTCTATTTGGACACACTACTCATTCTGTAGGTTGTAGTTGGCTTCCTCATTATCATGATATGGGGCTGCTTGGCGGGATCTTGCAGCCACTTTTTGTTGGATTTCCTGTTGTGCTTATGGCCGCGTCCCGGTTCATTCGAAAACCTTTTTATTGGCTTTCAATCATAAGTGAATATGGTGTAACTACCAGTGGAGGTCCAAATTTTGCGTATGATCTGTGTATTAAGCACGTAAAAGAAGCGGATGTACGCTCTTTGGATTTAAGTCGTTGGTGTGTGGCGTTTAACGGAGCGGAACCAGTGGTGAATGCTACCTTGGAAAATTTCAATGAGAAATTTCAAGTCGCTGGATTCTCACCTGCAAGTCATTACCCCTGCTATGGCATGGCTGAAACTACGTTGTTGGTTAGTGGTTTAGGTAGTAACACAGTAAATAATACATTAACAGTTTGCAGACCAAGTTTAAGTGCTGGCATAGTATTGCCTGTTGACGATCATAATGATAATTCCCGAACACTAGTATCCAACGGCATTTGTGCACCAGGTCATGAGATCATAATTGTAAGTGAGGAAACAGGTAAAAAGGTCAAAGAAGGAAATGTCGGTGAAATCTGGGTGACTGGGCCCAGTGTAACAAGTGGTTATTGGAAAAGGCCTGCATTGACAAATAACAGGTTCAAGGCGACAACCTTTGGTAATGAAACGGACAGTGGCCAGCGATATTATCGCACCGGTGATTTGGGCTTTTTATATAGCAAACAATTGTATGTTTGTGGTCGGCAGTTGGACAAGATAATCGTCAGGGGAAGAAATTATTTCGCTGAAGACATTGAGTATGTGTTAACAAAATGTATGGCAGAGCTATATATTACCGCCATGGTGGTTTTTGGTGTAACCAATGGGACTAGTGAAAATTTAATTCTCCTGGTAGAAGTTCCCCGTAATCGATCTATAGACTTTGATGCTTGTAAGGTATGTATCCAATTACGTAGCGCAATCAGGCGTCATTTTAGTTTGGAATTATATGATATTGTTTTTTTACAACCGAGGTCTTTGTTAAAAACCACAAGCGGGAAAGTAAGACGAAAATTTAATAAAGAAAGTTATGCGAATGATGATTTTAGCATCGTCGATAGTTGGCAACGCATTTTTAATGAAAACGATAGTGTCATTGAACAAAAACAGCACTTCTGTTATGTCACATTTTCGGCCTTGGATTCTACTCAGCAATTAAAATACCTCAGGAAATGCATAATAGCGGATATTGCGAGGCACTTAGACTTGGGGCCACAATCGATAGATATGAGCCTATCATTGGGGGCGCTTGGTTTTGATTCAATTAAGATAACTGAATTACTTACCTCTATGGTTGATATTTATAGAGTAAACGGTATATCGGCTCAGATTTTCTATATAAATTCAGTAGAAACAATAATTGTTATGGTGATGGAGCAACTAATAGATAGAATCACAATATACCCAAGTGAGCCTAAAGAATTAATTGAAAGTTAGGGAGGTGGTACTAATTAACCTCAGTTCGGTTTAAGCCATCGCCATTAATCCATTTTTTTGAGAATTGGTAATGTTAAGTGATGGCTTTTCTTATTTTAGGCTGTGTGCAACTAGCCCCCCAGTAGATTTAATATAAAACCATGTAGATCTGAAATTACGGCAATTGATTGGCCTGTTAACCATGAAGTAGGCAAGGGGAATGAGCAATCATTTATCCGCGGAATGTCATCAATGCAAATTGGGCGAGGGCGCAAATCTAAGCTTTATCCCGATGGAAATACCTGAAACTAGGTGAAGCTTCAACTTGAGATATGACCAAACTTTATAATAAAGCAGTCTAACTTAAACGAAATTTACAAAAAAATGAACGAAAAAAAGACATAATTAAACCGGGAACACTTAGTCATACTAATGATTTTATTAACTATTGTTAATTTAACGAATAAATAGCTTACGCTCATTTAGGCGGTGAATTTCCTGTTGAAATGAAGCAATCCATTCAAGACGGCCAACTGCCATATGGAAAGACAACGATTCGATTTACTGGCGGCTCGTTATCTGGTCACGTTGAAGAAAACGTAAATCCCAGATTACTAGCACCAAGAATTGAAAATCATACGAGCATGTGGATTCGAGAAAATGATGACTGTTCAGCACAAATAATGTCGCATGGTCAGCCAGATTCAAACTGAAATTACTTTGAAGTTGAGATCTACGAGAAACAAGAACGGCTCAGTGATCAAGAACCATTTATTTATAAATACGTTGGCCAAGAAGAAGTTTCACGATATGAATCTAAAACTAAACAAGGTAAACGCTGTAAGAATCACAGCCGGTCATTTATTTTATCGTTGTGGTGATCAATGCTTTGCAGTGAGCAGTGAAATCTCAATCGAGTTTGAAGATATTAAAGAATCAATTATATTTCTTCATGAAGAATTACTATCACAAGATTTTACTGATGGTGACGAACAAAACTTCATTGGTTATGCAAAAATATTCGCGTGCTTGAAAGAACTAGAATACTTGAAGTCAGATAAAAACATTAATAATCAAACGTCTAAATAGAACACGCGCTATGTAAAATCTACAGTAACTATACTGGCATAACATTTCAGATTTCACGTAGCGCACAGGTTTTTGATATCAAACTGAAGTACCAGGAACAGCATTTTGATATCAATAACGAAATTTCAAACCTGACACCTCTATCTGGGTTTATACACTGGGTTTATACAGCACTGCGCATAATGTATATTATGTTAAATAAGCATGACCTGGCAATAACTTCATGAACTTGATCAGTAGTTCGTTTTCAAGATAATGCCTCGTATTTAACATCCATCTTATTTACCATAAAGTATATGATATGCATCTAAATGATTACATCATATTTTATCCAAAATATGATGTAATCAAATATATTCACACATATTAAAACACCAGAACATAAAAAATCCCCGTTAACTAACGAGGATTTTAGATTTAGATTAAAAATATACTAACTTATTGGCAGGATATTTCGTCCCACAGATTGTTAGAAACCGTTGGCGTATCCCAAACACCAGGAGCATTTTTAGCAATAAAACACTTACCTATATTTGTTACTATGTCACCGTTGGCTACTTGAGATGCACCATCTTCCCAAATAATGAAATTAGTTGATGACGTATCAACAGGCATTACGCTAGCTGGCGTCGCTGTTACTGCCTTAATGAATAACCATGGTCCACCTGCGTCAGGTAAATCACCTTGTGTCCACCACTTACTTTCATAGATAGACTCTTTATAACTCACTTGCTCACCAGCAGAAGCATAAACTTTACCAGCATCCCAAGCCGCTACACCACCTGCACCGGGATCTGTCGGTTCAGTTGGTATGGTTGGAATTTCACTATCAGGTACTATTCGTACTTCTGGCCAACCTGCATGAGAACCAAAGAAGTTTGTTACACATTTTCCATAATCACCTGGTACTAGAGCTGAATAAGCGGTTTGGAAGCCAACTAATTCACACTCAAACGAAGCACCACCTGGACGGTCCGCGTAATATTTCCAGTTACCATCCCAGTTTGTATAAAGCACATCAGTTGCGCCATTCAGATTAATACTACCGTAGGGTGTTTGTTGAAAACATGTATTTATCTCATCAGACTCAAGAGGAATTTGGTAGTGTGCTGATAACCCTTCCCAGTAACGAATTCGGTTAACTGGCTGTCCTTTAGTTTTGTTTTGCTCTCCACACTCAATCCCGCCATTGATAACGTTGATTGTAGTACCAAAACCATAAGTAATACCGGCATCAGTTTCACGTTGTGATGGAGACCATGTGCGGTCAATAACATGTAACATTGCGGGTTTTGGTGCTTGTGGTGTTAGAAAGAACCAAATAGCAGACGCCAAATTCAGCCAAGAATCAGCAACAATACTTGGGTTATTTAACAGTACGGTCGCATCACCGTCGTACATGACTTCCGAGAACATACCATAGTTAAAGTGGTAAGAAAGTTGTTTAGCACCACGACCAAAATAACCTTGCCCTGCAGAGCATGGCCAACGGGCATTTTGCCAATCGTCCTGACCACAACCTGTCGTGTACCCCTCTTGACCTTCAGACCAGCCCATTTCACGAACGTGTACAAGCGCTTGCTGCCACTCTTCTAATGCTTGCGGGTTGTCTGAAATATTGTCTTTAGCAATATGCCCACCCGTTTCTTGTGAAAAGTGAGCAAATGCAGTAATGATTGATTTTTTACAAATTGCATCTGAGTTACGGCCATCTGTGTATTCACCACAGAATGCAGGGAATTTACCAACCGCACGTAATAAACGTGTATAGGTATATTCAGGAGCCGCCATCTGCGTTAAGAAGTCCCATTCAGTTTGTGGGAAAACACGTTCTAAGCGTTTAACATTGTCTGGATTTGAAGCTAAACCAGGTTCAATAACTTCGACTACAGTGTTAGGTTCTGTGCGTAATGCTTGAGCCCAAATATCATACATAGGGTCTAATGTTTTAGCATCTTCCGCAGCTTTAATTTCTGATTGAGAAACGATAAATCCGGTTGGGTTAAGTGGGTCTTCTTGTGGGTTCATTGCATAACTATTGAGTACAACACCATAGCCTATCAAAGTAGATAGAAATGTACGTTTAAACATGATTTATCCTTAAAGAATGCCAATCCTAGGCATATATCCATCATTTTTCGGTTCATTGAAAAACCAAAAATCCATTCCGAAAAATATCTAATTATTTTAATTAAGATCAATAATCAACTTAATATAATATTTTTTGGATGAGGCATAATTAGCACAACTAAATACCATGTCAATGGTTGTATTATCAATATCTTACACGTGATGGGTTATCACAAAAAGGTCCGATCTGTTAGGGATGGTAAGATGCTGGATTCGGGAGTATTACTGATATATCAATGCCTTGCATAAGCGTGAGTAACGATATTTACGATTACCTAAAATGGGGTAATTGAAATTATAATTCACTAATCTATCCTAATGCAGCCTTTCATATTTATCACCTGGGCCACTCACTATAAAATATGATATTAACCCAAATGATTTTATAGTTTTACCTAAAATAAGATGTAATAAGATGTAATAAGATATAATAAGATATATCTGAAGATATATCTGAAGATATAAAACCAAGCGCCGAACTGGCGAATGGTTTTATAATAGTAGTTACAATGGTTCTGGATACGCGGCTAACTTAGCTTTTATATAATCCGAATGTGTGACGTAAATGAGATCGGCTACTTGTCTAATTAATGCTTCCTCATGTGGATCAATAACACCGTCCGCATAAGCTACATGCCACATTGATTCTATAAGCACATTCCTTTGCTTGTATTCAACATTTCGGAGCTTTGACGTGAACTCATAAATTGATATAGCTTGTTCACTGTCTTTTATGGCAATAGCTAATATCTCGCTTGCTCTATCTTTGTCGATACCAAGTAGTAATGAAAGTTGATGTACTTTCGCAATACTTTCTTTTTCATTAATAGTGCTGTCTGCACTGGCAACTTCACACAGCAATGCCGCCATTGATAATTCAAATTCCTGTTTATCTACAACATTTAGCAACGACGTATCATCAGATAATTGCTTAAACAAATTGTGTAATGCTTTAAACATACATGTATCACTCTTATTAATAGAAGGAATTAGTCCAGTTAGTCACTTTAAGACAACAAGATAGATAAAAAGTTGTAATCAATACCCTACCCCTATATTAGTGTATTTACGCGGCACGTTTGTATACTATTTTTTATAAGTATTTATACACAAAGTCTATTTGTGCGACTAAACAACTGTTTTTTATATCTAATTATTCAATTTGTTTGATTCTTTGTTATTATCCATTATTGCTCTATGGTTTATTTTCAACTTATTCATTAGCCATGAGTCCAGTTACATTTTGAGTATAGATATAAATTTACTTAGGTGAATATGTTGCATTTTAAACTACAACCCAAAATCTTTATTTCGATTATTTACCCACTTTTAGCATTAATCATGTTCAGCTTAATGTATGTTGGTTATTCCGATTATAAGTACATTAAACAAAGTACTTACCAACAAGCTGAGAACAACTTAGATATTGCTAACGAATACCTTAATCAACATTTGAATGCAGTTAACAATCAGTTGTACCTTCTTGGTGAGACATATAAGTATAACTATAATCTAACCGAGTTTTTAGTAAGCGCACAACACTTACTTGATAATGAAACCAAGTACTTGGAGATTGGATTGCTCACGTCTAAAGGTGAGTATTATGCGACGAATCATGTCTATAACGCGGATGCTGATGATAACCGCTCTCGTGTTTGGTTTAGTGACAACATGGATTATGATAAGCCATTCATATCAACACTTTATAAAAGTGAAGATACAAAAAAATGGACTGTGGCGATTGTCTGTTTATTGAAACTAAATAACGGTGAGTCAGCAAGAATTGTCTTAGAACTCGATATTCTTGGACTCTATGACAAGCTATCATTGCTTAAGACATTGATGCATGGTTATGTTTATGCTGTTGACTCAAAAACGGGCGAAATCGTCATGCACCCTGACCCATCTCGAATTTCGACCAAATCAGTTAGTGTTACTCCCGCAATAATTGAGCAAGTCGGCAATAATACCGATTCAAAAAGTACGATTTATTATACTTACCAAGGTCAGGATAAGTTTAGTATCTACGAGTCTGAAAATAAGTTTGGCTGGGTATTGCTTTCAAATTCAAACAATACAGAGATGACCTATAAAGCATTAAATATCGGTGCTGTATCCTTTGCCTTGTTCGCCATTTTAATGGTGATCTTACTGACGTTCTTTATTTCGAATCGTATTCACTGTAAGGGTCAAGTACTATCGGGATCAACTAGGCTGGAAGATATCTATCTAACCTTGTCACAAATGGTGAGTGAATTGATTCATTTTGATAAAATGCTTTTATTTATACATAATCCTTACAACCAACAATTTGAAGAACCTATTCACAACCTGACACTAAGTGAAAATGATGTGCTTAACGAGGTTAGTGATAACAAAATTAACGTTTCTAAAATTGTGAACCCATTAATACCTGATATTTCATCGGCACATCGTTGCGTTCGTATCCCACTTTATAATAAAGGTCAGCTTATCGGTGTTATCTACCTGACAAAGAGTAATTTAAAATCGCTGCATTTTATGAACATCTTTCGTAACTATGCACAAAGTGCACTTATCAATATGCTACTGACTCAGAAGATTCGTAGTGAAGATTCAATGACGCAATTGATGAACAAGGCGTATCTTAGACAGCAAATGGGCAGCCGGATTAAATGTAATGCGCCTGATACTTATCTAGGCATGATCGACCTAGATGATTTTAAAACAATTAACGATACTTATGGCCACTTGTTTGGCGATCACGTTATTATTAAAACAGCAGATATGCTTAAACATTACTTCAATCATAAAGCCGTTACATCGCGGTATGGCGGTGAAGAATTTGCTGTGCTTTTTAATGCAGTTGATGAGCAACAAGCATTTAAAAAATTGGATGAATTTCGCTGTGGAATTGAAACCATGATTGTCAGTTCTGGAGATAAAAAATGCCAGGTAACCGTCAGCATTGGCTTTGCAAAACTACGCACAAGTATAGACATGACAATCTATGATGCTGATAAAGCATTGTATTTAGCTAAAAATAATAGTAAAAATAAGGTATACCAATCAATTGAAATTGTTAATTGATAACAAAAGGCCAAACAATGAGTTCATTACTAACGGACAAGACAAGTGCAACACAATCATTCACTAGTTTGTTGCCTATTTTTGCTTTTATCAAACCATACAAATTAATGGTTTTTTATGCCCTGCTCGCATTGTTAGTTACCGCGGCGGTTAACCTATCGCTTGGCCAAGGCGTTAAATTTGTGATTGATAATGGCTTTATTGCCGGTTCAGAATCACAACTGCAGTCCGCTATTATTGTACTCGTTATGCTTATTACTCTCCTTGCCATTGGCACATTTAGTCGCTTTTATTTGATGTCATGGTTAGGTGAACGCGTAAGCGCTGACATACGAAAAGCGGTATTTAACCAAGTTATTAAACTACACCCGAGTTATTTTGAAGAAAATAGAAGTGGTGAAATCATGTCAAGATTAACGACTGACACCACACTGTTACAATCTATTATTGGCTCGTCATTATCGATGGCGCTTCGCAGTGTGCTGATGCTCATTGGTGGCTTAATCATGTTACTCGTGACCAACATAAACCTAACACTTTGGGTCGTGGCTTCGGTGCCTTTTATACTCGTGCCTATTTTAATTTATGGTAAAAAAGTAAGACTGCTAGCAGCAAGTAGCCAAGATGCAATTGCAGATATTGGTACCTACGCTGGTGAAATAATTCAAAACATCAAAGTCGTACAAAGTTATACTCACGAAGACACTGAGCAAGCGTCTTTTGCGAATGAAGTTGAAAATGCATTTTCAGTCGCAAAAAATAGAATTAAGCAGCGTTCATTGTTGATCGCAATTGTCATCTTCCTGACATTCGGTGCGATTAGCATTATGTTGTGGATTGGCGGCATGGATGTACTCAATGGCAAGATGACCGGTGGTGAGTTAGGTGCATTTGTTTTCTACGCAGTTATGGTCGCGATGTCTGTCGCCACAATCTCTGAGGTTTATGGTGAACTGCAACGTGCAGCGGGTTCTGCAACGCGGTTGTTAGAGTTGCTTGAGGTGACAAGTAAAATCCAAAGTCCAGAAGTGCCGAAACAAATTATTAATGATCACGTTAATATTATCGAGTTCAAAAACTTGGATTTTTATTACCCTTCACGTCCTAATACGGCTGCTTTGAAAGCCATTAATTTAAAAATACCAAAAGGAAAAGTGATTGCTTTAGTTGGCCCATCTGGTGCAGGTAAAACCACTTTATTTGAATTACTACAACGCTTTTATGACCCTCAACGTGGTGAAGTTCTGTTTAATAATATTAATATAAATGAGTTAGAACTGAATGAAGTACGTAAACGAATGGGGATGGTCCCGCAACACCCGGTATTGTTTAGTTCCGATGTTTGGCACAATATACGTTATGGTGATCCGAGCGCGTCGGATGAAGCGGTAATTAAAGCAGCGAAACTCGCTCATGCTCATGAGTTTATTGAACAACTTCCTGAAGGTTATAGCAGCTTTTTAGGTGAGCAAGGGGTTCGATTATCCGGTGGCCAAAAGCAACGTGTTGCCCTCGCCCGTGCTATTTTGAAAGACCCCGAAGTATTGTTATTAGATGAAGCAACAAGTGCGCTTGATGCCGAAAGTGAGCACCATGTTCAGGCTGCACTCGAAGAGTTAATGCTAAATAGAACAACCCTTATTATTGCCCATCGTTTATCAACAGTTATAAACGCTGACCTTATCTTGTTGATGGATAAAGGCGAAGTGATAGCACAAGGCACGCATAATGAGTTGATTGAGTCATCGGCATTGTATCGTCGTCTATGTGAATTACAGTTCGATAACGTAGCTAATCGAGCTTAAGTTAGCTAGATCTTAATTTTTATAATGAATTAATTTGGGGAACTTGTAGTTTGTTAGCCACTGTCTACTATTAGGAAGTAAGACGTAATATCGATAACATAAATCCCTGTATCCACTTATAAAAAGAGTAGGATAAATATGACTAAATTAATTTTAATGATCACGTTCATCATCGCTTCAGCTACATTCAGTGTTAGCGCAACTGAAGGACAAGGTTCCGGTGTATTGGGACCAGAAGTAAAATGCACACTACAGGATGGCACTGTAATTAAGACCTATGCGCAAATTTGTGTTGCGCGTAAAGGCAGTTAGTTGTCAGATAAATCACACCATAACGCTATCAAGCATCAATTAGTACAAGCTTAATATTCTTGTACTAATGAGTCATTTCATTTAACGCCGTTTTGAATTTTATTTTGTACTTGCTCGTAACCTGTTATATAAGCAGCAGGTAGCGATATCACTGGGCCAAATTTACTGTTAGCTTTCTCTTGTAATTTGATCTCAAGGTCATCGTTATTGTTTACTGATTCAGGCATAGCGAATGAAAATACCTGGTCATAAACACATAATTCGTCGCAGGTTCTAAATGTCGCGCGTTCTTGTTTAATCTTCACCGATTCCAATCCATTGATAGACACGAAACTGTATTCAAAACTAAAGTCTGTGTGTTTAACTAATAAGTTGACTCGTGTATCTATCTGATGCATATCATTGCTGCTTTCTCTGCCATACATGTAAGCGTCAGCTTTAAACAGCGCTTTTGTTGTACCCGGCTCAGGTGGGAGCGTAATTGTTGGACCTGTTAATCGCTTACCTTCCCAAGTCTGAGTTATAGAAACCATGTTTTTAAATTGTTCAGCACTCGCGTGTTGATAAGTATTCGAACAAGCCACAAGTGTGAAGGGTAATAGGAGTAGTGCCAAAGATTTTAGTTTCATCTTAATCGTCTCTCGTTATAGGTCTGATAGTGTTAATCATAAGATTGTTTAGTATGTAATATAGCGACAAAGGCAATTGAATTAATATCCAATCACCTTTTAATTTAAGTCATTATAACGTTAGCTTATTTAGCTATTCTACCGAAGTAATACGGCTAAAACGTTTACCGTCTGGCGATACTGTTCTTAATTCAGCAGTTGTTACATAGACAGGTTTCGTCCATGTCGTCCATGTTGAACCTGAGTCAGTACTGTATTGCACTTCTAAACCAGGGAACGCGACGTTGGTGATCAGCTTACCTGATTCAATTTTACCACCTGGTACTGGTAGGCGATATTGAACACCCGTTTTGTCTATTTTAGCAAGTTCACGCTGACCAATGATGTTTGCAAATTGATTCCACTCAGATTGTTGTTTATTTGCGTCAACAAATGTTGTTTCACCACCTTTGAACTCGCGGTCTTTGACGTAATCAAGTTCCCATGACGCTTTATGCCATGCACGTTCTGCTAACGGTAAGATACGTGGGTAAACCATGTATTCAAATTGGGAGTCTGTACGCACTGTTTCACTCCAAAGTTGACCTGAAATGCCATTGTAACCACGATTTTGAGTGTCGCCTTTTATGTTGAAATTATTACCGTCACGGTCTTTCGATGTTTCGGCGTTCTGAGGTAAATTATTCGGTGAGAATTTAAATACCTTTTTGCTGTCTGTATAACGTGTTGCCCAGTAATAACCACGCTCTTTCGAGTTTACTTCATATGGGAAATCGAAATACAGGTAATCAGGGTGCGACTGTACAACTTCAAAGCCTTTTTCAGTCATATGGTTAGACGTGTTAGCCCCGCCCCAGTATAAAGTTTCCCATACATTAGCGACAGCCGTTAAAGGCAAGTCTTTAGCGTCTACACCTTTAAGCCCATCTTGCCATAACTGCGTTTTTTCAATGCCTGCAGCGGCAATAATGTTAGCCACTTTCTTCACAAACATTGGACCAAGATCGTGTGGTGTTTCTAGGTTGTCATCTGCAGCTATTTGCGCTACGCATTGCGGTGATTTAGCCCAAGGCATTGATTCTTTAGTTAAGTCTTTATCACCTTTCCAACTCGTTGTGCCACCAGTCTGTTCGAAACCGTTACCGAGGTGAATGTTCTTAGCTTCATCACCACCCATGTGCCATGTTTTTAATGGTTGGCCCGCTTCTTGGTGCATCGCTTGAACTTCTGCGATCACTTTACCGATGAAGTTATAAGTGGAATCCATACAAGGGTTTAAGATACCGTCATTGTAGAATTGAATCGTTGTATAAACAGAGTTATCATCCGGATCGGTTAAGCGATATTCGGTTGCTTTTTCGATGTCAGAGTCTTTGTATTTATTGTAGCGAGCTTCCATTGCCACAACACCTGCACGCGCATGGGCTGGCATATCGATTTCAGGAATAACTTCAATATTACGTGCCTGAGCATATTGTACTAGCTCAATATAATCAGCTTTGGTTAGATAACCAGTACCTCGATTGTCCGACGTTGGACCTGAACCCAACTGAGGTAATAAACACGTTTTTTCCTCTAAATCATGACAACGTTTTGCGCCGATATCAGTTAACTCAGGTAAACCAGGGATCGCTAAACGCCAGCCTTCATCGTCGGTTAGATGTAGGTGGAATTTATTCATTTTATAAGCACTCATCTGATCAAGTAAGCGCAATAGTGACTCTTTACTGTGGAAGTTACGTGCTATATCAACTTCCATACCACGGTACTCAAAATTTGGTGCATCTTTCACACTTACCTGTGGAATACGTTTGTTTGATGAAAAGTCAGATGGGATTAATGAAGCAATAGATTGTAACGCATAGAGTGCACCAGCATTATCAAACGCGAGCACTTCTGTCCCCGCATCGGATATTTCAAGCGTGTAGCCACCTGATTTAGCGAATTCATTGGTTAATTGTTGCGGTGCAATAGTGATATTAACAGGGTAACTACCTGCTACATTTACACCAAAGTTTTCGAATCGGTGAGTCACAGCGTCCAGTGAACTCTGTTTCATTGCTGGTGCGTTAATTTTAATGCCTGCGCTTAAGTCAGCAAAGCCTGTTACTTGGTCATCTTGCCAAACTGGTGTTGGAATGATTTTGTTCGCTATTGAAGCCGCTGATAATTGTGATATCGCTTCGTTTGTATCAAAACGGGTATTCGCGTTCATCACGATGTTGTTATCACCGGCATGTCTTTTTAGATTTTCACCCGTTAGCGGTGTAATTATTTGTGACATATCTTCCGTGTCAGTATTACTGATAACCTTCGGCTGTGCATTCTCTGCTGTTACATAATAACGAGGCATTACATCTGTTTCGAATAATGACCAATATTCAGCAATGAAGTTAACATCAACAGTTGAATTAGCGTCAAAGCCTTTAAACTCTGCTGTTGGCGTGAGTTTGTGTAAATCACCGTTGATATGCTCAATGGTAAACTCTGGAGATCTCACTTCTAGAATACGTCGAATACTGTGGAAGTATATCTCCCAATCGGCTGACTCAATCGCAGAGCCACTGTTCGTGAGTTGAATTGTTGCCTCTTGGCAAGCCGCCCATTCAGCACCTAATTGCTTGCATGTTGCTGCAGTATCACCTTCAAGCTTTTGATTTACGACATAAGTTACTTGAACAGATGTGGAAATAGCGTCGACGATACTTTGTGTTGTAGCAACTGGAGATGTAGTAGTACTACAACCAGCTAATGCCACACTTAACCCAAGTGCTATCGTTGTTTTTTTCATATTCGGCCTTCCTTTGAATGAAACATTTAAGCTAAAGCTAAAGTAAAACTTAATACGCACTGTAAAGTAACTGAGGTGATTTACTATCTTGATTTCCATTTCATGTGACAATTATCACTAATATAATGGGTTTTATAGGAACTTATGCGATTAATGTCATTTAAACCAAAATATTAAAATATGATAAGCAGTGATTTATTACTGAAAAGGGCTAAGCACACGTCATCACACTAATCTGCCAGTTAACATATTAGTAACCATTACGTAAACTGATCAAATAAAAGCAATGTTCCACTATCTTTCTAACCCCATTAATTCAATCGCTTGCACAACACGCTGACCGAAGTGTAAATGCATTGTATTATCTATGTTTCATTTTCCATTGGGTTTAAACTGAGTTCGCCCTGTAAATTATTAGCGTAAATTAATCATTTTAATTAACTGTAAATGCGACATTAATCATTGTTTATAGTTTTTAATTGAAAACATTGTGATTTTTATCACGACTGAGACTAACTTAATTTGTTTCGCGAATTAATATGGGTAGACTTCGAGTTATTAAGTTCAATATCAATTAACGAAACAAACCAAATAGCATTTACATCTACTAAAAGGAATTTAAAATGAAGAAGTTAAGTCTTACTATGGTCGCCGCAGCAGTTTCAACTGCATTGTTGTCAGCTGGCGCTAATGCATACGTATTAGGTACCGAAAATACAGGCAATGTTGAAGTGTACGGTGTTGTCGCTGTTTCTGCGTATGGTCATACTGGTGATGATGTCAACGTTACTGATTACAAAATCGAAAATGAAACCCGTATCGGTTTCCGCGGCAGCAAGCAAATGACCGACGGTATCAATGTCATCTTCCAAGTTGAATCGGGCTATACAGATGTAGATGACTGGGCTGGTGGCGGTTTAGGCTTCCGCGACACGTTCGTTGGTATTGAAGGTGATTACGGTAAAATAACAGTTGGTCGTCAGCTAACTCCTATGTATGAAGTGGTTGATTGGCCTTTCACAAACCCTGGTTTAGGGCGTGTATTTGACCCAGCTGCTACCGGTGATATTGCTTATATGTACGACCGTACTGAATCAATTCGTTATTTCGTTCCTGCGATGGGTAATCTGAACATCAATGTTGCAACGGGTCGTGCCGGCAGCGGTGAAAATGCCCATTGGTTCGGTGGTGCCGCTAAGTATAAAGCGTTTGATGCAATCACATTGCATGCGACTTTTGAATACGGAAACAATCGAAAAGTAAGTGATGCTGTTACTGCAGGATTTGAATTTGATCCAACAACAGGCGATAAAAAAGTGGTTGCAGCAAAAGATGGTGTCGTAACTGATACTTTTACTTATCTAGTTGGTTTTGAAGCGCCGATTGCGAGCACGGGCATTAGCATCGCTGCAGCATATAAATATGGCCAGGCTGAGAATGTTGCAACCAAAAATGTAGACTCACAAGGCTCTTACTCTGTTGTTGCACAATATTGGAATGGCCCGCTGGGTATTAAATTAGGTTACGCTGCGACTGAAGACGTTGAGTCAGATGACAATTCAAATGTAAGTAAAGGTGCTTCAGTTACATCATTACAAGTAATGGGTGTGGTTAACGGCTTTGTTCCTTACGTACGTATAGGTATGACAGATCAACTTGGTTGGGGTGCAGATCCACTTGAAGACCAAGAAATATTTGCTCGTGTAGGTCTTGAATATGGTTTCTAACAGTTCGACCCTTATATAGCAAAGAAACATAGATAACAAAAAACCAGCTGCATATGTTCAAATTTGTAGCTGGTTTTTTAATTTTACGTACTGATATTGTTCATCACTTAGCCTGGTATTAGTTTCATGAACCAATAAAGTGATTATCTGTACTTTTATCCGTACTTTTTATCTGTAAATGGACGTTTGATCAAGACGTTATTGATTTTTAAATCTAGAATACGCAGTGTATTTCATTTTCTATCTAGGTTTATTCATGAAAAAATTATCTACAAAAAAAAGTTTAGAAGCAAAAAAGAGAAATAAAATAATCTCAATAGCCGTTTTGTGTATCGCTGTTGTTATTACTGCGCTGTCATTTACGTCTAAAGAGTCTATAAATATTGATCAACATCTATATAGTCAAAATGATCTTGTTTTCGGCAATAAATATGCAAAAGTGACTATCGTTGAGTTCTTTGACCCTGCTTGCGAGTCTTGTCGTGCTTTTTACCCTCTCGTTAAAAGCCAATTAAAGAAATATAAGGGTAAAGTGAATTTGATTGTTCGACCTGTCGCATTCCATAGAAACGTAGGCCCAGTTGTTGCAGCGTTAGAAGCGACTAAAATGCAAGGTAAATTCTGGGAATCACTTGGTACTACGCTTAATTATCAAAGTCGTTGGGCTATAAATCATGTTGCCAATGTGGATTTATTATACCCATATCTTCAGGATGTTGGTGTTGATATTGAAAAGCTAAAAGTTGATGTTAAGAGCCCCGTTATCGCTGAGAGAATGGCGCAAGATGCTCTGGATGCTAAAACATTAAAAGTATTAAAAACGCCTACATTTTATGTGAATGGTACTGAGTTGAAAAAATTCGGTGCTGAACAATTAAAAGCACTTATTGCCAAAGAGGTAAGCAAGGCTTACCCAGGAAAATAACGGCGTAAACTCACACAATCTAAATAATGTGTCACAGTAAACGTAAGCATAAAAAAAGCCCTCAACTGAATTGAGGGCTTTTTCAATTACAAGCTAGTAACCTGCATCGTAATTTGTATTAATACATCAGATATGAATTAAGTATGGTATAAAATCTTGACAATATGATAACCGAGATTACGTTCTATACAATATCTTAACGATGTGCCAACCATGCTTGGTCTTCACAAGATGTGGTGTAAGAATTTCAGCATTGAAACAAACCTTGTCGAAGGCGGGAACCATCGCACCTTTTCTGAACTCTCCTAAATTACCGCCATCCTTCTTACCTGATGGACAAATCGAATGCGACTTGGCAAGCTTCTGAAAGTTTTCACCCTTCTCGAGTTTTTTCAATATTTCGTATGCTTTATCTTGGTGCTTAACTAAGATATGCAATGCTGCAGCTGTTTTCGCCATAACTAATTCAACTCTAAATAAATAATTTACAATCGAGTATTTTAACACAATCAATCCACCAATACCTATAGTCTTAATCTACCAGCGCTGGTTACTGGTTATAGAAAGCGCAGAAACAACAACTAAGACCAGTTTTTAGTGAGTAAATAGTCGTTTCAAATGAAGCAGTGTGCCAATATTAACTTATAAGAGGTATACTATTAACAATTTAATTCATCATAGCTTTCATTTATTAAAGGATAAAATCGCACATGGCAGTTCATCCAAGAGCCGGTCAAAAGGCATTAAATTCAGATCTTTGCAACATCCCTGCACTTGTCTCAAACTATTACATCAATAAACCTGATGTAACTAAAATTGCTGAACGTGTCGCATTTGGCACATCTGGTCACCGTGGTAACGCTTTTGCATCTTCTTTTAATGAAGACCATATCTTAGCGATTAGCCAGGCTATTGCTGAATATCGTCTTGAACAAGGTATTACGGGTCCTTTATTCATTGGTAAAGACACACACGCATTGTCCGAACCGGCGAATATCTCGGTTATCGAAGTATTAGTGGCAAATGGTGTTGATGTACGCGTTCAAGCGGATGATGGTTATACACCTACGCCGGTTATTTCACATGCTATTTTAACGCATAACAGTCAGAGTGAAATTCAAGCTGACGGCATTGTTATTACACCATCACACAATCCCCCACAAGATGGCGGCATTAAATATAACCCGCCACACGGTGGACCCGCGGATGGCGATGTAACAAAGATCATCGAAAACCGTGCTAACGATATCATTGCCCAAGGTTTAACGGCGGTTAAACGTATTAGCTTTGCTATTGCTATCGAGTCTGCGCATTATCAAGAGATTGATTATGTATCAGGTTATGTTGATGATTTAGAAAATGTGCTCAACCTTAAAGCCATTTCAGATGCGGGCATTAAAATCGGTGTCGATACGTTAGGTGGCTCTGGTTTTGCTTACTGGGAAGTGATAGCTGCGAAATATAATTTAGATATTGAAGTAGTAAACGATCGCGTTGACCCAACCTTCTCATTTATGTGTCTAGATAAAGATGGCAAGATCCGTATGGATTGTTCATCACCTTATGCGATGGCAGGCCTGATTAACTTAAAAGATGACTTTGATATTGCCATTGGTAATGATCCAGATTATGACCGTCACGGTATTGTCACTAAAAGTGGCTTAATGAATCCAAACCATTATCTTGCTGTTGCAATTCAATACTTATTTACCAACCGGACCAACTGGCCTGTCAATGCGAAAGTGGGTAAAACGCTAGTATCAAGCTCGATGATCGATCGCGTTGCAGCAAAAATTGAACGCCCTCTTTGTGAAGTGCCGGTTGGTTTTAAATGGTTTGTTGATGGTTTGCACACTGCAGAATTTGGCTTTGGTGGAGAAGAAAGTGCCGGTGCTTCATTTTTACGTAAAGACGGTACCGTTTGGACAACGGATAAAGACGGCATCATTTTAGCGCTACTGTCTGCAGAAATTCTTGCCGTGACCGGTAAAGACCCAGCGCAGTTATATGCTGAGTTGACTACAGAATTCGGTTCACCCGTTTATAGTCGCATCGATGCCCCTGCTTCATTTGAAGAAAAAGCGATTCTTGCTAATTTATCACCAGAGTCCGTTCAGGCTGAAACATTGGCCGGTGAAACAATCACGGCTAAATTAACCAACGCACCTGGCAATAATGGTAAAATTGGTGGTTTAAAAGTAACGACTGAAAATGGTTGGTTTGCGGCTCGTCCATCGGGTACCGAAGCTATTTATAAGATTTACGCTGAAAGTTTCAAAGATGAAACACACTTAGCGTTAATTTTGAGCGAAGCACAAGAAATCGTGTCTGCAGCTTTAAAAGCTTAAATAAACATCACCCATAATGAATAAGCGTAAATACTTAACCAGTGAGTATTTACATAAAAAAGACTGATTGACTCTTTTAATATGTAAGAGTTAATTAGTCTTTTGTTGTTAACAATGCATTAACCTTACTTGCGCATAATTAAATACGTCCATTAAAGTTGAACACCCTGTCACATAATTGAGCGGTTTTAACCTCTATTTTTGCTTGATCCTTATCAACTCAAAGATGAAAAGTTGGTTTTTTGAACAATATTTATTGATCTAAATCAATCGACTTTCAGAGTGCTGTTTTTAGAGCATTTTTAACAATATAACAAACAAATTCCGCTGTTAATGTTACGTAAAATCGCGTACTATCCCCGACTGAGTATGACTGTCAATTTAGATTACTTAGATTTACACATATTCTTTTTGGGTATTCACGCATCAACAGATGTTTAATTATTCGTAGCACCGGAAGCAAAATATGAGCTCTCATTCACCTATAAAAACTGACTATAACTATAAAGTTGTACGACAGTTTACTGTGATGGCTGTTATCTGGGGTATTGTTGGTATGTCAGTAGGTGTGCTAATTGCAGCACAGCTAATTTGGCCTGCACTAAATTTCGATACTCCTTGGTTAACTTATAGCCGTCTTCGTCCCCTACATACCAATGCAGTAATCTTTGCATTTGGTACTTCGGCCCTAATGGCAACATCTTTTTATGTTGTTCAACGTACGTGTCAAGCTCGCCTATTTGGTGGCATTTTACCTGCGGTTGTATTTTGGGGTTGGCAACTTGTTATTATCTCTGCCGTTATATCATTACCACTTGGTTATAACACGTCAAAGATACGCCGAACTTGAATGGCCGATGATATTTTATCACTTT
>NZ_ABCQ01000059.1 GCF_000170855.1 Moritella sp. PE36 | reverse complement strand
GGCTTCTACGTGTCTGTTTACGTACGGCGTACCGTTAGCCAAGCTTTGCGCTAAATGCAATTTAAAATCCGGGTAGCCTTTGGTATCTAAACGGCGGCAAAAACGATTTACTGTCGGTTCACTTACATCTGCCACTTTGGCAAGTGTCGCAATACTTGAATGAATAGCAGATTGCGGAGATTCTAGAATAACATCAGCAACCTTTTTTTCAGACTTACTGAATATTTCTAAATTTTGGATGATTTTTTCGAGCATACTCATGATTTTTCCCTGGCAAGCTCCGCAATGGGCGCATGATAAGTAATGTAAGGTAAATGCGAATCTATTGCGGCATTATAAACCTTGTTGGATATTTATTACGGCAATTATGTAAAAAATATGAAGTAAGTCGAACTATTATTACATTTTTTACTTATATTTAGCATCGCCACATTGATTTTTGTGACTTTATTACGGTTATAATTGCTTAAACAGCATGAATATAGTGTTAATGCCGACTTTACAGGCGAAATGTATGTATGTTTATAACTAATTATAGTCGTAATATTTTTTCAAAATAGTAATAAAATTGCATAAACGATCATGTGCTATACCTACAGTAAGCAATATTCATTAATCAGGGAGTATTTTATGATCAGTACCTTTGATATGTTTAGTATCGGTATTGGGCCATCGAGTTCACATACTGTTGGCCCTATGCGCGCTGCATTTGATTTTTTACAGCACCTAAAAGCATTGGATAACAGCGAGCCGATAGTCGGTGTAAATGCGGAACTATTTGGTTCGTTAGGGCAAACCGGGATTGGTCATGGCAGTGATATCGCGGTGATCTTAGGTTTAGCGGGTTATGAGCCGGATAAAATAGACTCGGAACAAGTTGCGTCAATATTAAAGGAGATAGATGAGCAACAAGGCATCAGTATGAGTAGCATTGGTTTTATCCCTTTTAATCGTGCCGAGAGTATTATATTGCATCAGCGTAAAACGTTACCTTATCACAGCAATGCGATGACGATAGTGGCACTAAGTAAAGATAGCATCGTGTTAACGAAAACGTACTATTCGATTGGTGGTGGCTTTATTCTCGACCATGATCATATTGATATGTCGATGGAAGCGAATGCTAAAATTCTGCCCAAATATAAATTTGATAGTGCCGATGAACTCCTCGCTACTTGTCGCTTACACGGATTATCTATTGCTAAACTCATGTACGAAAATGAACGGCAATTAAATACCGATGAGGTTATTAATGAAAAACTATTACAGCTACATAACATCATGGTGGAGTGTATTCATCGTGGTTGCCGTAATGAAGGTATTTTACCCGGTGGTTTAAAGGTACGACGCCGCGCGCCCGGATTGTTTAAGAAACTACAAGCTCCTGATGCCAAGGATGATACTTTCCACGGTATGGACTTTGTTAATATGTATGCGATGGCGGTGAATGAAGAAAACGCCGCAGGTGGACGTGTTGTTACGGCGCCGACCAATGGTGCTGCCGGTATTATCCCTGCGGTAATGTATTTTTATGATCAGTTTGTGAGTCCATTAACGGAAGAAAAAATTAAAACCTATCTACTTACCTGTGCGGCCATTGGCACCTTATATAAGAAGAATGCGTCTATTTCTGGTGCAGAAGTAGGTTGTCAGGGTGAAGTCGGGGTTGCTTGTTCTATGGCTGCCGCGGGTTTGACTGCCATCAGAGGTGGGACACTAGAGCAAGTTGAACATGCTGCCGAGATCGGCATGGAACATAATTTGGGATTGACTTGTGATCCTGTTGCGGGTTTGGTTCAGATCCCGTGTATTGAACGTAATGCCATTGGTGCCGTGAAAGCGATTAATGCGTCGCGTATGGCACGTATGGGGTCTGGAGATCATAAGGTGTCGCTTGATCAAGTGATTAAAACCATGAAAGCCACAGGTGATGATATGAAAAGTAAATATAAAGAGACATCGAAAGGCGGTTTAGCGATTAATGTCACGGTTTGTTAATTAAAGCGGGGGTAAATAGAGTCTGTTTATCGAGAGTATTAGTTGTTGGGCGCGTTACGTTTTGAACTTCATGCCGAGTGTTGAGAAGGATCCGCGAGTACGGCCTAACTTGTCATAGGTAATATTGTTACGTGAGCGACTACGGATAATGGTATCGGTTAGTCGTTTGGTATTACGCAGATTGAGCTCAATAAGTTTACCATTAACGTCATTCAATTCTTGGCATTGAGAGAGTTCGGTTTCAATTTGTTGTTTTTGAGCAAGATAGGTAGTCAGTAATGCTGCAGCATCCGCATGCTGACTGATTTTTACATCGAGCTCGGCAATTTGGGTTATCTGCTGCTGTTTTTCTGGACTGAGCTTTTCTAAAGCTGTGACATCGCGTGACTCTAGCGCTGATTTTTCAGCGGTTAATAGAGCCAGTAACTGTTCTACATAAGATACTTGTAAACCAAGTAATTCAGGTAATGTTGTCATTGTCATCTGTATTTACAGTGCACTGGTTATGCGAGTAAAGCTTCGAAGTTAGACATGTTCTTTGCTAATTTATTTGCATCTATTTGATAGCTACCATCAGCAATGGCTTTTTTCAAACTTTCAACTTTCGACTCGTTAACGGGTGTACCTTGAGCTAAATCATGTTCCATAGCGGTCAAACTTTTGGCTTGTGATGTAATGTTAACCGAGTCACCTTGTGCTATTCGTTGCGGTGAAGCTTGAGTAGAATTACCAGCGCTAACGTTGGCTTTCTGCTGTGCACTTCTCGCTTGATCCAGCTGGAGACTACGATTATTTAAATTGGTTAAATTTATGGCCATTTTTCTGTACCTATTGAATTGTAAACAGGTGTACTAAAATATTATCGACGCATGACAATAAAACTTTAGCATAATTTAATAGTTTATTTGGATAATACCTGCTGCTTGGACAATACCTGAAACAATTCGTTTCGATTTACTGTTACGTACTTTGATTTTTTCACCCAGAATGCCGTTAGCCAAAGCCATACCATCAGTTTTCACGGTCAAATTACCCACTGAACTGGTAAGTGTAACGTTTTCACCTTTACACACAAGACAAATATCCCGTGTTGAGATCATTTGTCCACTCGATAGTTGTCTTTTTAAGCGCGCTCTATTTACAAATGTTAAATCAGAAATATAACCTGAGCGTAATAGTACCCGGTTCATATATTCTATTTTAGTATTGTTTTTAGTTAAAAGACTACCTTTAGACAACGGTCGGTTGCTGACCACAACGGGTACCAGTCGAATAATCTTTACAGGCACATGAAGTTGCCAATTATCAGTGCTATCACAACGTATTCTTACTGTCGCGGAGCGTTGTAAGCTTTTATTGCCGACTAACTCTGCTGACATATTACCTTCACACTGACTAACTGTTATTCTGCGGTCAATTTTGGTTACTTCTATGCTCACTCTTTCATTTTGAGAGGTAAATAGTTGCGCTTTGATAAAAGATTCCGCAAACTTCTCAATTGCTTGATGTTTATCCGTAGTTGCGTATGCAAGTGAACTATAACTTACTACACTGAAACAATAGAAAAGCAGTAACGAGAAAATATATTTAAGCATTTTGGTTTCTAAGCCGATATAAGATTAAAGACTACGTATAAAGTTATTTAAGAGCCAAGTTTTTGACTACTTTAACGCGTAGACTATCAATTAAAATGAATAATACAGTGGTAAGCAATATTTAAGCCACCTTGATAATAAGCTACATTTACCTGGGGATGGATAATGGCAGGATTACTCGATACGGTCAATCAACGCACACAGTTGGTAGGACAAAACCGTCTAGAATTACTTATGTTCCGCTTAAACGGGCGTCAGCGTTTTGGTATCAATGTATTTAAAGTAAAAGAAGTACTGCAATGTCCACCACTGACAATTTTACCTAAGCTGAATAGCGTTGTGCGCGGTGTTGCCCATATTCGAGGTAAGACTATTTCCGTGATTGACTTAAGCTTAGCGACTGGTGGTCGTCCTATTGAGGATTTAAGCAAAGCGTTTATTATTATTTCTGAATATAATCGTTCAATACAGGGTTTTTTAGTCGGTAGCGTTGAACGTATTATTAATATTAACTGGGAAGCCATTTTACCGCCGCCAAAAGGTACAGGTAAATTAAGTTATTTAACGGCCGTCACCGAGGTCGATAAAGAGTTAGTCGAAATACTTGATGTGGAAAAAATTCTGCATGAAGTAGCTCCCGTTAAAACGGATGTCAGTGCTGAAATATTAGCAACTGCCACGGACATCGATAAGAAAGCTATAGAAAAAGTGATCCTAGTTGTGGATGATTCAAGTGTGGCGCGTAACCAGATTAAAAAAGCCGTTTCTGATCTTGGCTTTAAGATCGTATTAGCCAAAGATGGCCGTGATGGGTTAAATAAATTACGGGAAATGGCATTAGACGGACCTATCTCCGAGCAGGTTGCTTTAATGATTTCGGATATCGAAATGCCGGTAATGGATGGTTATACCCTGACTGCGGAAGTGAGAAATGATCCGAAATTAAATGATTTGTACGTTATTTTGCATACGTCTCTCAGTGGTGTATTTAATCAGGCGATGGTGGCAAAAGTAGGAGCGAACGACTTTATTGCTAAATTTAACCCGGATGAACTTGCTGGTGCGGTATTAAAAGCGTTAAAAGCAGCTGACCCTAGCTAGGTGTCCTGCAATATTGAATACATATATTTTTATATAGAAAGTGAGTAAAAAATAGTGCAAACATTGTCAAATGAAGTTTATACCCGTTTTAGTGAATTTCTTGAGATTCAGTGCGGTATTGTATTAGGGCAAAATAAACAATATTTAGTTAAAAGTCGTTTATTGCCGCTATTGGCAAAACATAACATGGCAAGTTTAACTGAACTAGTACAAAAATCGATGACCATGTTAGCGCGGGATTTACGTAATGATGTTGTTGATGCGATGACCACCAATGAAACGTTATGGTTTCGCGACGTGTATCCGTTTGAATATTTACAAGCTAAGCTCTTACCTGAGTTTATCAATAAAGGTCTGCCAGTCAAAATATGGTCAGCGGCATCGTCGTCTGGGCAAGAACCGTTTTCAATTGCGATGTCAGCGATTGAAGCGCAGGAAAAGCTCAAACGTTTAGTGAAGCCTAATGTACAGATTATCGGTACGGATATTTCACCGACCATGATTAAGCACTGTAAAGACGGTATTTATGATCGCTTGGCACTTGGCCGGGGTTTATCTGCTGAACGTAAACGTCAGTTCTTTACGGTATTACCTGATGACAAAATGCAGGTGAATCGAGACGTTCAGCAATTAACATCGTTTCGTGAAATCAATTTGTTGGAAGGTTATGCTTTGTTGGGCAAATTCGACATCATTTTTTGCCGTAATGTTCTTATTTACTTTTCACCAAAAATTAAAAGTCAGATCCTGAATCAATTTGCTGGTTCATTAAAACCCGGCGGTTACTTATTTTTGGGCGCATCAGAATCCCTGACTGGATTAACGGATAAGTTCGAAATGATCCGTTGTAATCCTGGTATCGTATATAGACTTAAATAGCCTATCTTACTGCAAGTTAGCGTATGAACATGGATGTTCATTTATTGGCGCTATCTGGCCCTCATACAGCGTCAAAAAACAGTTTTTGTCGTTTCATTTTACGACCGTTATCCAACATACATATTTTAACGGTATATATTCATTCTCCTTCTTTAATGTAAGTTGTTGATTTTAATCTTATTTAATCCCTTGTCACCATGAAGTAAAATAAAATCACTCTGTCGTTCCTCCTTTTGGCACATATGTTGCTTTTATAATTTGTATCATCGTAATTGTCATACGATTGATTACGATATAAATGTAGAGGAGGCGTTCATGGCTATTAATTTTGATAATGCATTGGGTATACACCAATATTCTGTTGGCGTAAGAGAGCGTCGTGCAGAGGTATTAGCCAGTAATATTGCTAATGCCGACACGCCAGGTTTTAAAGCAAGAGATTTAAGTTTTAAAGATGCCCTTGCTAGTGCAACCCAAGGCAGTAGTTTTAATTTATCAAAAACCAGTGAACGTCATATATCAGGCGGCAGAAGTATGGCGTCTGATCTTCAATATAGAATCCCGAATCAACCCGATACCGGTGACGGAAATACCGTTGATGTACAAACTGAGCGTACTAACTTTATGCAAAATAGTATGGAGTATCAGGCATCATTATCATTTTTAAGCAGCAAAATGCAAACTATGCGCAAAGCAATTAAAGGACAATAATTATGAGTTTATTTCGAGTCTTTGACATTGCCGGATCGGCAATGAGTGCACAATCGGTGCGTTTAAATACCACCGCGAGTAATCTTGCTAACGCAAATAGTGTGAGTAGTAGCGCTGGTGAGACCTATAAAGCACGCTATCCTATTTTCCAAGCGCAATTAGATCAAGCTAATTTTTCGCAAAATGAAGCAGTTGGCGTGAATGTTGCAGGGATTGTAGAGAGTGATGCACCATTAGTTAATGAATTTAATCCAAACCATCCATTAGCTGACGAAAATGGTTATGTATATCGTCCGAATGTAAACATAATGGAAGAGATGGCAAACATGATTAGCGCATCTCGATCATACCAGACTAACGTGCAAATAGCTGATGCAGCTAAGAAAATGTTAAATAAGACATTGGCGTTAGGTCAGGGTTCATAGAGGGTATTTGGTTGTGACGACAATTAACAATAGTAATAATGTAGCTGATTTTAGCAGTCAGTTTAAAACTGAAAAAAGGGATGCGGCAGAGCAAGCGGCAGAATCTTCCCGCAAAGAGCTTGGCCAAGAAGACTTTTTTTCCTTGCTAACACAAGAACTGGCTTTTCAAGACCCGTTTAAACCGGTCGAAAACTCAGAGATGGTGGCGCAGATGGCGTCATTCACTACCGCTGATGGTATTGCTAACATGGGCAGCAAGTTTGAGCAGTTAACTACAATTATGAGCTCAAACCAAGCGCTACAAGCCTCTAGTCTTGTGGGTACTAAGGTATTAGCACCGGCATCGACAGCATTTTTATCGGCTGGCGAAAGCGTATCTGGGCGTATTGAATTACCTCAGAATGCGCCTAATTTGCGTTTACAAATTGCCAATCAAGTCGGTGAGGTGATTAACGTTATTAATTTGGGTGAGCAAAAAGGTGGTCCTGTGGCTTTCGAATGGGACGGCACAGACATGAACGGCAATAAAGTGGCGGAAGGAAGTTACCGCTTAAAAGCATCGGCGTCGATAGACGGCAATGCACAAGATCTTAAGGTCTCGAGTTTCCAGCATGTTGAAAGTGTCAACATTGGTAATACCGGCGGCGGTATTATTCTGAACTTGAAAGGAATGGGCAGTCTGCCACTGAGTCAAGCAACCGAAATTGCTGGTACTAAAACCTATTAAATTTATTGAATAAGGAACTCTTATGTCATTTAACATCGCCTTGAGTGGGATCAACGCTGCTCAGAAAGACCTTAATACCACGGCAAATAACATTGCTAACGTTAATACCACTGGTTTTAAAGAGTCTCGCGCTGAGTTTGGCGATGTTTATGCAACATCGATTTTCTCAAATGCAAAAACGTCAGTTGGTAATGGTGTGGCGACGTCTCATATTGCGCAACAGTTCCAGCAAGGTAGCTTAAATTTTACTGAAAATTCGTTAGATCTGGCGATCAACGGTAATGGTTTCTTTGTTATGGCTGATGGTCTGGAGTCTATGGATCGTAACTATACGCGTGCTGGGGCATTTAAACTGGATGCGAATAGTTTTGTCACTAATTCGGCAGGTAACTATCTGCAAGTTTATGATGTTAATGATGACGGTTCACCAAAAGCGGTGAGTATGGCATCAACAAAACCGCTACAAATACCTGATACCGCAGGTGTGCCAGAATCAACGGGCAACGTTGATATGACGATGAATTTACCGGCAACATCGCCTCTATTAGACCCAACTAAATTTGATCCTGTTGATAGTGGAACTTATACCGCTGCTACCTCTGTCTCTATTTACGATTCATTAGGTGAATCACATACCCTATCAACTTATTATGTCAAAGATGGTACAGCGGGTGCGCCTGCTAATTCCTGGTTGGAATTTAATTATGTCGACGACCAACCCGTTGATATTGTTGGCGGTCAGGCTGTGGCATCGGCACCGGGAACACCGGTAAAACCCGCAGCCCTGCAATTGACGTTTGATTCATCAGGTTTATTGCAGCAACAACTTCCTGTGATCGCAGAAACGGTGCCACTGGGGGCTATTTTAACCAATGGTGCGGATACTAGTCAGACGATTAAAGTTAATATTAATAACCCGACTCAGTTTGCGTCTGCGTTTGAAGTTTCAAAGCTTGAGCAAGACGGGGCAACAGTGGGTCGACTAACGGGGATTGATATTGGTCCGGATGGTATGGTCTTGGCGAGTTACAGTAATGGTCGCAACGACAAACTGGGGATGATTGCGATGGCTAAGTTCGCCAATGAACAAGGCTTGAGCCAGACGGGCGATACGGGGTGGCGTGCATCACAACTTTCGGGCGCAGCGATTGCTGGCGAAGCCAACTCCGGTACCTTTGGTAAAATTAATTCATCAGCACTAGAGCAATCCAATGTAAACTTGACCAGCGAGCTGGTTAACTTAATTACGGCACAGCGTAACTACCAAGCCAACTCAAGAACGTTAGAAGTGAACTCGAAATTACAAGATACGGTATTGCAGATCCGTTAATACTATTTTTTAAGTGATATTTTTTTAAAAAAGTCATATTGTTAGACTGTTGTTACGATATCTAAATTATCTATTTGATAGATTAATTGATAAAAAGCCATCCTATTTAGGGTGGCTTTTTCATTTTGGCACTTTAATTGCTTTATTACTGATATTAGATGGGTAATGAACGATTTCAACGAAAAGTGACAGAGGATTGACGAATGGACAATATGCTTTATATCTCGATGTCGGGTGCCAAAGAAAATATGAATGCATTGGCTGTTCGTGCCAATAACCTGGCCAATGTCAATACACATGGCTTTAAAGCTGATTTTGAACAAGCGCGTTCAATGCAAGCTTTTGGTGAAGGTCTACCAACCCGTGTATTTGCTATTACCGAAAGTCCGGGACAAGACTTTACGGGAGGGGCGCTACAACAAACGGGTAATGCACTCGATGTTGCGCTCCAAGGCGACGGTTGGCTAAGTGTGTTAGATGATAAGAACAATGAAGGCTATACCCGTAGCGGCAGTTTGCATATGAGTGCCACAGGCGAGTTATTGACATCATCGGGTCGTCCGGTGCTTGGTGAAAACGGTCCTATTATAATTCCGACCCCCATTGAACAAATCCAAATCCATGCCGATGGTCGTATCGAGATCCGCCCTCAAGGTGCACCAGCAAATGCATTAGAACAAGTTGACCAATTAAAACTGGTTAATCCCGATGTACGAAATTTAGTAAAAGGTTATGACGGCCTGTTTCGACAGGCAGATGGTACGCCAGCCGTTGTCGATCCTAATGTCCAAGTTGCTGGTGGCGTACTAGAAACCAGTAATGTTAGTGCTGTTGGTGAACTCACCGGAATGATTAATTTGCAACGTCAATTCGAAATGCAGATAAAAATGATGAAAACAGCAGAAGAAAATGACAAAGCATCTGATACGTTATTACAAATCAGTTAACTTTTCATTGATGAGTCCCCAATAGCATAAATTAGACGAGGAAAGCATTATGAATCCTGCATTATGGATCAGCAAAACTGGCTTAGAAGCACAGCAAGCAAATATTTCAACGATTTCAAATAACTTGGCCAATGCCAGTACCGTTGGTTTTAAGAAAGAGCGTGCGATTTTTGAAGATCTATTATATCAAGCGATAAATCAGCCGGGTGGTCAATCATCGCAAAATACCAAACTACCGTCTGGGTTAATGGTTGGTTCGGGTGCGCGGGTTGTCGCGACACAAAAAGATCATTCCCAAGGCAACATGTTAACCACTGATAACTCACTGGATTTAATGGTCAGTGGCCGTGGTTTTTTTGAAATTGAAATGCCAGATGGCACGACGTCATATACCCGTAACGGTCAATTCACCTTAAATGATGAAGGGATTATCGTGACACCGGGCTCGGGTTATCCATTGCAACCGCAGATCCAAATACCTGCAGATGCACAAACCATTACCGTCTCGGAAGATGGTGAAGTGTCGGTAAGTTTACCGGGCCAGACAAACAATCAAACCGTTGGTCAGATTAACATTTCAGACTTTGTTAACCCAGGTGGTTTACAGCCAATTGGACAAAACATGTATATTCAAACGGGTGCCAGTGGTGATCCGGTACAAGGTCTGCCAAGCAATGAAGGCCTGGGTAAATTAGTGCAAGGTGCGATTGAAACATCGAATGTAAACGTGACAGAAGAATTAGTAAATCTGATTGAAAGCCAGCGTGTATACGAAATGAATTCGAAAGTAATTTCAGCGGTTGATGAAATGTTAAGTTATATCAATCAACAGCTATAATTTAACGGCTAACCGTTAAACATTAATTAATAACATCGAGAATTATAATGCGTAATTTTATCTTTGCTCTTTTTGTTTTTATGCAGCTAGTTGGTTGTGCATCGTTAGTTAAAGTAAAAGAAAATGTGGTCGCTAAAAATGAAGATGCGACTAAAACAGAGGATGCAAAAGAGCCGGCTGATGTGGCTGAAACACCACAGCAAGATTCGCCTGATTATGCACCGATTGTACCCGATAATAATCCAGTACAAGCGAAAGTAACGGGATCGTTGTTTAACCCGCAATACAATAATAATATTTTCTCGGACATTAAAGCACGTCGAGTCGGTGACATTATTACGGTGATGTTAACAGAATCAACCAGTGCTAAAAAGCAAGCTAGCTCGAATTTGGGTAAAGATAATTCATTTGAATTAGATCCGGTTAATCTCGGTGGTGAAGATGTGGTTATTGGCGGTTATACGATTGAAGGTAGTTTAAATCAAAAGAGTTCTTTTTCGGGTAATGGTTCTGCCGATCAGAGTAACAGTTTAAAAGGTAATATCTCTGTTACTGTCGTGCGTGTGTTACCGAATAATAACTTAGTCATTCGTGGTGAAAAGTGGCTGATGCTGAATAACGGGAGTGAGTATATTCGTCTTACTGGCTTATTACGTCCACAAGATGTGGATGCGGATAATAAAGTCGATTCATCTTTGATCGCAAATGCGCGTATTCAATACGGTGCAGTAGATGATTTGGGCGAAGCGCAGGTACAAGGCTGGGCAACTAAATTCCTGAACAGCAGTAAATGGCCTTTCTAATCTCAACCTATGTGTAAATACCATCTTGGTATGACAATTGCAATTTTAGCAATATAGCGCCCATTATTCGCAGTTGTCATAATTTTGGCAGTGCTGAAAGGCTTAACCAGAATAATGACAACCCTTATACCACAGGTTATTTAGATGAAATTATCAACTCGGATTACATTACAACAAAACGTATTACTCGGTATGAGTATTGTCTTGTTAAGCTTTTTTATTGTCACAATCAATTCTGCACATGCTGCACGCATTAAAGATATCAGCTCTGTGCAAGGGGTCCGTGATAACCAATTAATCGGTTATGGTTTAGTGGTTGGTTTACCAGGCACCGGTGAAAAAAGTAATGCGTTCTCAGCGCAAAGCTTTAAGACCATGCTGAATAATTTTGGTATTACTATGCCCGACGGCGCGAAAGTCAAAATTAAAAATGTCGCGGCTGTTGCAGTGAGTGCGATATTACCCGCATTCACGAAACCAGGTCAAACAATTGATGTAACGGTTGCCGCTATCGGTGAAGCAAAGAGCTTACGTGGCGGTTTACTACTACAAACCTTTCTTAAAGGTGCTGATGGACAAGTGTATGCGTTAGCGCAAGGTAGCCTGGTTGTCGGCGGCCTTGGTGTCGAAGGGAAAGATGGTTCAAAGGTGATCATTAATACGCCTACCGTGGGCCGTATTAGCGGTGGTGCGATTGTTGAGAGAGAAGTTGCTAATCCGTTTGGTGATGGCGATTACCTGACGTTTAACTTACACCGTGGCGATTTTACCAACGCTAAACGTCTGGCTGATTCAATTAATAATCTGGTTGGTCCTAATACTGCTTATCCAATGGATTCGACATCTGTGCGGGTACTGGCGCCACGTGATATTTCTCAACGTGTTGCTTATCTGTCTACATTAGAAAATCTTGAACTGAAAATGGCAGACGAATCCGCAAAAATTATCGTTAATTCACGAACCGGCACGATTGTGATTGGCCAAAATGTGAGATTAAAACCTGCTGCGATCACGCACGGCGGTTTAACGGTCACCATTAACGAAACCCAAGAAGTGTCACAGCCCAATGCGTTTGCTAACGGTGAAACTGTGGTCACCAATAAATCGACCATTAATGTGACGCAAGAAGATGCGCGTATGTTTAAACTTGATGCGGGTGCGACACTCGATGATTTGATCCGCGCGGTTAATCAGGTTGGTATTGCGCCGGGTGATTTAATGTCAATTTTAGAAGCGCTTAAAGATGCGGGCGCATTAGACGGACAGCTTATTATTATTTAATGGCGTTAAGCTAGTTAAGTACTGTAATGACTTATTTTTATGAGCGCTATACCCGGTGATTGGGTATAGCGCTTTTTTGTATCTATTTCAATCTATTGTCAGAGTTGGTTTAAGAATTGCATTGTTATATATAAAGATTGAAGTTAATACATTTTTAATTTTAAGTTATTGATTACACTTGTTTTTGACAGTGGCAGATAAATGGCAGTAGCTTTCAATTATTAAGTAAGTAATACGAATAACTGACTGAAAAATAATAACTATTGAAAATAATAATTATCGAAAATAGTAACGGGCTGGGTATGGATAATTCATTTAAAACCAATGTAAGCAGTAACGTCTTAGATACACATAATCTGGACTCTTTGCGTAAACGTGCGCTGAATAATGATGAAACTGCATTGAAAGAAGTTGCGAAGCAGTTTGAGTCCTTGTTTACTAACATGCTGATGAAAAGCATGCGTGACGCGAATGCCGCATTTGAATCAGATAGTCCAATGAATAATAACTACACCCAGTTTTATCGTGATATGCAAGATAAGCAGATGGCGGCGGATATGAGTCAGTCAGGCAGCATGGGGTTAGCAGATGTTATTGTTCGGCAGTTGTCGAATGATGGCGGCAATTATATGCCAGCCTCGTCATTACAAGGGGATACTAACCCATTGCAGAATATTCAAGCCGTGAATAAGGCGACAGCTGTAGACAAAGACAGAGTGGAAGATGAAGAGGTTACAGCAGTTCCCGCTGTTGATGAGGAGGGGAACTCTATTGATGATGGTAAGCAAGCAAATGCCGCATTTTCGATGGCCGATGCCGCCCGTCCGATGCAATTCAACAGCCCTGAAGAGTTTGTCGCATCGTTAACCCCTTTTGCTGATACTGTCGCGAAACGCTTGAATGTCTCGCCTGATGTGTTGCTCGCTCAAGCCGCATTAGAAACGGGTTGGGGTAAAAAAGTATCAACGGATAACAACGGTGGTAGCTCGCATAATTTATTCAACATTAAAGCGGATAAACGCTGGGAAGGTGCGACGACCAGTGTCGATACCTTAGAGTTTACCGACGGTGTTGCCAAACGTGAAAAACATCAATTTAGAAGCTATGAAAACTTCCAATCTAGCTTTAATGATTTTGCTGATTTCTTGCAATCAGGCGATCGTTATCGTGATGCATTACGTAATTCTGCAGACTCGGCACAGTTCTTGAATGGTTTACAGCAAGCGGGTTATGCAACGGATCCTAACTATGCAGCGAAAATACAAAACGTCATGAAGCATGATGCATTTAAATAACGTTAGTAGTAGATCAGTCGCAAACAATAAATGAATAAATAATCTTATTTCGGAGTGATGTTCTGATGGTTGGAGTCGTAATCTGATGGCTAATTTATTACAAATAGGCACGTCTGGTGTTTTAGGTCACCAGAAAATGCTTAATACCACAGGTAATAACATCTCGAATGTTAATACCGAGGGGTATAGCCGTCAGCGCACCCAGCATAACTCGCAAACTGACAACATGGGCCTTGCTCGCTCTGTTACTGGTCGAGAAATTAATCGGTTTGCACAGGCTGAAGTCTTGCTTGATACCAGTAAATTTAATAATCGTGACAAATTTTTAACAGAAATCACCCGAACCGATCAGGTATTGTCTGATAGCTCGAATAATCTTGGTAGCGGAGTTTCAACATTGTTTGAATCTTTTCATACGCTCAATGACGATCCGACATCATTATCGACGAGAGAGTTGGCGCTCTCCGATGCCAAATCTCTCGTATCCAGTTTCCGCAGTGTTGGTAAACAGCTTCAGTCGCAAATGAAAACAGCGAATGATGAGATCACGGCAAAACCGGATTTACTCAACGCCTTGATTAAAGAGATACATGGATTAAATCAGCAGGTGATGATTGCCAATAATACTTCGCAAGGTGTATCGGGTACGTTACTGGACAAGCGTGATGAGTCGATTAAAGCCCTTGCAAGTGAGGTCGACATATCTACGATTGTGAATGACAACAAAAGTATTTCGATAAATTTGATCAGCGGGCAACCCCTCGTCATGCAAAGTAGCGTGAGTCAATTTACTGCGGTAACCAATAATCCACAGACCTCAATTAATGAATTAGTCTTGAACATTGACAATAATCAAATCTCACTACAAGAAACTGAGCTGGGTGGTACCGTTGGGGCGTTATTTACCTTCCGTGATGATGTGGTATATCCGGCGTTACGAGAAATAGGTCAATTAGCTTTAGGTATTGGCTCTGCGATCAACAGTCAAAATCGAATGGGACTGGATTTAAATGGTCAGTTAGGTAAAGACATCTACGGAATGCCAGAAACTATGGCCCAGGGTTATCATGACAACTCTAATTCGGAGCATATGGTAACCTCGAGCATAAGACCTACTGAGGGCGGTTCGTTGACGGTGAGTCAGTATCAAGTCACGATGACAAGTCCACTTACTTTTGACGTTTATGAGATTAAAGATGGCCAAAAAAGCACGAATCCTTTGCCTATCTCCGGTGCTTATCCTGGTCCTGTTACTGTCGATGAACATGGTTTTGATATTGATTTTTCTGCAGCTGTTGGCGGGTTCAAAAGTGGTGATAAATTCATTTTGTCGCCAACTTTATTTAATTTTGACGACTACCAAGTTACAGCCTCTCGGCCTGAAGACATAGCCCTGTCTTCGGCGCTGCGTTCGAGCCGTAATGCCAATAATATTACAGATAGCCAGCTGGTTGTCAGTAACATATTTGATTCTAGTTTATCGTTTTCAAATAATGCTTTAAACATGGCTGCACCACAACGTGTGACGGTTAATAACAGCGGTGACTTTGATATTTTCGATGCCAATGGCACATTGTTAGCGACAACTTCTAGCACGCTATTGGGCTCCGATTTATTGGCTAATTCAGTCCCGCCGTTAAATCCTCAAACTGGTTATGAGATTAAAATCAGCGGCAACCCCAATCCCGGGGAAAGCTTCAGCTTACACTACAACAGTAACTCGGCGGGGGATAACACCAATGGCTTAAAGCTCGCGGGCCTGGAAAGTGAAAATACCTTAAGACAAAATAAGGTGACCAGTGGCGGTAATCAAATGACCATTTCGGAAGGCATTTCTACCCTTATTTCTGGTATTGGTAATAAAACTCGGGCAGCTCGTGTTGATCAGTCGGCAAGTGAATCTAAATTAACCCAGAGTCAAAACTGGGTTGAGAGTGTCTCTGGGGTAAATCTGGATGAAGAGGCTGCCAATATGGTGCGTTATGAACAAGCGTATAACGCTTCAGCTCGGGTGGTGAGTATTTCCAAAGAAATATTCGATACTATCCTGAATGCGGCGAGGTAACAGCAATGCGATTAACCAATAACCAAATCTTTACTCGTTCTATGCAGGATATGTCGAAATCGCAGCAACGGCTGAATACTGCGCATACCCAGATCACATCCCTGAATAAATATAAAACATCGGCTGATTCACCTGCTGACGTTTCTAAGTCGACTTATTTGAATGATGAGATCAATAAAAATACCCAATATCAAAAAAATAGTCTGATGTTAAAAAGTACCCTAGGTTTGGAAGAAGCCACATTAAGCAACATACATACAGCGATGGAGCGAGGTCGAGTCCTGACTATCCGTGCGCTCAATGGTAGCGTGGGTGAGTTGGATCTTAACGCTATTGCGACTGAGATCAACGAAGTACAAAAAGAAATTTTCAACCTGGTCAATACCAAAAATGCGAACGGTGATCATATTTTCTCTGGTTCGGCATCTGAAGTGCAATCCTATACCTGGGATGCAAATAAGGCGCAGTATAATTTTCAGGGTAATGAACAAGATAACAAGATCCAGATCGCAAGTAATGTATTTATTCGCAATGGTGATAACGGTCGTGAAGTATTTGAATCTGCCCCCGCGCGGTTGATTGCTCTGTCCGATAATCTTGTCGGTAATGTCTCTGCCGCTGAGGTTCGTATTATTGATCAGGGAGAATATGATAATTTTCATCGTGATAATTATGACTATGCAATGCCGGCAAATAATATTTTCAAGATAACGGTTAGTCCGCCAACTATTCCTGGTAATAGCGATACTTATACAATTACAGACAGTGGCAATAATGTGCAACAAAGCGGCAATTTTATGTCAGATAATATTATCCGGTTCGGTGGTATGGCTATGTCTGCAACAGGAGCATCCCCGGGTAGTGTCGACATTATTTTGGCGCCATCGATAAATGAAAATATTTTGAACACCCTTGAGGCATTCAAAAAAGTACTGACTGATACCTCAATAACTAAGTCTGAGTTTCAAGATGGAATTGCGGATGCGCAACTCGGCATTGGTAATGCGAAACATGCGGTAATGTCAGTTATTTCCAGTATTGGTGGGCGGAATAATGCCATTGAGCGTATCACGGAATCAAATGAATCATTCAAATTGATTAACCAAGAGGCAATGGCAATTCTTACCGAGACAGATCTTGCCGCGGCAATGACAGATTTAACGAAAGAGCAAAACATTCTCGAAACGAGTTACAAAACTTTCAATAAAATCAACAATCTAAGCCTTTTTAATGCAATGTAAAAGTTGGCATGTAAGTTGCTCATATTAATGAGTGATTGCTCATAGAAGAGCGGATTTAAGCAAAAATAGATAATAACGAATTGTGGTGTATTGCCATAATTTATTTTGGTATACAGAGGGAAAAATTATGGCTATATATGTAAATACTAACGTTGCGTCGTTAAACTCACAACGGAACTTATCGAATGCAACCAATGCTCTGCAGACTTCTTTTGAACGTTTGTCATCGGGTAAACGGATCAATTCTGCCGCAGATGATGCCGCGGGTCTGCAAATTAGCTCACGTTTAGAAGCTCAGGTGAGTGGTTTAAACCAGGCATCTCGAAATGCCAATGATGGTATATCGTTAGCGCAAACGGCTGAGGGAGCATTGGATGAAACCACTAATATGTTGCAACGTATGCGTGTGCTTTCGATTCAATCTGCCAATGGTTCAAATAGTGCAGCGGATCGAGTAGCATTGGATACAGAATTCACTGAATTAAAAAATGAAATTGATCGTGTATCAACGGATACTACTTTTGGTGGCATGCAGTTGTTGGATGCAAGTTTTAATCAAGATTTTCAAGTCGGTGCTGATGCGAATCAAACGATTAATGTGAAGATAACCATGGATATGGATTCGGCCGGTCTAGGTTTGGCTACCGATACGCTGACCACTGCTGCGGGTGCTCAAACTGCGATTGCCAATTTAGACAGTGCGATTGCTTCGGTGACCAATGTCCGTGCCGACTTAGGTGCCAAACAAAATCGATTTTCTTCAACCATTCGTAATTTAACGAATATTTCTGAAAATGTATCCGCATCTAAATCACGTATTTTGGATACCGACTTTGCTGCTGAATCAGCAAAACTCGCGCAAAATCAGGTTTCTCAACAAGCCGCAAGTACGATGTTAAGTCAAGCGAATCAACAATCTCAAGTTGCTATGTCGCTATTAGGCTAAGAGGGTCTCGCCCTCTGGGCCCTTTTGGGCCGCCTAATTAATTGCTTTTACCTATATCTTTATTGATGTAAGCGTATAGGTAAAAGTATTCTTCCTGCCCCCTACACTATTCTTATATAGCGACTTCTATTCTTAGTCTCATTCCATCGTATAATTAACGCTGCCTTATGGTGTGTCACGTCCATATTATGCTGCCGCTTTAATGCGGCAATAATTTGGCTTATAAATAAAACGGCTACAACATTATAATTTAAAACAATATCATAGATAATAATATTGTTTTAAAACATGCGCTTAACTATATATTATTAATTTGTAATTATTTGGCACACAGTTTGCTTTATATTTGAGTATATAAATTAAAACTCTATGTAAGTTAGCTTCAGAAGGAATGATAACGTGGCCATATATGTAAATACCAATATAGCATCTTTAAATTCACAACGTAATTTGACGACGGCTACTAATGCGTTACAAACATCATTTGAGCGCTTATCTTCTGGTAAACGAATCAACTCAGCGGCAGATGATGCTGCCGGGTTACAGATTGGTTCGCGCTTAGAAGCACAGGTTAACGGCCTCAATCAGGCCGCACGAAATGCTAATGATGGTATTTCCCTAGCGCAAACGGCAGAAGGGGCATTAGATGAAAGTACGAACTTGCTGCAACGTATGCGAGTGCTGTCGATTCAGTCGGCGAATGGTTCGAATTCTGCTGCAGACCGCACCGCTTTAGATACTGAGTTTAAAGAATTGCAGATAGAAATTAATCGCATCTCTGATGATACTACATTCGGTGGCATGAGCTTACTTGATTCGAGCTTTGATCAAGATTTCCAGATTGGTGCCGATGCCAATCAAATCATTAATGTCAAAATATCTCTGGATATGGACGCAACGGGACTGGGTGTTGGTTCTGCAACCAATAATTTGTTAACGATGGCTCAGGCTCAAATTGCGATTGTTAACATCGATAGTGCCATCGCGGCAGTAACAAATGTCCGTGCAGATCTGGGTGCCAAACAAAACCGTTTTTCATCAACGATCCGAAATTTAACCAATATTTCTGAAAACGTATCGGCGTCTAAATCACGTATTATGGATGCTGATTTTGCCGCTGAATCTGCAAAACTTGCGCAGAACCAAGTATCGCAACAAGCTGCAAGTACGATGCTTAGCCAAGCGAATCAGCAATCTCAAGTTGCGATGTCGCTATTACAAGGTTAATAACGGAAGGTTAATCGAATGTTTATTTTGGTTCGAAAGGGCCAAAATAGAATCCCGTCTTTCTTAGCTACCTCTTGTTTATTCTTATCTTTTTGAACCTTGTTAATTGATTGTTTCGTATTAACGCAGTCTATTTTAGATTTAATACTTTCTATTTTGGCGTATTTCCTATGCTTATCAATAATATAATCAATTCGATGCAAAGTGATTATTGGATTTTAACTGATTGATAACTAAGGTTTATGTATTTGTTTTCATGTCGTTATTGAAAATAAACAGAGAAAAATCAAAATAACTCTAAAGAATGTGTTTTTGGTGTCGATAACTTTTATGACAATACAAATAACTAATTAAGAGCAAGGGCTGTATTCCCAATCAACAGCAGTCCTTCACAGGATTTCTTTTAGGAGACGAATATGGCTGTTTATGTAAATACTAATGTTTCATCTTTAAATGCACAGCGTCAATTGAGTAATGCATCCAATGAGATAGGTAAATCGTTTGAACGTTTATCTTCGGGCAAGCGTATCAACAGTGCGGCAGATGATGCTGCGGGTTTGCAGATCGGAGCGCGTTTAGAATCTCAGGTTAATGGTCTAAACCAGGCTTCACGAAATGCTAATGACGGTATTTCTTTAGCACAAACCGCAGAGGGTGCGTTAGACGAAACAACTAACATGCTGCAACGTATGCGAGTACTGTCAATTCAATCTGCCAATGGTTCTAATAGCGCAGCGGATCGTGATGCATTGCAACTCGAATTTGGTGAATTAAAAGAAGAAATCAACCGTATTGCCAAAGACACAACCTTTGGTGGTGAGAATTTACTGGACGGTACTTACGATGCTGATATTCAAGTCGGTGCCGATGCCAATCAAACCATCAAATTAAGCATTACTTCGAGCATGGGTACCGGTGGTTTAGGTGTGACAGCTGATACAATCACTACTGCTGCTGGCGCTCAGACCGCAATTAAGAACTTAGATTCAGCGATTGCTTCAGTCACTAATACTCGTGCGGATCTCGGTGCGAAACAAAATCGCTTTTCATCGACTATTCGTAATTTAACCAATATTTCAGAAAATGTATCGGCATCGAAATCTCGTATCGTAGATACTGATTTTGCGGCTGAATCGGCAAATCTAGCGCGTGTTCAAGTACAGCAGCAGGCGGCAAGTTCAATGTTGAGTCAAGCGAACCAAACCTCACAAGTAGCTCTGTCTCTACTTTAATTGAATAAATAAATTATTGCCCCGCTCATAGTGGGGCTTTTTTGTCTTCGGAGGTGATGATGTCCACAATTAATACGGCAGATAATAAGATCACGAATTTATATGTTGCTCCTGTCGACACAACCAATGTACCTTCGTTGTCTGCTATAATCGAACCTGAATCCGAGTTAAAGTCACCTATTAAAACGACTGAAACAGATAAAAAACCTGAAAGTTTTCGTAACAATGAAGAGTTGGAGCAAAAGTTGCATGAAGCAACGGAAATGCTGCAAACACATTTTGATGTGAATAATAAGAAGTTAGACTTTAGTGTGCATGGTGACTCTGGCCGGATGATAGTGAAAATTATCGATCCCGATAGTGGCGAAATACTGAAAGAGCTACCTTCTGAAGCAGTCCTGAAAATGGCAGATGACATTAAACAGTTTCAGGCAGATATATTCAGTAGCAGTGGCCTGTTATTGGATGAAATGGTTTGATAGTGGACCAGCGGTAATCATTTGCCTCTGGTATCAATAATTGGTAAAACGTAAGGATATATATGGCTGGTATGACTATGGCGGGCATGGGTTCTGGAATGGACCTTGAGTCGATCATTAAAACATTTGTAACAGCTGAAAAAGCGCCGAAAGAAGCGCGTTTAAATAATAAAGAAATCAGCATTACAACTGAGTTATCAGGGGTCGGAACCTTACGTGCGGCATTGGCTGATTTTCAAAATATTACCAATAAATTAGGTAATACTGATACCTTTTATCAAAGTAAAACTAATATTCAATATCAGGGTCGCTCAGTTGACTCTAGTGCCGTCCGCCAGGCCGGTGAAAGTAACGCAATATTGCCGATCACCATTGAAACTAAAGGCGTGGTACCGAAAGGCTCGTTTGATGTTAAGGTGACTAAGTTGGCACAGGGTGCTCGTTTAGAGTCTGATTTCATGCCAGACCGTACGGTGAAACTGGGACAGGGGATCATGTATTTTGATGCCGGTAAGGACAGTTTTGAAGTTGATGTCAATGTGGCTGATACATTACAAGATATTCAGAAAAAAATTAACGAAGCCCCCAATAACTACGGTATTGGCGCCAACATTATTAATTCTGATCTTGGCGCGAAAATGGTTTACACCTCAGATAAAACCGGTGTGGCTAATGATTTAACGGTATTTACCTCTGATTCAAGCTTAGCGATGATCTCCTCGAAGATGGTTGGAAAGGCGGCTAGCGATGCCATTATTGCAATCGACGGCAATATTATTACCCAAGAGAGTAACACTTTTACCCACGCGGTTTCAGGGGTTACGATCACTGCCAATAGTTTGACTGCAAATAATGACGTGGTCAATTTTTCCACGGCCACTGACCATGCAGCGGTGAGCGATCTCGTGCATGAATTTATCGATGGTTATAACCGTTTAATCAGTACTATCAATACTCTGACCGATCCAGAAACGGGCTCCCTCAAATTTGATTCAACAGCACGTAGTGTTAAGCAACAGATGCAGTCAATTACCGGCGGTGTTGTAAATGGGGCGAGTAGTAAGCTAAATACATTATATGCGGCTGGTATCTCCTTAGAAGAGGGCGGGGTCCTGGCGATCAATCCGTTTGGTAGCCATGGTAGTCAATCTGGCGCCCAACGTTTAGATCACGCTGTTAATAATGCGCTGGATGATCTTGGCAAACTGTTTTCCGGTAATAATGGGGTCGCGGCACAAATTAATGCGGTACTTGATAACAGTTTAAATAATAAAGGCACGATCACTCAGCGCCAATCACTGCTCAATACTAATTTACGTAGTCTCGAGGACGATCGCGATAAATTAGATCGCCACATATCCTCTTATGAAGATACATTACGGAAAAAATATACAGCGATGGATAATACCGTGTCGCGCTATAATGCCACCGGTGACTATATTCGTAATGTCTTGGGATAGCCGATAATTTAACGAATAATCCCTGACTGGTGAAAACGCAGTGACTCGGGTATGTACACCATCAAACATAAATATAAATAATAATTAGGTAAAAATATGAGAGCGAATATCAGACGTTATCAGCAAGTTAGTCGTGAAAGTGGAATTACTTCTGCGGATAATCATCAAGTGATCTTTATGTTGTTACAGGGGCTGCTTGATTCTGTTGCTGTTGCTAAAGGTTGTATCCTACGTAATGATATCGAAGGCAAAGCCAAAGCGATTAATAAATCTATTAATATTACCTCGGGGTTGATTGACGGTATTAATCATAAAGTATATCCGGAAATTGGTGAGAATTTTGATGCCTTGTACCGTTATATTCAGTTACGGTTGAATGATGCCACGTTAGAACGTTCTGTAGAGCCGTTGGATGAGATCACGACATTGGTTACACCAATTAAAGATGCTTGGTTAAATATTCCACAAGCGGAAAAAATGAAAGTTGAAGCAATGCGTGAGCAAACCCGTGGTGCTTAATCATGATTGACTTGAAAGCAGCATTAATGGTGGACATTACTGCGTTATCTGAACAGGCGCAAGTCGCTTTGCTTACTGAAGATTTTGATAACTGTGATATTTTATTACAGCAGCGTCAGGAATTTATTGAGCAACTGGTTAATTTAACGTCGCCTTTGGCGGCTGACACCGTCGCGTATTTGACGCAGATTATCACTGATGATACGGGTGAAATAAACAAACTAACGACTGCGAAATCGGCACTTGAATCACAGCAGATGACTACCAAGCGCCATGCCAAATCAATTGATCGTTATCTTGCTATTAAACAATTTTAGGTTGTTCTTATGGAAAATTTAAGTCACGATATTAATTCTCAGATTGCCGCTTTAGAAGGTTTACAACAACAGCATCAGAAGAACCTAGGCCTTGCTCAGGAAATCGATGCTATCTATCAAGATGCACAGCTACCTATAGTTGATCCAACGGCACTCTATGCTGCAAATATGGCTGCTTTTAAGCAGTATATTCCTGATATCCATGCGTCATTTATCGATTATCAACCAGTCAAATTTGAACTGGCTCAACGCCATGGTGAATTACATCTGGTGGACGTTGAGGACAATATTGTATTGGGTGAGAATTATTATCGAGACGGCTTGATTGATTTTGAAAAATACCGTTTTAATCCGCAATTAACCCGCATCGATTTTTCTGATGAAATTGATAATCCAATTAATTTTGTGCATGTTAAATATATCAATCAGTTAACTAATTTAGTGAATCAGGTTAACCAACAACATAAGCAAGAACTGATATTACCAGAAGCCGTTAATATGATGGTTTGCTTTGGGTTAGGTTTGGGTTATTACTTACCGCTGATGTTAAGTAAACACCAAGTTAAACGTCTATATATTTATGAACCTGAGCATGATTTTTTCTATGCGAGTTTGTTTACACTGGATTGGGCGGGGATATTACAGCAATTAGATGCCAATAATAGTAGCTTGCATTTATGCTTAGGTGCGAACGAAGATGATTTTTTTGCTGATATATCGAGTGAGCTTATTTCCAAAGGGCGTTATGATTCGACCTTCAGTTTCTGTTATAAGCATTATGCGACAGAGCAGATGGATAAAGCCTTAGAGAAATTTAATAACCAAGCTTTTCAGGTTGCTTTTGGTTTTGGTTTTTTTGATGATTCATTACTGGCTTTGGCGCATCAATATCATAATTTGAATAAACATGTGCCACTGTTAGGCAAGGCCGAACCACTACCTGAATGCGCCACATTGCCGGTCTTTATCTTGGCTAATGGCCCCTCTCTTGATGAGCATATTGATTACATTATTGCGAACCGTGATAAAGTGCTCCTTGTCAGCTGTGGTACCACCATACGCGCTTTGCATCAATATGGAATTAAACCTGATTTTCATTTAGAGATGGAGCGCACCCGGACCACACACAGCGTGTTGCAGTCAGTGGGGGATGAGGCTTATCTTAGGTCTATCCCGTTGTTAACGTTAAATACCATATCCCCGGATGTATTGGACCTATTTGATCGCCAGCTGATGGCGTTAAAAATGGTGGAGCCATCCACTGAGATCATTATGAATCCAGCATTGGGTTGCGATCATGATAACTTAACTCAGTTGATGTATTGTAATCCTACCGTCGCAAATTTAGCCTTGTCTTTTTTCACTCGAATGGGGTTTAAAAATATTTATTTATTTGGCGTTGACCTTGGTTTTAGCGGCGATGCTCATCACAGTAAAAAAAGTATCTATTACGATAAATCAGGCCAAGATAAGAAACTGTTTAATAAAAAGGCGTTGGCAAACTTGGTCGCACCGGGTAACCATGTTGAACAAGTTGAAACGACGATGATCTTTCAGATGTCGGCAGCCGGCCTGACGGAGTTATTACGTTTATACCCTGAGGTCAATTGTTATAATCTTGGTCAGGGCATTAGAATTGATAATACTATTCCAACTTATCAAGCGGATATATGTTTACCTGACAGTACGCTAGATAAAGCGTTGTTTGTGGAGCAGATGCTTACGCATTACGCTGTTGATACTCGGGTGTTGGCGCAGCAATACAGTCTTATATTACATCAGAATCTATTTTCTGAATTTGTCGACGAGATGCTGGCATTATTACAGCCGTCTGTCGCAGATAGATATGCGGCTTTAGAACAGTTACAACAACAATTTATTTTATTGCACAGTAAATATGAAACGAAAGATGCCTTTTTAGCCGATATGTTGCGGGGGACCTTGCAACATTGCCATGCCTCAATAATTAAGTTGTTATTGTTACCAGCTAGTGCAGAGCAGGGATTAGCCTACTATCAGCAAGGCATTGCTATTTTTGTTAACTACCTTCAAGAGACCAAAGTTAAGTATAGCAAAGAGCTGTTTGAGGCCGATAAAACCGATATTTCAGATATTTGGAAATAACAGACGTTAGTTTTATTTCGTTAAGTAACGTGAACGTCGCGGATAAGACTGCATCTTACTATTATTTAGGTATATAATCATAAGCCATTCAAACAGTTTGGCTTATGATGAAAATATATTTTTTAATCCCTTTCCTTGCACTATTATCCGCATTAACCCCCCTTGCTGTTGATATGTACCTGCCAGCGATGCCAAGTATTGCGAGTGATTTTAATGTCTCGATTGAAATCATTCAAACCACCCTTAGTACCTATTTATTAGGGTTTGCCATTGGTCAGCTTTTTTATGGCCCATTGGCGGACGGTTATGGCCGTAAACCTGTGCTTATCTGTGGACTAATCACTTATTTAATTGCCAGTATTGGCATTGTTTACGGTGATTCAATCGAACAATTTAAGTGGTTACGGTTATTGCAAGCGATAGGTGGCGGGGCGGCATCAGTGGTGGTTAGCTCACTGCTACGTGATCTATTCTCTGGTTCATTGTTTTCTAAAATGATGTCTTATGTTGTATTATCAATGACATTAGCGCCGTTAGTTGCTCCGTTAATTGGTGCGCAGCTATTAGTGTGGTTTAGCTGGCACAGCATATTTGTGCTGCTCGCTATTATTACTGTGTTATGTATTGTGGTGAG
>NZ_ABCQ01000060.1 GCF_000170855.1 Moritella sp. PE36 | reverse complement strand
TTGTGCCGTGTCTTTCAATAAACGGGCATCCAGGTGAGGCACGACGATTGTGCCTTGGTTGTCTTTAAGTAATTGACCATTAGGCATTTTAATCGGTGCCCCTTGCGCTGTGCCGAACCCCAAAATCGATAAGCTGTAATCTGTGCCAGCTAATAACGTGTTGATGTTATCTGCTTGGGTTGGGTTAATGCCATCTGTCACCAGCAGTATTTGTCCTTGCTGATAACCTGCGTTGGTTAATAGTGCGATGGCTTGACGAATACCTGCCGTTGGATTTGACCCTTTCACTGGCATGATTTCCGGGGACAGGTTTGGTAACAAGTTTAATAAAGTGCTGGTGTCTGTGGTTAATGGCGAGATAACAAATGCATCACCTGCATAAGCGACCAAGCCTATTTCCCCTTCTTTAATCGCGCTAAGAATATCGGTGCTTTTAAAGCGAAGTTGCGCTAGGCGATTCGGCTTCAGGTCTGTTGCCCGCATCGATAGCGACATATCTAATACCATGACTTTTGCTTGCGAAATACTTGCAACTGGACGTTCTGTATAACTAAAACTCGGGCCTGATAATGCCATTGTGGTGAGCACCCAAATACCGGCTAAAGGTATAAAGAAATGCTTAGATTTTGTGGTTGGTTGATGCTGGGCTAATAAAAATTGTGCGATCTCAGGTGAAAGCACCGTATGCCAGCCTCTAGTTTGAGTATTGTTGCGGAAATACCAAGCAAGGACGACGAGTGGTAATAACGCCAGTAACCATAATGGCCGTAATAACATAAAATCAGTCATGGAGTTTCCCTGACGTAAATAATTGACCTTGACGTAGATAGCAGGCGAAAATAGACAATAATAATGCGATTGCTAATGGCCAATGGAATAGATCCGTTTGTGGTCTAAATTGTTGTTGTGCTTGCTCTACGGGTTCAAGTTTGTCGAGTTCGGCATAAATAGCCGCCAAGCTACTTGCGTCACGGGCGCGGAAGTATTGGCCACCGGTTTGTGCTGCGATTGTCTTTAGGGTCACTTCATCCAGATCACGTGACGGGTCCACTTTCTGATTACCGAATAACGTGCGTTTATAATAAGCATCTGCACCAACGCCGATAGTATAAATTTTAACGCCTTGTTCTTGGGCAAATTTCGCCGCGTCGAGTGGTTTTACTTCACCTGCGCTATTCTGACCATCGGTGAGTAATATCAATACCTTCTGTGGGTTGTCAGCGGCATCAAAACGTTTGAGTGCTAAACCAATGCCTTCACCAATCGCGGTTTGTTCACCTACGAGACCGAGTACGGCTTGTTGCATATAACCACTGACCGTTTTTAAATCGAATGTGAGCGGTGCTTGTAAATAGGCATTATCAGCAAAAAAGATAAGCCCGACACGATCGCCTTTACGCTGCTGAATAAAATCGGCAACGACGGTTTTCACCAGTGATAACCTATCTACCATGCGGTTATTAATTTGCATATCTTCAGCTTGCATCGATCGTGATAGATCAACTGCGAGCATCATTTCACGACCTTGTTGCGGAATGGATTGTGGTTCACCGATCCACATCGGGCGTGCAGCCGCCACAACTAGGCATAACCACATGAGTGTTAAAGGCCAGATTGCACGGGATTTTTTACTTGCGCTGCCAGTTGCTGTTTCAATATAAGGTAAGTTAGGTAGCACTAATGGGGTTTGTGCTTGACCCGCGCGGCTAAAAAAGCGAATAAGCAGCGGTAAAGGTAATAAGGCTAACAGCCAAGGCCAATTAAATTCAAACATTACTGTTCTCCACACTTTGTTCCACTTTGTTCTTAACTCTGTATTTCACTCTGGAATCTACATTGCAATCTACAGGTATAAGCGGGGTTTTCTTGATCCAGTCTTGGCAAGTCTTAAAGTGCACGGAATCGGCGAGCATGTTTGGTTTGGCACTGTATAAGTCCAATGTCCATGCTGCGGTATTATTTGAGAACGCACTGAAGACTCGTTTTTTAGAACTGGCTTGTTGATCGAGGAATTTTAACCATGCTTCGCCATGTAAGGATGCCGCTGTTTGACGTGGGAAACTGGTTAAAACGATACGTTTAAGCAGGTGGTGTAAATCGTTTACCTCACAGCCTTGTTGCTGTAGCTGTGTTAATTCAGCTAAGGCTAGGCGGGTTAATTTGGTCTTTTTTAGGTATTGCAACACAGCATAAATAGCCAATCCGACGATCAATACGATTATAATGATAACCAGCCACCAATACAGTGATAGTGGCCAGGCCGATACTGGTGCGGGTAAATGAATATCTTTTAATTGTGCTAACGGATCCATACGCTTTATTTACCTTTACTCTTATCTTTAATCTGACTCAATAACGATTCACCACTGCTGATCCTGTGGTGACGAATACCGTATCGGTTCATTATTTGTCTTAATGCTTGCTGTTTAGCATCGGCATGTTGTTGATATTTTTGACGACTGTCAGCGTTACTCGGACTAATGAACCCTTGTTGTTGACCATTTGATACCGCGAGGCGTACGTTGCCTGATATGTTTGGAAGCGAGAGTTCTAAAGGATCGTAAATTTGCCAAGCTTCAATTTCATTATGGCGTTTTAATAACGCGAGTTGCTTTTGCGCTTGCTCATCAAGATTAAGAAAGTCACTGATGATCATAATGTGGCTGCCAGTTTTACACAGTATACGCAAACGGGTAAGGGCGCTGGCAAGTGACTCTTTTGGAACTGTATTTGCTGTATTTACATGGGTTACATCAGCCGCATTAATACGCTCGGCTTGAGATATTGTCAGTTGCGCATTATGTAAGGTGACGGTTTCACTGAGTAATTGCATAATACCGCGTTGTTGGCGCTGGGGTTTTAACTCTTTATGCCCGAATGCGCCAATGATAATGCCGCCGACACGATCACTTTTATGTTTTGTTGCCCACGCCAGTAAGGCCGTCAAGTGACAGGCTTGCACTGACTTTAGCCGATATTGACTGCCAAAATACATACTTGATGACAGGTCCAGTAATACATACACAGGCCGTTCTTTTTCTTCACTAAATAACTTGCTGTAAGTTTTACCTGTACGTGCGGTAATGCGCCAATCAATACTGCGGATGTCATCACCGGGTTGATATTGACGGCATTCGCTAAATTCCATCCCTCGGCCTTTGATTGGCGACAGATGACCACCGGCCAGCCGTGCTCTTGCTAACGTTTTGCTCGCTAAAACACTATTGGTTTGGTAGCTGTATTGCAGTAGCTCTTTTATCGACACTTCGATTGCTGACATAGACTAACTCAGTTTACTAAAATGCAATTAATGACAAAATGCGGTCAATAATTTGGTTTGCGGTGATACCGTCAGCTTCTGCCTCAAAGCTCAGTAATAAGCGGTGACGTAGGATAGGGTAAAGGCAGGTTTGAATATCTTCGGGTAGTACATGATCACGACCGTGTAACCAAGCGCGAGCGCGTACACAACGGGCAAGAGAGATAGTCGCACGTGGACTTGCGCCAAAAGTGATCCAACTGGCGAGTTGCGGATCTAAGGTTGCAGGGTTTCGTGTTGCCATAATTAAATCGACAAGATAATGCTCGAGAGCAGGGGCTAAGTGGATGTTAAGTACTTGCTCTCGCGCTTGCATGATCGCTTGCAGACTGATTTTAGCAATCGGTGCGCTTGCGCTTTGTTGTGCTTCTTGTGTTGTTAACCGTAAAATTTGTAATTCAGTGTCTTTATCTGGGTAATCAATTTCCAGATGTAACATGAAACGGTCTAGCTGCGCTTCCGGTAATGGATAGGTACCTTCTTGCTCAATTGGGTTCTGCGTCGCCATTACCATAAACAGCTTTGGTAATAACATGGTTTTGTTGCCAACGGTTATCTGCTGTTCGGCCATAGCTTCTAATAGCGCAGACTGTACCTTAGCAGGTGCACGATTAATCTCGTCTGCAAGTACAATATTGTGGAACAGAGGACCGGGTTGAAATTCAAAGGTGCCGGTTTCGGCGCGATAGATATCAGTACCAGTTAAATCGGCTGGCAGTAAATCGGGTGTGAACTGAATTCGATGGAAGTTGGCTTCTAAACTATCGGCCAACGCTTTGACTGCTCGTGTTTTGGCCAATCCGGGTGGACCTTCTACTAAGATATGGCCATCTGCGAGTAGCGCGATTAATAAATTGTCGACAAGTTTTGCTTGCCCAAGAATTTGGCTGTTAAGATAGCCTCTTAATTGATTAAAATTTGATTTTGGCATAATTATCTATCGTATAAAGTTAATATAAACACTAGTTTACCGACAATGCGTCGACTGTAAAAGTTCAAACTTATTTTATAGAGAGTTTAAAAAAACGTTTTACAATACTTTACTGGAAATGACTACTTAATAGTGTGAATGGTAAGTAATATCCTAACGATAAAAGTTGTTTAGGTAGATATGACTACTATTTAACATTATTTTTTCACACAATATTTCTTTTGGATCACAGTTCTAAGATGAAAGACTCGATTTTCAAACTAATGTTTGAATATTGTGACCAAAAGGTTAATATTGACTTAATTTTATGAGGTCTGACCTCTTTTACTTAACGGAATGAGGATAAGTGATGGCTAAACCACAAAGCCTAACCACCCGCAACGGCGATCGTATCGCGGTGGTCACTGGATTACGTACCCCGTTTGCTAAACAAGCAACAGCGTTTCATGGGGTTCCAGCATTAGATTTAGGCAAAATGGTTGTTAATGAGATGCTTACTCGTAACGACATTGATCCTAAGATTATTCAGCAAGTTGTATTTGGACAAGTTGTTCAAATGCCTGAAGCGCCAAACATTGCGCGTGAAATCGTATTAGGCACTGGCATGGACATCGGTACCGATGCATACAGTGTATCGCGTGCATGTGCGACAAGTTTCCAAGCTATTACAAATGTTACCGAGTCTATTATGGCTGGATCGATTGACTGTGGTGTTGCTGGTGGTGCTGATTCATCTTCAGTTGTGCCAATCGGCGTATCTAAAAAGCTTGCTCATCAGTTAATTAACTTAAGCAAAGCCAAGACGACTAGCGATAAATTAAAGATTGCCCGTCAGCTAAGCTTGAAAGATTTACTGCCTGTCGCGCCTGCTGTTTCAGAATACAGTACCGGTATAACGATGGGGCAAACTGCGGAACAAATGGCTAAGTCTTATAACATCTCGCGTCAAGCGCAGGATGAACTTGCTCACCGTTCACATACTCTTGCTGCTAAAGCATGGGAAGAAGGTAAGTTAAAAGACGAAGTAATGACGGCTTATCCAGAGCCAATGAAGTCATTTATTTCTGAAGATAACAACATCCGTAAAAACTCATCAGTTGAAGGTTACGCTAAATTGCGTCCTGCATTTGACCGTAAACACGGTACTGTAACTGCTGCAACAAGTACGCCACTAACAGATGGTGCTGCTGCGGTATTATTAATGAGTGAAAGCCGCGCGAAAGAACTTGGCCTCGAAGTACTTGGTTATATTCGTAGTTATGCTTATGCTGCTGTTCCTGCTGATGTTGATGGTCTAATTGGCCCGTCATATGCGATACCTGAAGCGTTAGACCGTGCAGGTATTAAATTTGATGACTTAGCGCTATTTGATATGCATGAAGCATTTGCTGCACAAACATTAGCAAACCTAAAATGTTTAGAGTCAGATACGTTTGCACAGGAAAAACTAGGTCGTCCAGAGCGCGTTGCTAATATCGATGAAAGTAAGTTCAACGTACTTGGTGGTTCACTTGCATATGGTCATCCATTTGCAGCGACTGGCGCACGTATGATCACGCAAACATTGCATGAATTGAAACGTCGTGGTGGTGGTCTAGGGTTAACGGCTGCATGTGCTGCTGGTGGTCTAGGTGTAGCAATGATTGTGGAGAGCGCGTAATGAGTCAGCAAGAAAAAACATTTTCACTTGAGATCCGTGAAGATAAGATTGGCGTTCTAACAATGGACGTACCCGGCGAAACGATGAACACTTTACGTGCAGAGTTCGCTGATGAAATTTCTGATTTGATGAAAGAAATTTCAGCAAATTCAGATCTACAAGGTCTAGTACTGATCAGTGGCAAGAAAGACAGCTTTGTTGCTGGTGCTGACGTTACTATGATTGATGCGTGTGAAACGGCTGCAGATGCAGAGAAGTTATCACTGGAAGGTCACCGTGTTATGGGTGAACTGGAAGCATTAAATATCCCTGTTGTTGCTGCTATTCATGGCCCTTGTTTGGGCGGTGGTTTAGAACTCGCACTTGCTTGTCATATCCGAGTCTGTACAGAAAGCACTAAAACAGTATTAGGTGTACCAGAAGTGATGCTAGGTCTATTACCTGGCAGCGGTGGCACACAACGTTTACCTCGCCTTATCGGTGTGGCTAAGTCGCTTGATTTGATGCTTACTGGTAAACAAGTACGTGGTAAACAAGCGCTTAAAATGGGCCTTGTTGATGAAGTTGTGCCTGAAACAGTACTCCTTGAAGTGGCTGTTAAGTTAGCGAAAAAAGGTAAGATCCAGCGTAAACTAAAACGTGATCTTACTAGCAAACTATTAGAAACAAATAAATTTGGTCGTAACATCATGTTTGACCAAGCTAAAAAGCAAACGCTTTCTAAAACTCGCGGTAACTACCCTGCACCAGAAGCCATTTTAGAAGTGGTTAAACTTGGCCAAGAAAAAGGGTTTGAAGCCGGTTTAAAACTGGAAGCAAAACGTTTTTCAGAACTTGCAATGACATCTGAATCAGCTGCACTGCGTGGCATTTTCTTTGCTACAACAGCGATGAAGAAAGAAGATGGCGTTGAAGGCGTGGCACCGAAGAAAGTGAAAAAAGCGGTTGTGCTTGGTGGTGGTTTAATGGGTGGCGGTATCGCTAACGTTACTGCAACGAAAGCCAAAGTACCTGTGCGTATTAAAGATATTGCACCTCAAGGTCTGCTTAACGCACAAAAATACACGTATGACATTCTAAACAAGAAAGTTAAACGTCGCTTTATGTCTAAAGCTGAAATGCAAAGTCAACTTGCTATGATCACTGGTACGACTGAGTACACAGGTGTGAAAAATGCTGACATTGTTATTGAAGCGGTATTTGAAGACCTTAAATTGAAGCACCAAATGGTGGCTGATATTGAAGCTAACTGTAACGAAAATACTATTTTCGCATCAAACACGTCTTCTTTACCTATTACTCAGATTGCGTCTGAAGCGAAGCGTCCTGAAAATGTAATTGGTCTGCATTACTTCAGCCCTGTGGACAAGATGCCACTTGCTGAAATTATTACGCATGAAGGCACGTCGGACCAAACTATTTCTACAACAGTTGAATTTGCCCGTAAGCAAGGCAAAACGCCAATCGTTGTTAAAGATGGTGCTGGTTTCTATGTAAACCGTATTCTTGCGCCTTACATGAATGAAGCTGCACGTTTGGTACTAGAACAAGAGCCAATCGAAGCGGTTGATAAAGCCCTTGTTGATTTTGGTTTCCCTGTTGGTCCTGTAACGCTTCTTGATGAAGTTGGTATCGATGTTGGTGCTAAGATCGGTCCAATCTTAACGAAAGAGCTAGGTAGCCGTTTTGAAGCACCTGCAGCGTTCGATAAGTTATTGGCTGATGATCGTAAAGGTCGTAAGAACGAGAAAGGTTTCTATCTATACGGTAAGAAAGCCAAAAAAGGTAAGAAGCAAGTTGATGAATCAATCTACAAGCTACTTAACTTAAAACCTGAAGCTTCAATGGCGCCTAAAGCACTTGCTGAACGTGCAGTATTATTAATGCTGAACGAAGCGGCACGTTGTCTTGATGAAGGTATTCTACGTAGTGCGCGTGATGGTGACATCGGTGCAATCTTCGGTATTGGTTTCCCACCGTTCTTAGGTGGTCCATTCCATTACATGGATTCAATCGGTATTGCTGAACTTGTTGACAAGCTAGAACGTCATCAAGATAAATACGGTGAGCGTTTTGCGCCGTGTGAATCGCTTAAAGCAATGGCGAAAGAAGGTAAAAAATTCTATAACTAATCGCGTGATGCTTTAGCTTATACAATTTAAAAGCGGCGTTAGATGCAAATCTAACGTCGCTTTTTTTGTAACTTACTTTTGCCCCGGACCAAGTTAGAATTTTTACTCTCTCACTGTTCCGACTCACTCACGTTATGTTCATATTGGTTTGCCATATATTTGTTATGGAAAATACCACACCAAAATTAAGACGAAAGACTTGTGCGCTTGTGCTGTATGGTTTGTTTTAAATATACCCCGATGACAATAGACATAACACCCAGTACTTTGATGACAAATTCGCTGGGTGAATTTGTCGATGAATCCAAAAATAATCCGAAGCACATTTGTCCCCCAATAACCAAAATCATTGTATTCGTCGAGCCCAGATGACTCATGACAAGACTATTAATGGCCACATAAAACGCGCCTATAAAGCCGCCGAGATAAACCAACATGTTTGAACCATTTGAAAATTGTGGAGGTTCAAGTAATAAAATCATGACAATTGAAAGGAACACAAAACCTATTATATGATTTACATATGAAGCCTTAAATGCACCGCAATAGCTGGCTAGTTGTCCGTTCCATATGCGACTTATCGCGATACAAAATCCGTTTAATAATGCCAGTAGAATATAGATTGTCATTTTTAATACCTCAGCGAAATGATGAGTATTGAACCGAAAACAACCAAGGAGATAGGAAGTAGTTCAATAAGAGTGAATGTCCTTTTTTCTAGTCCAAATATTCCTAATGTCTCACAAAAAATAGAGCAAACTAATTGTCCAATTAATCCCAATGCTAGTGTTCCTGATAAGCCGATAACGCTATTAACGGTTACGGAAGCGAGAATGACCGTAAATGCGCCAGGTACTCCACCTAAGTAGTATAATTTAGGTATATTACCTTTCATTGCTGAAAGTGGTGACCCGACAGCTTTCTTAACCACATGATAAAGTACGAATGCCAGTAGACTCCCTAAGCTATGTGCAATCCATGACGCGTTGATTGCGGATGTTTCTAGCGCGAGTTGGCTATTGATATTAATCATTAGAGCTAATAAGCCCCCACCGACAATAGCCAATATTGAATATCTGTTTATATTTTTCATTTTTTCCTCTCTATTGTTTGAGAGTACTTTAATTGGTTGCCAAAGAAATGATAATATCTAGTTTAGATATTCATTGGTGAGCAAAAGTTGACAATATGAAAGATGATTTTTCGGCAATACCTGTGTTTGTTGCTGTAGTCGAAAGGGGTAGCTTCTCGTCCGCGGCGGAAAAGCTGGGTATGACAAAATCAGCGGTAAGTAAAAGGATATCGGTTTTAGAAGACAATCTAGGCGTGCGATTATTTAATCGCACGACCAGAAGCATCGCGCTAACTGAAGCTGGCGAACGATTTTCGGATTATGCTAGGAATGCTTTCGTTATTGCAAACGAAGGTTTTGCTGCGTTGCATAATCTGCAAGGCATACCTAAAGGCACCTTAAAAATAAACGCTCCGATGACGTTTACACGCTTACATATTGTGCCTTACATAAAGGAGTTCTTAGATTCGTACCCTGATGTGAGGGTTATCTTGAGTATGGATGATCGAATCGTAAGTTTAGTTGAGGGCGGTTATGATGTCGGGATCCGAATTGGTGAACTCGAAAATTCCTCGTTGATTGCCAAAAAACTTGCTGATTGTAAAAGTGTACTCTGTGCATCGCCAGAATATCTTGAAAAACACGGTACACCATCAAAACCAGAAGATTTATCTCATCACAATTGCATAAATTACAGCCTATTTCAGGGCGGAGCAGAATGGACTTTTTACAAAGATAGTAAAAAGATAAAGCTAGAGCCTAAAGGTAATTTCATCGTGAATAATAGTGATGCTATTTTAGAAGTATTACTGAATGGATTAGGTATTTGCCAAATGCCAACCTTTATCGTTGCAGAGCACTTGAAATCTCAAAGATTAATGACATTTATGGATGAATATGCTCTGCCAAAACATGCTATATATGCCGTGTATCCAGAGAGAAAGCACCTTCCTGAAAAAGTAAGAGTATTCATAGAGTTCATTAGCCATAAATTAGGTGACGGTGCAGGTTATTGGGATAAGTAAAGGTTATGATATGTATTATCGTAATACTTATTTCTCTATCTTTTTGTAGTGGTAGTGAATGCGGTCACCTAATTGAAGGTTCGAATAACAAATGATGCCAGCGTTAGTCTCAATCTATTATCAATGGCTTACAAGACTAAATGAGTAACCACTCAATTCGTTATATAATTCGTATCGCTCTCTAGCAGTGAATTAATTTGTCGAATCGAGACGTCCTGCTATACAAATTATGTGCATTCAAGGATCGAAATATGGGAATAAATATTAAGGAAGTTGATGGCGTCAAGATCCAAGAAAAGCACCAGTTTTGTTTTTCTCTGTTTCAGGCTGTATAACGCAGGGTAGATATGGATAGAATAATCACATTAATTGAGAAGGACGAATTACGGGTTAAGGCTCTTGATTGTGTTCAACAACTCGATTTACCTCATTGTTATTTGGCTGCTGGTTTTGTTCGAAATTTGGTTTGGGATCATTTGCATCAAAAATCAGTATCAACGCCATTGAATGACGTCGATGTAATCTACTTTGATGAAACTGAATTCAATTCTGATAATTATAGACTAATTGAGTCTGAGCTTTCCCTGCTAATGCCAGAGTTAAATTGGGAAGTGCGTAACCAAGCGATTATGCATAAAAGAAATGGTGATAAGCCATATTTAAATATCATTCATGCCATGAGTTACTGGCCAGAAAAGGAAACGGCGGTAGCTATTCGAAAATTAGATGATGGTAGTTATGATTGTATTGCCGCATTTGGTTTTGAATCGCTGTTTAATCTACAGGTTACACATAATCCTAAACGTTATTTGGGAATATTCAGTGATCGTGTAAGTTCAAAAGATTGGTTGATCCAATGGCCTAATTTGAGAACTGTGTTATAAAAAACGTATGATAGTGGCGTTAATCTTAATTACCCGTACTTTCTGTAATGCGAACCATACCCTTTAAAGCATAAGCTCTAAGCCGTTTATGTTAGAGCAATAACGCTAAGCAATGTGAACACCAAATCAAACGGGCTATTCAACAATAGAAGTAACTAACAGCTGACAGCTGTAGAAACTGGTTCTCCATTGATACCAACCGCAATGTCAATGCCAGAATCACCTGTACAATAACGAATGATATTACCTCTAGCGATAGTACCATTCGCTCGAAAAATTATTGTAGGTGTGCCAGGTGCTGTAAAAGAGAGGGTTGAAGTACTATCTGTTGTGACCGTTACTTTGTTCACAACAGTTGCCTGATTAAGCGGAACAGCAGTGCTTGTGGCTAGAGTTAACGTATTAGCCGATACCGTCATATACAAAAAACGATTATGCGCAATAGCAGTATTTTTGGCATAGCTAAGCGCACTATTAATTAATGTTGTCGCATCGTCTATGCGGCTTTGTTGTACGGTGTTTTGGTAGCTGGGTACGCCAATGCCAATGAGTATGGCGACGATCGCGATGGTGATCATTAATTCGATGAGTGTGAACCCCAATGATTTTTTCATTCTTATACATCCTTGTTAAAGAAAACAATAGATTAACATGATAAGAACGATCAAAAAAGGGACCACTTTTTAGTATATAGAGTGGTCCCTTCACATTATCTTATTAGAGTCTGTTTAGACAGGTTAGATTACCAATGCACACCGCGCATGATAGCTGCAAATGCAACTTGCTCGGTACTCGCTTGTGTTGGCGCATCTTTATCTTCTTCTTTACCTTTAGCCGCGGCAGAATCATTAAACATACGGTAGCCGGTGTTCATGATTATTTCACTTACTTTAGGGAATAGAGAGTAAAGTACTTCAGACATGATACCAATTTTCGTTGCGATACGCTTAGGCTTACGGATAATCGCTTGTACAATTAAGTCCGCTGCTTCTGATGGCGCTAGAGTGGGTACATTGTCATATACTTTTGTCGGACCAATCATTGGTGTACGTACTAACGGCATGTTAATCGTCGTCATGTTTACGTTGCGGTCAGAAAACTCGGATGCGGCACAACGCGTAAACGCATCTAGTGCTGCTTTAGACGCAACGTATGCAGAGAAACGCGGTGAGTTTGTTAGTACACCAATTGATGAAATGTTAATAACATGACCTTTTTTATGTTCTAACATACTTGGTGTGAAGCCCATGATTAAACGAATTGAACCAAAGTAGTTTAACTGCATTGTTCTTTCGTAATCGTGGAAACGGTCAAACGATAAATCAATTGAACGACGGATTGAACGACCTGCGTTATTGATTAAGATATCTACAAATCCATGTTCTGCAAGTACTGACTTAACTAATTCATCACACGATTCCATGTTTGAAATATCACATGAATAGATATGTGCATCGCCACCAAGTTCTTGGATTTGTGCCTGTGTTGCTTCTAGTTTTGTGACATCACGTGCTACAAGGATTAATTTAGCGCCTGTTGGTGCGAGTTTTAATGCCGTTGCTTCACCAATACCAGAACTTGCACCTGTGATGACAATCGTTTTACCACTGACATTACCTTTTAGGGTCATGTCATTGATTAGGTCATCATTTAGGTTACGCTCCCAATAATCCCATACTGCAGGTGCATACTCATCTAAGCGAGGCACTTTGATATTAGAACCTTCTAGCGCGCGTGCTGTTTCACGGTCATCGAAGGTAGTTGGGTAGTTAAGGAAATTCAATACGTCTTTTGGAATGCCAAGGTCATTTAATACCCCTTCAGTAAGCTGTTTTACTGCGGGTAAATGGGTAATTGCTTGACGAACTGAAGCCGGTAAGAAATTAGCAATGCGAGAATCAATTCGGAATGCTGTTCTTGGTGCGTTCCCCGCTGTAGCGAAGATATTAAGTACTTCACCCACTTTGAATGGTTTTGGATCAACAAGGTGGAAGCAGTTACTGTGCACGTCTTCTTTGTGACTAATGTAGTCAATTGCATCTGCAACATAGTCAACAGGAACAATATTCAGACGACGGCCTTCAACACCAATCATTGGCATCCATGTTGGAATTGTCTCACGGATCTTTTTCAATAGTTTGAAGAAATAGTATGGACCATCTACTTTATCGATTTCACCTGTTTTAGAGTGACCAACAACCATACCAGGGCGATAAATACGGAAAGGAATTGAACATTCATCACGGACTACTTTTTCAGAAATATGTTTAGTACGAAGATATGCGTTATCCATATTTTCAGCTTCTTCGAACATATCTTCGTAGAAAGTACCATTGAACAAACCAGCAGCAGCAATAGAACTAACATGATGGAAGCTTTTTGCTTTAATTTTCACAGACGCTTCAACAGCATTACGTGTACCAACAATATTCGCTGTTTCTTGTGATTCAGCATCGGCTTTCATGTCGTAGATTGCTGCAAGGTGGTAAACATTATCAATTTGGTCTGTATGTTCTGCTAACCATAGCTCATCAATCCCTAAATTAACTTTAGTGATATCACCAGTAACCATTTTGATACGACTTTTAACACTTTTATGCACACGATCCTTTAATGCATTGAATTTGTGTTCTGAGCCTTGGCGAGTTAATACATAAACTTGCGCATCTTCTCTCTCTACTAGACGTTCAATTAAGAATCGACCAATAAACCCTGTACCACCGGTAACTAAGTATTTCATTCCATTATCCTCAACTAAACTATGTATGGTTATTATTTGTTAAATCAAAGTGTCTGTGTATCACTTATGTAGTAGTAATATCATTGATATCAAAATAAATGTCAATGATGTGCCGTTAACGTAACAGGTAAACGGGCAAGTTTTACAACAACTTGTCAGACTTATGTGACGTGTTGTTGGTTTTATTTGCGGGTTAATCCTGTTAACAAGTAATTAACGTTTAGTGTAAATACTTCATTTTTATAAATCATAATTACGTTGAGTGTTTACACGGACAGAGTTTACTTATTTACATTCCATTAACAAGTATTGAAGCGTGCAGTCCAAAGTAATGCTTAATTTTGGTAGTTAATTCTAAATAATACGGATAGCGGATTTTGGTGGGGTAGGTATTAAGTTTCACTCAAATTAATTAAATTAAAACTCATAATTATCAGCGGCTTAAGTTGATGTGTTTTATCGTATTAATTTGGCAGACGGATGTTTATAATAAAGTCTCATACTTTTGTGCTAAATATTATAAAACGCAACTGTTTATGTACGGTATAAATGATGAATTTTATGTGATTTAAGTCAAATAACTTTATTTTTTAATGACCTGAATACGGACGGTATTTTAGTCCTTAAACATATATACTTAATGAAGTAATAGTGCGAGTAGGACTTTAAGATTAGGCTATTTATTCCATAATCAATTACTATCCCTAAAGTATTAAATGCTGAATTTGGACTTTTTACAATTTATAATTTTTTAATTCTGATTATGTCCGTGATAGCGGTATCATCGGGTGATCGCATTCATCAAATTATGTTTAATCAGCGTTGATTTTTGATATGGTATATTCAAACCCAGCAAACTCATCATTTTTTGTAATGGCAATAATACGTTGATTGCTACTGCCTCGAAATTTTAATGCTGGATCAACCCGCTGTTGTTCAAACTTGCCATCAACCAAATAATCTATGTATTGAACGACGGCTTTTTGTTGTGGGGTTAATTGCTCTATTGTGTAGCCTGTCCATAACCAAATATTCTTTCCAATACACTCTTTTTTAACTCTTTTCACTAGTTTTAAGATGCAATCTAAATTCGCTGGATAGAGAGGGTCGCCGCCGCTTAAACTTAACCCGCGACGACGTATTCGGGGATCATTTAAATCATTTATTATCTGGTCTTCTATCGCTTGATTAAAGTATGAACCATTGCGTGGAGACCAGGTAGATTGGTTATAACAGCCCTTGCATTGATGCTCGCAGCCACTGACAAACAGGGTTACACGAGTACCCGGGCCATTGATCACATCAAGATCGAAATATTGAGAATAGTGCATTTTTACTTCTTAAATGCTAACCAATAAAATATTGGCTAGCTAGTTAATTGAACTGAGGTCGGATCAGTTGTGATTATTTATAAATAGTATAAACGTTTATAAGTGTTTAACGCGGCGTTTTACTTCTTCTTGCTTGCCTTCATTGAAAGGGCGCGCATCTGGGCTGCCTAAATAACCACAGACTCGACGGGTGACTGAGACTTTCGCGGCATCGTGATTACCGCACTTAGGACAAGTAAAACCTTTACTCGTACACTCAAACTCGCCTGTGTAACCACACTCATAACATTCATCAATCGGGGTATTGGTGCCGTAATAAGGAACTCGTGAATAACTGTAATCCCAAACGTCTTCTAATGCCTCAATATTATGCTGCATATTGGGGTATTCGCCGTAACAGATAAAGCCACCGTTACTAATGGCAGGATAGGGCATTTCAAAGTCAATTTTATCGAATGGATTTACTTGTTTTTCGACATCGAGATGGAAACTGTTAGTGTAATAACCTTTATCTGTTACGTCTTTGATATCACCAAAGGTGGTTTTGTCTAATTTAGCAAAACGGCTGCATAGGTTTTCACTTGGTGTTGCATATAAGCTGTATGCGTAACCAGTTTCTATGCTCCATTTTTCTGTACTAGCTTTCATATGCTTAAGCATCGCAATCGCTTTTTTCTGTAATGCCGCACTATCATAAGGATGGGTATTATTGCCAAATAGCGCATTGATTGCTTCGTGTAAACCTATATAACCTAATGAAATAGAGGCGCGGCCATGCTTGAAAATATCGAGTATTTCATCATCTGCTTGTAAACGTACACCACAGGCACCCTCCATATAAAGGATTGGCGCAACGCGTGCTTTGACTCCTTTTAGGCGTGAGATACGTGTTTCGAGTGCGCGTTTACACAATATTAAACGTTCATCGAGCAATTGATAGAAGCGTGATTCATCGCCTTTTGCTTGAATCGCGATACGCGGTAAATTTAAACTAACGACACCTAGGTTATTGCGGCCTTCATGCACTAATTCACCTTGTTCTTCGTAGGTGCCTAAGAAACTGCGGCAACCCATAGGTGTTTTAAATGAGCCGGTGATTTTAACCACTTGGTCATAATTTAAGATGTCCGGATACATGCGTTTGCTTGCGCACTCAAGAGCCAGCTGTTTGATATCGTAATTTGCATCGGCTGATTTATGGTTTAAGCCATCTTTGATTGCAAACACCAGTTTTGGGAACACAGCAGTTTTATGATTTTTCCCTAAGCCGGCAATACGGTTTTTGAGAATAGCCTGCTGAATTAAACGTGCTTCCCAACTTGTTCCTAGGCCAAAACCAAAGGTAACAAAAGGCGTTTGCCCATTCGCTGTGTGTAAGGTATTTACTTCATATTCTAATGATTGGAATGCATCGAAACATTCTTTTTCGGTACGTGAACGAGCAAATTCTGCTTTATTTGGGATTGACCATTCTTGTGCTAATAAGGTGTTTTTATTAAAGCTAGCAGTGACATATGGCGCTAAAATTTCATCAATACGGTTGATTGTCGTGCCACCATAAATATGGCTGGCTACTTGGGCAATGATCTGTGCGGTCACCGCCGTTGCTGTTGTGATGGATTTTGGTGTTTCAATTTCAGCGTTACCCATTTTAAAGCCAAGGGTTAACATGCCATCAAGATCGATCAGCATACAGTTAAACATCGGGAAGAAGGGCGCATAATCAAGATCATGATAATGAATGTCACCCGCTTCATGCGCATGGACAATATCGCGTGGCAAGATGTGCTGCTTGGCATAATGCTTCGCTACAATACCAGCCAGCAAGTCGCGTTGGGTAGGGATCACTTTACTGTCTTTATTGGCATTTTCGTTAAGTAATGATTCGTTGCTTTGCTCAATCAGTCCTTTGATCTCATTGGTGAGAATACTTTGCGTTTCACGGGCTATATCACGTTGATGGCGATACTCGATATAAGCACGGGCGATGAGTTTGTTGCTTTCTTGCATCAATACATCTTCAACCGTGTTTTGGATGGTATGGATCTCAATCGCATGTTCGCTGGATACATCTTGTGTAATGAGTATTTTCTGAACCTTGTTCGCCATTTCTACCGCATGATCACGGCTCTGTTGTTGCACTGATTTAGCCGCGGCAAATATGGCGTCTTGTATACGCTGAATGTTAAACCGCACACGACAACCATCTCGTTTAATGACAAATAAATCCACAAAATACTCCTTCCGTTTAAAATTGATATTATAAAGAGACACTATATATAGGTGTAAATTTAACCCGTGACACAATATGTAGTGTATTAGGCGTTAAATTTGTTTTTGGTGTATTGATTTTGATCAATAATTATCACGCCAAAATCGCGGATTGATGAGGGCTTACTCTTGATCAATAAACATAACTATTCTTGATCAATAAATGGCGCTATTGTGCTTGTAAGTTTATTTTTGAACGATATTTAAACGCAAAATGAACAGCTAAGTTATTGTGATGAATAAAGCTTTACAACGTTAAGTGCTTGCTCTAATATTCGCTCCATTGCTGCGGAGGGGTGGCAGAGTGGCCGAATGCACTGGTCTTGAAAACCAGCAGGGGTTAATAGCTCCTCGAGAGTTCAAATCTCTCCTCCTCCGCCATCCATTCAAGAGAACGCTAATTGATGACTAGATAATAGTCGTCGCTTAGCGTTTTTTTATGTCTACTTTTCACATATTCTATATTTTTTTCACTAATCCTCTGTTAACTTTATTATTATACCTGCACGTTTATACTCATAGTGTTAGCACTGATTGTGCATCTTGAAATAGCTTGGGTATATATGATCGGTATTATTCATTTTTGTTGAGACATTAGCTTATGAACTCATTTATTCTTAATCGTATTCGTCCTTTCCTGATCACTCTCTCTGTGATTATCAGTTTGCTTTTATCCACCCTCACGTTTGCCGAAAGCACTGCTAGTGTTACCGAAAATAAAGTGAGCCAAGCGCCAACGTTTAACTTACCAGGTGTTGATAACACGCGAGTGAATCTTGCTGACTATCGTGGCAAGGTGGTGTTAGTGGATTTTTGGGCATCTTGGTGTACGCCCTGTATTCGTTCATTTCCGTGGATGGATAAGATGGTAGCGAAATATGGCGAACAAGGTTTTGAAATTATTGCCATTAATATGGATCAAGAGTCTGTTTTAGCGACAAAATTCTTACAACGTTATCCAAACAAATTGACCATTGCGTTTGATCCACAAGGTATTGTCGCAGAGCAATATGAAATCATGGGATTGCCGAATTCATTTATACTTAATAGGAAGGGCGAGATTGTTTATAAGCATGTCGGCTTTAGATTAGCAGAGCTAGATAAATACGAAGCTGAGATCTTGTCGCTATTACCTCAGGACTAGCTGTTACTTGAGAGTTAACTATACCTGATGGAGTTAATTTTTGATGGAGTTCATTAGTGGTGGAGGAGCTTTATGAGACGGGTTTTATTATTAGTCAGCATCCTAAGCCTGACAGCGTGTTCGTCATTAGGGGTAAAGCCTTGGGAACGTGACTTGCTCGCGAAACCTGAAATGCAGCTTGTGGAAAACCCGATGGAAATGGGTTTTGAGGACCACACTTATTTCAGTAAAGAAGGCTCTAGCGGCGGCGGTAGTTTTGCTGGGGGAGGTTGCGGATGCAACTAAAAAGAAAAAGTAAGACCTTTACTAACATTTCGATGACACTTGCGGTAGCGACCTGTGCACTTGCCGCACCTGCGACAGCTCAGCCGCCAGAACTCGATAGCTGGGATGTTGATGTTGGTCTGTTGATTTATGCAGAAAGTGATCATCAAGTGCAAGCCTATGAGGGGGCACTTTCTCTCACTAAGCAAATCGATGACGAGCGTAGTATCAATGTTAAAGGTGTTATCGATGTACTGACCGGCGCTTCACCTAATGGCGCGGTTGCACAAAATAAAGCGCAAACATTTACCCGCCCGTCAGGTAATGGCAGTTACACTACGGCTGCAGGTGATACTCCGCTTGATGATACTTTTCATGATACCCGCGTTGCACTCAGCACTCAATACCAACAGCAGTTAAGCCGTTTTTGGTTATATTCTGGTGGCGTAAACGTGTCTAAAGAATATGATTACCTTTCTTTGTCGATCAACAGTGCGCTGGCGCGTGATTTTAATAATCGTAATACCACAGCATCTCTCGGCTTTGCTTATGCCTACGATACTATTGAACCAGAAGGCGGCATCCCAGATCCAGGTGCTTCGGTTGATGATCCCAACAACCGTTTAACGGATTCTGATACCAAGAAAACCCTTGATTTACTCTTTGGTTTAACGCAAGTCATTGATCGTCAAACACTGATGCAATTAAACTATTCGATTAGTGATGTGAATGGTTATCAAACAGACCCCTTTAAAATCTTGTCGGTGGTTGACAGTAATGGGTGGGCGAATGATTATGTTTATGAAAATCGTCCTGACCAGCGCACCAAACAAAGCCTATTTTGGCGTACTAAATATAATCTCCAGCCATCGGGTCAAGTGCTGGATGTTAGTTATCGTTATTTTTGGGATGACTGGGGAATAACTTCACATACCATTGATAGTAAATGGCGAGTACAACTTTCAAATCAGCATTTTATTGAACCGCATCTTCGTTATTATAGCCAGCAAGCAGCTGATTTTTATCGGGTCTATCTTGATGAAAGCCAGCCAATACCGGAATACATGACCGCCGATTATCGCTTGGGTGAATTACACACTTATACTATTGGCTTGAAATACGGTTTACCGATTGCGGGTAATGAATTCAGTGTGCGGCTTGAATATTATCTTACTCAGGTGACGGGTGATGATTCGTTGGCGAAAGGTGCTGGAATGGCGGGGGTTGATCTGTATCCTGATAAAAGCGCCGTTATGTTGCAAAGCTTCTATCGTTTTTAATCGCGTTTCTAATACCGTTTTTAATGTCGATGTGAATACAAGCAGGGATCAGGTTTGAAAAAAGCTTATTCATTAAATAAAGACAGTACTTTACAGCAAGGTGGTACTGTAACAACTGCCTACAGCTTAAAACGACAAGCGGATTATTGGCTTGGTGAGTTCACCGTCATGGCCAGTCCTTGCCAGATCTTATTAGATAACGTTGATGAAGCACTCGCGGATAGCCTTACCGCGCTCGCATATGCAGAAGCAAAACGTATTGAACTAAAATACAGTCGTTTTCGTGATGACAATATTGTTGCTCGTCTTAATCGTTCTGCTAATGAAGCCATCACGGTAGATGAAGAAACGACAAGGTTGATTAATTTAGCTGATTTATGTTTCCAACTCAGTGATGGGTTATTTGATATCAGCTCTGGTGTATTGGGTAAGCTTTGGCACTTTAAACAACAAACACAGCTACCGAGTGATGCTGATATTAAAGCGCTGTTACCCAATATCGGCTGGCAAAAAGCGAACTGGAATGCGCCGTTATTAAGTATACCTAAAGGCATGAAAATCGATTTGGGTGGTATTGGCAAAGAATACGCCGTTGATAAAGTGGCGCAGTTATTAGCGCAACAAATACAGCTTCACCAAACCGACAGTGCCTTTTTAGTGAATTTTGGTGGTGATATTTACGCCAATAAATTACGCAGTAATGGGCTCGCTTGGCAAGTCGCGATAGAAGACCCGCAGCATCTTGGGAAAAGTAAACTCATGGTTAGCTTAGCCCAAGGTGGCCTTGCAAGCAGTGGTAACAGTCAGCGTTTTATTGACGTTGACGGTCAACGTTATGGCCATATCCTCAACCCCAAGACTGGCTATCCCATTGCTAGTGGACCTGCTCAGGTCACTGTCTATGCTCAAAACTGTGTGCAAGCCGGCATGTTGGCAACCATTGCACTATTACAAGGCGAGTCTGCCGAAGACTTCTTAAAAGCACAAGATTGCCGTTATTGGCTGTAATGATTAAACTTGGTTTTGTGGTTTTCCGGCAATAAATTGCTCAATATTATTAATCAGTTGATTGGCCAAAGTCTGAATCGCAGAGTCTGAGCCCCATGCAACATGTGGTGTTAAGATCAGGTTTGGCAGATGTGCATTGGCGATTAACGGATTGCTGTCATCGGCGGGTTCTTGGGTAAATACATCAACACCTGCGCCAGCAATTTGTTGGTTATGTAATGCATCAATCAACGCGACTTCATCAACCAAACCACCACGTCCGGCGTTAATTAACACGCTGGTATTTTTCATTAGCTTAAATTCTTCACGACCAATGAGATGATTGGTTTGCTCTGCAAGTGGGCAATGTAAAGTAAGCACATCCGCTTGTTTTAAGACTAATTCAAATGGACTGTAGCCTTCACGACATTGATTAGCCCCTTTACGCTCAGCAAACATAACTGTCATGCCAAGTGCTTTGGCTAATGTAGCCACTGCATTACCGAGACTGCCTTTACCAATAATACCTAACGTAGAACCTGCAATATCAGAAATAGGGTGGCTAAAGAAACAGAACTGTTTTTGCTGCTGCCAAACACCAGCTTGAATATCTTTATGGTAACCGACTAGATTTCGCTTTAGTGCAAACATCATTGCGACTACATGCTCAGGTACCGAGTTAGTGGCATAATCTTGAATGTTACTGACTGTGATCTTGTGCTGACGACAATACTCCAAATCAATATTGTTAGTACCTGTTGCAGCCACAGCAATCATTTTTAACTGTGGGCACTGACTCAATACTTGCGCATCTAAGATAACTTTATTAGTAATAACAATACTTGCACCTTGCAGGCGCTCAATCACTTGCTCTGGTGTAGTGGTTGCATACTCTTGCCATTGACAGTCAACATTAGGTTGAGGAATAGTAATGTGTTCTGGGATTGTAGAGCGGTCGAGAAAGACGATAGTTTCCATGAATGCGAGTCCTTTAAGACATTATTTTTAATTATCAGCAATGGTTATCAAGTGAGTTTACCAGACTTTGATATAAAGCTGTGTAGTAGTGAGTGCTGCTATTTGTGATTAATTTAACTGAGGTTATTATCAAAGTGACATATCTTTTTGGTTAAAAAAAGATAAAGTTAATAGTAATGGTCTTTCTTGATTAGATAGTGGAGGACATTATTCAATGAATAATATCTTTGATTCGATACCTACTGATCTCAGCAGTGAAATCTTTGACAATTTAGTTAGCAGCGATACGGTCAAAATAGAACGTATTATTTCAAAAGGGCAAACATCGCCAGATTTTGGTTGGTATGATCAAGAGCAAAATGAGTGGGTGATTATTATCGCAGGCAGTGCCATTATCGGTTTTGATGATAAGCCCTCTGTTACCCTGAACGCGGGTGATTACCTTAATATCCCCGCGCATCAAAAACACAAAGTAGCGTGGACTGATCCTGATGTTGAAACCGTGTGGTTAGCAGTGCATTATTGATGGTTACCTAAGTTGATCGATTCAGAATTAATGGACAGCATATGCACATCATTATAATAACGGATATCTTTGGCCTGACTAAGGATACTGACTTACTTGCTGCGTCATTATTAACTGAGCAGGATAGTGTAACGGTAATTGACCCTTACGATGGTTATAAGCAAAAATTCATTAATGAGCATGCCGCTTACGATACGTTCATGACTCGATGTGGTCATGAACGCTATATTTCGGCGGTGGCATCAGCGATTGAATTATCAGAAGGTGAGGTAGTATTACTTGGTTTTAGTGCTGGTGCATCTGCTGCTTGGAAAGCCATCGACCGACACTCGAATCCATTAATCAAACATTACATTGGTTTCTATCCGAGTCAGATCCGCAACCATCTGGATGTAATCCCTTGTTGTCCTGTGACATTAGTCTTTCCTTGTGAGGAAAGGCACTTTGAGGTTGATGATGTTATTGCAGCACTGTCATCTTTAAAACAGGTTAACTGTATTAAAACCAGCTTTTATCATGGATTTATGAATTCATTATCAGACAATTTTTCATTAAGTGCTGCTACAATTTTTAATGATAAAATCGGTGATGGAAGCAACTTGGATAACGTGGATATATTTAATCACTGATCTATTTTTTCTTATATATTTGGTCTAAAACATCTTGCTTTGATAGTTCAGCTCCTTGCCAAACATAAACTTTATACGGTCTTATATTATGGGTCAACTCAAGTAAAACCCGCTCTTCAACACCTGATAAGCCACCTTCACATAAGTATTGTTGCTGCATAATTATAATTGGAGATAGCTTGAACATTGATTTTGAGATGACTCTTGATATTGCGATACTTAATGTTTTAATCGCGACAAAAAAATCACCAACGGCTAAACGCTGAGTCGAAAATGGAGTCGCTGATATTTCAACATGTTCACAATTTGTTTTACAGTTTAATGCATGAAAACTATTCTTTTTTACACGGATGTAAATTGATTCCCTATATTTATTTAGCAACTTAAATTCCTTATTTATTGGTAACTAAACCAATGTATAACAGTGTGTCTTATATATCTCAATGTCTTAGGCTGATTTTAGTAGTAAGTTCATACTTGCATCATAGGTTATATACTGGGATGTAATATTTTTTAATGAGGACACACGTAATAAAAAATTGGATAATATAGATGTACTGTAAGTAAATTATTGATGTTAAATTATTTATTACGTTGTTGTTAGTTAATAATAAAGGATGTTAGAAATGGAAATTCGTATAGACGATTTAAAAGGTAAAGAAGTCGCGCTGTTATTACAAGAGCATCATCAAGACATGCTAGAGCATACCCCAGCTGAAAGTGTCCATGCGTTAGATTTAACCGGATTAAAAGCGCCTGAAGTGACCTTTTGGACAGCGTGGATAGACGGTGATCTTGCTGGCTGTGGTGCGATTAAAATAATTTCAGCGGGGCATGCGGAGTTAAAATCAATGCGCACATCGAGCTCCCATCTTCGACAAGGTGTTGCTCAGCGATTACTCACGCATATTATTACAGTAGCTGAGCAGCAAGGTATTACCAAAATGAGCTTAGAAACGGGCACTCCTGATTCGTTTATACCCGCTCAAAAACTATATCGAGACTTTGGCTTTAATGAATGTGGCCCTTTTGCTGATTATCGCGAAGACCCGTACAGCTTATATATGACGAAAACTTTAATCACAGGGTAAAAATTAGGTTGATTATTTTGGATGCTTGTTTAGGAACACTTGTTTAGGAATAAAAAATGTCGATTAGAATGATTAAAGAGACGGATTGGGATGCGATTATGCAGATCCAGTCGGATGCCTACGCAAGTCATCTTCATGAAGATTTAACCGTATTACAAAGTAAGTTGATTGCCTCACCCACGAGTTGTTTCGTGTTTATTCACGCAGATGATAGTGTACTCGGGTATTTGTTGGCGCATCCATGGTTGGGAAACCAAGCGCCAAAGCTAGGTGAGATTGTTGTGATTGATACAGGTTATAACGAGGTGTACTTACATGATTTGGCTATTTCAGGTGATGCTCGTGGTTTAGGTATTGCCAGTCAGCTTATTAATCATTTAATAACCCAAATGCAAGGCTTAGGCTGTCAGCGACTATTATTAACTGCGGTACAAGACTCAGCGTCATTTTGGCAACAATATGGCTTTAGCAGCCTTGAGCATATCCCGGTATGTCCAAGTTATGGTCAAGGCGCCAAGTTGCTGGTATTAACCATACAAGCCGATTCTTAATTACACCCTTAGTTAAACTCTTGATCTCAATCTAAATAGTCGTTTCACTAAACACCATAGCGCCTGCAAGCAAGTTATACATGATTGCACTGGATACCGCCATAAACAGCAGTCCGGTAAACAAGTTGATTGCTGGCGCTGCTTTTTGTACGCGTTGTTGGATCACCGGTTTTGATAGAATCAATGCGATAAACACAAACCAAATCAAGGATAATCCTAACATGATGACTGTTGCTGATAGTTTAGTGAGAAGGCTAACATCAGGCGTGATCATGGCTGAGAATAAGATAATGAAAAACACCATCGCTTTTGGATTTAACAAGTTAGTCCAAAGCCCTTGCATGAAGCCTTGTTTTGGCGTTAATTGATTTAATTTAAATTGGTTATTATCCACTGATACTTTTGCTTTCCAATGTTGCAGCGCGCCTTTTACGGCACCAAATCCCATCCATGCTAAATAACCTGCGCCAACCATTTGCACAATGATATACAGCGTTTGTGAGCTTTTAATAATCAGACTGACGCCCGTTAAACTTAAGATGGTATGAATTAAAATAGCAATTGAGATACCCACGGCAGAGGCAATAGCGGTACTTCTTGATTCTTGGCTTGCTAGTTTTACAACTAAGGCAAAGTCTGGACCTGGGCTAGCTAAGGCAACAGCGTGAATAATAGCGAGTGATAAAAGCAGTTCGATGTTCATTGGACAATCCTTAAATATAAATGCTGCCGCTATATTGCTGTTTAAATGAGGTGGATTATAGGAAAAAATTGCAGGATAAATTCCAGTAAGGTTAATCGACAAAAACCAGTATTTGTGAGGGATCTAATGATGACATTGTAAATGAAACCTCTCATGAAGACCGTCGACAATCAATGCTTCAATATGCTTTTATTATTTTTGGCTTATTATCTATACCTCTAATATTAATTAATGATTGGCTAGGCGGATTGATATTAAGAGAGAATGGTCAATGTACTTTTTTGGTTATATTGTACTGTCTTCGGTTGTCATATTCATTTCATTGATTGTTTTCTTATGTTGGAACAAATTTGTGAATACTGAAAAATGTGAGAGCGGTAAGCAGCCACATATGAGGTAGTTACGAGGAGGGCTGATCTCTTTTTTCTAAATTCTAGTTTCAATATCCAGTAATGGCTTGCAAGAAAACTGGGGAAATTATGCTTGTTAATTAATGTGGAATACTGTGATTTATCACACAAACTTATTTACATATTTGTCAGTGGTAGCGTAAATAAATAGCACTTCTAACTTGTTGCTTGCTCCTTGCCTGTACCC
>NZ_ABCQ01000061.1 GCF_000170855.1 Moritella sp. PE36 | reverse complement strand
GCGGTCGCGTTCTCGTTTAACTCGCGCCATCACTTCGACCCCGTTAATGATCGTTTCACCCTGTGGGTGGATACCGAAACCTGGAGCTTTTTTTATTTGATGGACACTTTCTGCCGCGGCGATAAGCAGTTTCGATGGCATACAACCAACACGCGCACAGGTAGTGCCATACGGACCACCTTCGATGATCACGACACTTTCTGAATGTGCTTTTGCTGCGCGATATGCACCAAGTCCAGCTGTACCACCACCAATAACTGCTACATCTACATTTATCATATTCATAATTTAGCCTTAGAAAACGTATGGCGAAAACGAGTGTCGTTTGTCGCGCTTATTTTAGTGAAAATTGGGGCACGAAGTAGATACCTCGTGTTGATGCCGCTATTATGCATAATAGAGTTTAATAGGTACAGTAGATTAAAGTTAATTATTTGATAGGTTTTAACTATGTCTTTTCAAGGTGGGTTTATCGCATCCCATTTGTGAAGGCTACCGGGTGAACTTATTGATATTAAGTGGGTGTTTTGTTCTTTTCTCTTAGTTGTTTGTTATTCAGACAGTCATAAAAATACCGCTTAATATAATTATGTAAAATTGATGTATATCATTTTGTTGTATAATTGTTTATACAAAAAAGAAATAAATAGGTATCATTCTCGTATTATATTTTGCAACAGAGTTCACAAAACGTGTTGTAATTTTAGTTAAGCAATCAGGAATGAATATGAAATTTTCAGATATCTCGTTTAAGCATAAAATTATTATGTTACTGGCTTTACCCATGTTGGGTTTTTTGTGGCTGAGCATTACTTCACTTTCGCAAAGCGTTGCCACTAGTAAAGAGATGTCTATTCTAACGCAGTATACCGAGCTTTCTGTCGAGTACAGTGAATTAGTCCATGAGATACAAAAAGAACGCGGCATGACAGCCGGTTTTATCGGCTCTGACGGCACCAAGTTTGCGAGTAAACTACGTAAGCAACGCACCGATACCGATGTTAAACAGGCCGAAATGATGCGTTTCTTGCAACAAAATGAAGTGACCGACAGTCACATTAAGCAATTACAAGCGCGCATTCAGCAAGACCTTTCTATGCTTACTGGTATTCGTAATAAAGTGGATGCGAAAAATATCCAATTAGCATCGGCGTTGCGTTATTACACCCAGTTAAATACTAAATTATTGAGCGTGTCAGGCTTGATTGTCGATATCAGTACAGATGCAAGTATCACCGCCGAGACAGTTGCCTATTACAACTTTTTACAAGGCAAAGAGCGCGCCGGCATCGAACGTGCAGTATTAAGTAATGCCTTTTCTAAAGATCATTTCGGGACGGGGGATTTTGTTAAGTTCATTTCGTTAGTGGTTGAGCAAGATACTTATTTTGAGAGTTTTAAAACCTTTGCTACCAGTAGTAATAATCGGTTTTTTGACCAGCAACTAAATACTGCAGCGGTAAAAGAAGTGATGACGTTAAGAAACATTGCTGAAACGAAATCAAGTGATTTTAATGTCGATGCTGAGTATTGGTTTGGTCAAGCAAGTGCGCGGATTGGTCAGTTGAAGAAGATCCAAGATGAGCTCGAATTATCACTGTTGAATTTAGTTAATACCAATCGTAATAACGCGGTTACGGCATTGACAATGAACATTGTATTTAGTGTGTTGATTATTGTGATTTCAGCGGTGATTAGTTTTATCACGGTGCGAGATTTATTATCGCGGGTAAAAGAGCTGATGGATGTGATGACCGAAGTACGTGACAATAATGATTTGACGGTACAAACACAACTTGCAGGCGAGAGCGAGTTAGGTCAAATTGCCACCGCTTTGAATCTGACATTATCGCAATTTGCTGGCGCGATGGATAACATTTCGACATCAAGTATCACTCTGGCATCGGCAGCAGAAGAAACGGCGCAAACCTGTGTGTATAGCTCGACGTCATTAGCTGAGCAGCAAGATGGTATTAGCCTAATTGCTACCGCGATTGAAGAACTATCAGCCACAGTGAAAGAAGTGGCGCAAAACACCCAGTTGACCGCAGATTCGGCAAGAGAAGTGGATGCACAAGCGAGTGATGGCTATGAGATTGTACAGCAGTCATCAGCGTCAATTAAAACCCTGGCCAGTGAAATTGATAGTTTAGCGCAACGCATTAATAGCTTACATCAAAGTAGTAATAACATTACCAATATGGTTGATGTGATTAAATCGGTTGCTGACCAAACTAACTTATTAGCCTTGAATGCGGCGATTGAAGCGGCACGAGCGGGTGAACAAGGGCGTGGTTTTGCTGTTGTTGCAGATGAAGTTCGTACGCTTGCGAAACGAACACAAGATTCTACCGCTGAGATTGAAAGTTTTATTAGTGCATTACAGAACGATGTGAATGCAGCCTTTAATGTGATTGAAGTGAGTCAGAGTAAAGCCGCAGATGCAGTGAGTAAATCCGACGAAGTGGCGCAAACACTGCGAGATATTACTACAGCAGTAAATCAAATTTTTGCCATGACAGAGCAAGTTGCGACTGCGATTGAAGAGCAGTCGATTGTAACCCAAGATGTCGCTGAAAATATTGTTGATGTGAAGCAAAAATCAATGGAGTCTGCAACCGGGGCTAACCAAATTGCGATAACAGCCAAAGAACAGGCGCAATTGGCTACGTCGTTACAAGATGTTGCTAGAGTCTTTAAGATTTAAGATTTAAGATTTAAGATTTAAGATTTAAGTTAAAAGTTAATAAGAGGCTAAGGTGAGCATGATACACAAAATAAAACTGATTGGATTAGCGATCGTCGCTATGGTTATGAGCGGGTGTGCAACTGTGCAGTTACCAGCTGAGCAGCAAACAATGATTGATAACAACACAACGCTATATACACAAGTGGGGATGTGGACTGAGAAAGGTAATGTGATTGCAACGAACTATAAACGTGGCGAACATATTCCGGTTAACTCAGCAGTGCAGATCTCGGGTGTTGATGCTTCGGCAATTACCTTTAACTATGATGGTCGTGTTATTAAGTTAAAGAATATTGATAAGTTTACTAAAGTAGATGTACCTGCGCTGATGACGCGTAGTTTTGCCTTGAAACAGGTTAACTTAACGCAATTTAGCGCATTAGAAACCACCGCGATTGAGCAAGGTGACGTTGTTGTTGGTATGACGAAAGATGCGGTTATTATTAGCCGTGGTTTTCCGCCAGCCCACAGAACCGCGAGTCTAAAACTAGATAGCTGGAGATACTGGGAAAATCGATTTGGTACGATCGTTTATGAATTTGAGCAAGGCAAAGTTTCAAAAATCATTGATTAATCGCGACGTTATCGACAAATGAAAAACGAAAAAAGGAAGCATTGTTGCTTCCTTTGTTATTTCTAACGTATAGCGGTATGTGAGACTCGCTATACGATATTGTAAGTGTAGTTGATATTAAGCGAAGTGTGCTTCTAGCGCTTCACTACCACCGATATGTTTACCACCGATAAAGATTTGTGGCACTGTGCTTTGACCCGTTACGGCACGTAGGCTAACAGTGGTTGCGTCTTTACCGAGTACCACTTCTTCGTAATTTAAACCTTGGTCGATTAAGGTTTGTTTTGCTTTTGCGCAGAACGGACAGCCCGGTTTAGTAAATACCGTGATTGATTCTTGCACTTTATATTCTGGTGCAACATAACCTAGCATAGTGTCAGCATCAGATACGTTGAACGGGTCGCCTGGTTCGTCAGCTTCGATGAACATTTTTGCTACCACACCGTTTTTAACCAGCATGCTGTAACGCCATGAACGCTTGCCAAAACCGATATCGGACTTGTCGACTAACATGCCCATGCCTGCAGAAAACTCACTGTTACCGTCTGGGATGAAGGTAATATTTTCAGCTTCTTGGTCATCTTTCCATGCGTTCATCACGAATGTATCGTTGACTGATACACATAAAATGTCATCAACGCCGTGTGCTGAAAATACGTTAGCTAGTTCGTTGTAACGGGGCAAATGGCTTGAAGAACACGTTGGTGTGAATGCGCCTGGCAGACTGAATACAATCACAGTTTTGTTAGCAAATAATTCTTCTGTAGTACGGTTAACCCATGCATCGCCTTGACGGATTGGGAATGTAACTTGTGGTACTGCTTGGCCTTCTTTCGATATTAATGTCGTCATAATATATTCCTTAATGTAGCTATTAATTAAGCTAACCTGTGTTTGTTATAAGTGGTTTGATATAAAGCTGTTTGCTTTAAAATGTTTTCTATAAAAGTAAGTGGTTTCTATAAAAGTAAATTTGGTGAAGACGTTGTGCCTGTGTCGTCTTGATGTAGCTATTATGCAAAATATCGTTAAATTGGTCTAATCGATTAAACATTAAGTTTTGATAGGTTTTACTTATTGTTGTACCTGTGGGTTTGGCTTATTTGATTTGTGCAGGCTATTGAACATGGCCGAACTTACATTAATAGGCTTGCCTAACCTCTGGTTATACGGTAAATTCACTCGTAACTAAAAGCGTTAAGTATCATCAATACAAGAGTTAAATTTCCACCATGCCCTTAGCCATACTAGACCTATTTTCCATCGCAATTTTTACTGCGATAGGGCTCTCATTTCTATCAGTAATCATGTTATGTATTTGGGTGGGTAATCGACGTTATGACGGGGTCACTCATTGGCTTTTCGCTACCCTGATTATATTAGTGTATGCCTCCATTATGGCGGAGCAGTTATGGGTTTTTAAGCTTGATAATTATGCCAGTAATGCCTGGCTGAATACCATGCTCCCGAATATATTATTATGTTGTGCTGTTTGCCTCATTGCGCATGGTTTTCATCGATTTTTGAAGATTCAAAACTCCTTATTTTGGCTCTATGGTGCTCAGTTATTTCTGATCGGGCCGTTGTATTTCTATGGGCTTACAGCAGTAACGCCAATACTGTACAGCGTTATTGTGCTTACGGTTTCTATCTCAATCAGTTTGCTCTTCAATGCTTCTTATTTATTAAGCTGTCAAGCCAAGCAATACGGTATCAGTCGGCTTATTTGTTTGTTTACTGGCGGATTAGTATTGGTGTTAAACGTCATTCGTGTCGGACTATTAATGCGTGAGCCGAGCATAGTGAATAGCATTGAGTTCTCTACTGCTATTGCTTCTATTAACTTATTAATGAGCCAGTGCTTTCTTGTTTTCTGTTATTTGATGTTCTGTACACAACGCAATGCCTTCTCATTGCAGCACATGTCGTTTATTGATCCTCTGGCTAATATTTATAATCGTCGTGGTTATCAACATGCTATTGCCGCCTTAATACCACATAAAGAAGCGGCTGTTATGATCCTTGATATAGACAACTTTAAAAATGTGAATGATGAATATGGTCATGCGACCGGTGATTTGGTGATTCAAGACATTGCGACGATCATTGCTAAGGCGTGTGGCTCAACGTGTGTTTATGCTCGAACTGGTGGCGAAGAGTTCAGTATTTATTCACCTTTGATATCAGCTAAAACGATGGAGAATTTAGCTGAGACAATCCGTCTTGCCATTATGGACCATACGATCAAAAAACAAGCGTTAGCGATAAAGGTAACCGCGAGTATCGGTATCAGTGTTGGCCAAAGTGTGAATGTTTTTGCCTTGGAAGAAGAGGCAGATAAAGCCCTATATCAAGCAAAAAGAGAGGGACGAAACTGTACGGTGATGCAGTTATTTGTGCCCGGCTAAAAGAATGTGATACCTGTTTATGTTTTCATTGTTATAGGCATAAATAAAGATGAGCAATACGGTTGCTAACCGACTCGCTCACTTCTTCTTTATCGGCTTAAATTATGCGCCTTGTGGTGGCGTAAACGCGGTTAAACTTGGTGCTATACCTGTGTATTTTTCAATTTTCACTAGTGATGAGTTAGCCGCACAACCATTCGCAAGCTGTGATGTCGGAATATCATTAGTCAACACATTTGGATTACCATTTTTACAGATACCATTTGGTTTATCTAAATCTAGCCACGCCCCTTCATGGATACAAACAGAACCTTGTTTGATAACGTTAGCGACTAAAGCGCCAACTAATACTTCACCACGATCATTAAAGGCTCGGACTAAATCTCCATTTTTGATCCCGTGTGCTGCTGCGTCTGCAGGGTGTATGGTAATAGGCTCACGATTAGCAATCGCATAGAGTTCACGTAATTTTGCATAATTGAGCTGGCTATGTAATCGATGTGCAGCATGAGATGTCATTAGCTGTAATTCACCATCTTTCGCGTTGCCTACCCATTCTGTCGGTGCTAACCATGTTGGGTGAGCCGGGCAATCTTGATAGCCGTAACCTTCGATAGTTTTAGAGAAAATCTCTATTTTACCACTTGGCGTACCTAACGGGTTCATGATCGGGTCTTTACGGAATGCGGCATGACGAACGAATTTAGTGTTTTTCTTATTAACTTTCATTTCAATAAGTTCGTTTTTCTTCCAGAACGCACCAAACTTAGGCATGCGTACACGTGCTTTTACGGCGCCTTTTTGTGCTTGTGTATAGAAACCTTTCAGCCAATCCATTTCTGACTTACCTTCAGTAAATACTTCATGGCCACCGGGTTTAATTAATTCTGCCATATCTGCAAATACGTCAAAATCATTACGAGCTTCAAATTGTGGTTTAACAACCTGCTTCATCGGAATAAGATGTTGATTGCTGTAGTCACCTGTCATGGTAAGATCATTACGTTCGAAAGACGTTGTGATCGGCAAGACGATATCTGCGTGTTTTGCCGCAGCAGTCCAATAAGGTTCTGAGATCACGATCATTTCGGGCTTTTGCCATGCTTTGATCAGGCGATTAACGTCTTGGTGATGAGTAAAGTTACCACCGCCTGCCCACCAGATCATTTTGATATCAGGGAAGCTCAGTTCATGGCCATTATGTTGGTATTTTTTATTTGGCGCTTCTAAGGCTTCGACAATGCGAGCAACAGGGAGGCTATTGACTGCTCCAGATACCGCCCAATCATTACCGGCTGATGAACCACCGCCGAGAGTGGATGAAATCGCCGGAAGTACGCCACCGTCACGAGTCGGGTTGCCACCATTAGAATAATGGTAAGATAACCCAAAACCACCACCTTCTAGACCTATTTGCCCAAGCATAGCGGCGAGTGTTGCCATCATCCAGTGTTTTTGCTCACCATACTGCTGGCGCTGCATGCCCCAGCCGCCCATTAGCATAGTACGGTTTTGACTGAATATATTTGCTAATGCTTCAAGTTGTTTAACGGATACGCCGCAGATATTCTCTGCCCAAGCTGCCGTCTTCGCTACACCATCTTTTTTACCTAATAAATACTCTTCAAATTTATCGTAACCAGACGTGTATTTAGTTAAGAAGTCTACATCATGTTGTTTTTTAGAAACTAATGTATGGGCGATACCCAGCATCATTGCTACGTCAGTACCTGGATGTGGTGCAACCCATAGTGCTTTATCACCAAAGAACTCAATGGTTTCTGATTTCATCGGGTCGATAGCAATAATGGTTTTACCTGATTTTTTCAGCTTGTGGAAGAATTCTAGTCCCGATTCATCGGTTGAGCTCCAAGCGATTTTAAGGGTATTTAATGGGTTAATACCCCACATAACAACCACATCACTGTGCTCTAAAATAACAGGGTGGGTTGTCTGTTGCTCATACACTTCAATTGAGCCCATTACGTGCGGCATAATAACTTGTGCTGCACCTGTTGAGTAATCACCTAAATGACCTGAGTAACCGCCAGCCATACTCATGTAGCGTTGTAGTAATGTTTGTGCTTTGTGTAACACGCCACTTGAACGCCAGCCATATGAACCAGCAAAAATTGCAGCGGGTCCATGTTCGTTACGAATTCGAGATTGTTGCTCGTGGATCAATTGATATGCTTTGTCCCAAGATACGCGAACAAATTCATCGTTACCACGTTTACCATCTGGTGTACCTGGAGTCGCAAGGAAGCCTTTACGTACCATAGGGTATTTGATGCGTGCTTGAGTATGTACTTGGTCGGCAGCCGTGGTTTGCAGGCTATTAGCAACTGTTTTTGCTAGAGCGCCTTTTGATGAAACAATGCGACCATCTTTTGTTTTAACTTGCATTGCTCCCCAGCGACCTGCAGTCAGGATCAGAGAGTCTTTGCCTTTTGCTGCAAATGCGGGCAGCGGTGTTACTGAAGTAATAGCGGCAGCACCAGTTGTTAATGCAGCGCTTTTGAGAAATCCACGACGAGAAAATCCAGTCATAATTCTATTCCTTATCATCATATTTGACGTAATAATTGTCGAAAATGGCTAGCCAATAATCACTTGATGTATTGGCTATATAAATTAGTGCTTAACAATATCTTTCGCGTTAGCTTGGAAATATTTAGTAAGAATTTCAAGGTCTTCTTCTGATATGTCGGTGCGTTCACCCATGCCTTTAGCTACGGGACCCCAAGCATTGACGGTGAAATGGTTTGCGCCAATTTTGGCGTGACAACCCGAGCAGTACACCGTATCTAGCTGCTCTGCATACTTCCATAGAGGCGTTATATCGCTAAGTACTTGGGCATCAATGTCAGCAATGAGACTTGCGGTACGCCAGTGGTTACCATATTCATCTTCTTTGAAATCACCGACCGTTAATGCGGCTTGACCTTGCTGAGTTAACGTCGCAACAATCGCACGCTGACCGTTACCGACATACAACACTTTTTCTGCACCGTGCATCTGATAAGCGTCAATTTGAACTTTTCTGCTGGTCTCATTGGTTTCAATAACGGTTAATTTAGTCGCAGGATTAATCATGCCGAAATCGCCCATCACGATGGCTGCAACAGGATAAACTAAGGTTGCGGTATTATTTGTCTCTGCAGTTTTAGCGAGTAAGTTATCAAATGCTTCACTGTCCATTTCTGCTTCTGGTGGGAAATGCGCGACACCTTTGTGGCAATCGATACAGGTCTGGCCATTTTCTTTTGCAAATTCATGCATTTTCACAGCGTCTTCTGATTGCTCAAATGAGTCCATTGCATCACGTACGTGGCAAGAGCGGCAGGTGACTGAGTCATTGGCGCGCATTTGTGCCCACACGGTTTCAGCCATCACCATGCGGTGTTCTTCATATTTTTCTTCGGTATCAATTTTACCGGTTACAAATTCATGGTAGATGTCTTTAGATGCTAGAATTTTGGTAATGAGATAATCGATAGGATTGCTAGGGATATGACAGTCGGCACATTCTGCGCGGATACCTTTAGCATTACTGAAATGAATAGACCCTTGGTATTCTTCATAAGGGATCTGCATTGTATGGCAGGAGATACAAAATTCTGTGGATGATGTTTTTTTCATTACATAAGCGGTCCCACCCAGCGTTAACCAGCCGAATGCTATGGCAACTAATAAACAAGCTGCGAAATAGCGTTTTTTCATTTTCATTTTTATCTCGATATAACAGTATAATGATTTCATTAAATGCTATACCACTTGTTGGGTACTTCTTTTGATATATGTCAATGGTAGGTGATTGATTGAAATAAATATGATGAATTGCGTTTTTTTTTGATGGATTACGCTGAAAACATCTAACCTATTGAATTTAAAAACCATTTACGTTAAGTGATAATAATGATTATACAATTCGTTGAATTCTTATAATAAGTTAGCTCGGTTATAAATCTAGTTACTGAATATGGCTGTTGGGTAGGTATAATGACGAGGTCTAGACTGATAAAATGCAGGCGAAAAAAAAGAGCTACTTATAGCTCTTTTTTTTCATACTTAAAGTGATTAAGAACTAGTCTTTAATCACTTTAAGAACAATAGTTTCACCTAGTTTAACTGAACCAGAGAATTTCTCCATGCTCTTGATTTCATCCATGTTTGAGATGATACACGGTGTGATTACTGATTTAGCTTTTGCCTTCAATAATTCAAGATCGAATTCAATGATAGTTTCACCAGCTTTGATATGTTGACCTTCTTCAGCGATACGTGTGAAGCCTTCACCGCGTAATTCAACTGTATCTAAACCGAAATGCACTAGTACTTCTAGGCCTTCGTCTGAACGAATTGCGAATGCGTGGTTAGTTTCGTAAATTTTTACGATCTCACCTGTTACTGGCGCAACTAGTTTGTTACCTGTTGGGTTGATAGCGATACCATCACCAACAATTTTCTCAGCAAAGATAACATCTGGCACATCTTCGATAGCAACGATTTCACCGGCAAGTGGAGAAACAATGTGTAACGTATTGCTGTCTTTACTGTCGTCTGAAACCAGTTTTTTTAATTTATCGAATAATCCCATTTTTAACTCCTAGAATTTGGTAGACATAGTCATTGGTTATAAACGAGTGCATAACCAATGACTTTACGTTGTCATCATAACATTATCTTTCGATATTTGATGCTATGACAACTGAAATAATTAGCAAGCAGCGCGCTGTTTAGTGAATTGAGCGATTAGCTCTTGGATTTCATCTGCCGTTGCACAGCTTAATGCTTGGTCTGCTAACACTTTAACGTCAGCGAAATTAGCATTACGAATAGTTTTCTTCACTTTAGGAATTGAGATGCCGCTCATCGAGAACTCATCTAAACCCATACCGAGTAATAGCAGTGTTGCTGTTTCGTCACCCGCAAGTTCACCACACATACCTGTCCACTTGCCTGCAGCATGTGAAGCATCGATAACCTGTTTAATCAGCGTTAGTACCGCTGGCGTCATTGGGTTATACAGGTCTGAGATCATCTCGTTACCACGGTCTACCGCGAGTGTGTACTGCGTTAAATCGTTAGTACCAATACTGAAGAAGTCTACTTCTTTAATTAGGTGATGAGCAATTGCTGCAGCTGCTGGCGTTTCTACCATTACACCTGTTTCGATTGCTTCATCAAAAGCGAGACCTTCAGCGGTTAGTTCCGCTTTCAGTGTCGTCATAATGTCCTTAAGTTGACGTACTTCTTCTACAGAAATAATCATTGGGAACATAATGCGGACTTTACCAAATGCAGAGGCACGTAAGATAGCGCGTAGCTGTGCGTTCATGATTTCTGGACGGTCGAAACAGATTCGGATCGCGCGCCAACCCAAGAATGGGTTCATTTCTTTTGGTAAGTTTAGATATGGTAGGTCTTTATCGCCACCAATATCCATCGTACGAATGATCACGCCTTGGCCATTCATGCTTTCTGCAACCGCTTTGTATGCTTCGAACTGTTCATCTTCAGTTGGTAAGCTATCGCGATCCATAAATAGGAATTCGGTACGGTAAAGACCAACGCCTTCACCGCCGTTACGAATTACACCAGCACAGTCTTTTACTGTACCAACATTGCCACACACTTCTACGTGGTGACCATCTAGCGTAATTGCAGGTAAGTCTTTCATTTTAAGCAGCTCAGCTTTGTCAGCAAGGTACTGTGCTTGAGTTGCTTTGTATTCTTTGATGACGTCTTCTGATGGATTAACAATAAGGTTATTGTTAATGGCATCAAGAATAACGAAGTCACCTGATTTGACGATTTGAGTTACGTTGCCTGTACCAACAATCGCAGGAAGTTCTAATGAACGCGCCATGATTGATGTATGTGCAGTACGGCCACCTAAGTCAGTCACAAAACCTAAGATCTTATCTAGGTTAATTTGTGCTGTTTCTGACGGTGTTAAATCGCTGGCGATTAGAATCACTTGTTCTTTGATTGCGCTTAGTGACACCATTTCCATGCCGAGGGCATTTTTTACGATACGATTACCGATATCACGGAAATCCGCAGCGCGTTCTCTTAAATACGGGTCGTCTAATGCAGCCATCATTTCAGCATTTTCTTCAATGATGCTGTGAATTGCAAAGTCTGCCGATGCTTTATTTTTTTTAATAAAGGTTACGATATCTTCTTCGAGCTCTTCGTCTTCAAGTAACATCATGTGTCCTTCGAAGATTTCAGCTTTCTCGTCGCCAAATGTTTGGCGTGCCATTTCCGTGATAGCTTCAAGCTGTATAGCAGACTTATCCCTAGCAGCTAAAAAGATAGCTATTTGTTCATCGATCTGTGCAGTTTCAATAGTTTGTTTATTAAGTACAATTTCTTCATTAATGAATAATTGTGCTTTACCAAAAGCAATACCTGGTGAGGCGAGAATGCCTGATATCATAACCTTTCCTTACTTCAATACAAAAAATACGTTAATAACGGATGGGGTTTATTCTAAAACATCCATAAGAGCAACGAGTGCTTCAACAGCCGCTTGCTCGTCAGTACCTTCAGCAGAAATAGTCATAGTTACACCTTTAGAAAGGCCTAACGTTTGTAGTTTAAATAAGCTTGTAGCACTTGCAGATTTACCGCTAGCTTCAACTGAAACTTTTGACTCGAATTCTTTTGCTTTTTTTACGAAAAGAGCAGCTGGGCGAGTGTGAAGACCGTTTGGTGCGATAATTACAACTGATTTTTGGTACATGACTTTTCCTTAAAATAATGATTCTAAAAATAGTGTTTTACTATAACCACAAGTGTAAGTGTAATCTAATTTTACAGAGTAAAATAACTTTTTTTAATTAAATCTATGGTTATAGATCATGTTTTCGTAAGTTTTACGACAAAACAATGCGATGTAAGTATATTACCCCTAATTAAGGCCTGTGTTGTAGTTTAATTACAACAAAAAGAGGAAAGTGTGACGGCTATCAACCCAGGGAAATAAAGTGGCTTGTACAAAAAAAAGCCGCTAGTGCGGCTTTTGTTAATCTTGTTAATTTATTGTTACTGCTAGACTGCTGTTGTAACTATAACAATATGGTTGTGACTATTGTTGGAGCTCTTGCTCAGTAAATACGCCATCAAATAACGCTGTAGTTAAATAACGCTCACCTGACGATGGTAAGATTACAACGATATTTTTATCAGCGAATTCTGGTAATGCAGCTAAACGTGCTGCGGCAACAACAGCTGCACCAGAAGAAATACCCGCTAAGATACCTTCTTCTTTCATTAGACGTTGTGCCATTTCGATAGAGTCTTCGTTTGATACTAGCTCTACACGGTCAACCATTTCTAAATCTAGGTTACCAGGAATGAAGCCCGCACCAATACCTTGGATCTTATGTGGACCAGGCGTTAATGCTTCACCGGCTTTCGCTTGGGTAATAACGGGTGAGTTCGTTGGCTCAACGGCAACAGATACTAAGTCTTTACCTTTATTTAGTTTAATGTAACGGCTTACACCGGTGATCGTACCACCAGTACCTACACCTGATACTAATACGTCAATTTGACCGTCAGTTGCTTCCCAGATTTCTGGGCCCGTTGTTTGCTCATGGATCGCTGGGTTAGCCGGGTTTTCAAACTGTTGTAATAAAATCGTTGTTTCAGGGTTTGCGTCACGAATTTCTGTGGCTTTATCAATCGCGCCTTTCATGCCTTTAGCGCCATCTGTTAATACGAGGTTCGCACCTAATGCTTTAAGCAGTTTACGACGCTCAAGGCTCATCGTGTTTGGCATTGTTAATGTGAGTTTATAACCACGAGCAGCGGCAACAAATGCTAACGCAATACCGGTATTACCACTTGTTGGTTCAACGATATCAATGCCTTCTTTTAAGAGACCGTCTTTCTCTGCTTGCCAGATCATGTTGGCACCGATACGGCATTTAACACTTGCACTTGGATTACGGCTTTCTACTTTTGCAAATACGTTGCCTGTCGTCACACGGTTTAAACGCACTAGCGGTGTATTACCAATTGAAAAACTGTTGTCTTGTAAAATTTGGCTCATGGGATTTCCCTATATGAATGAATACTCGTAACTTATTTTTTATTAGTTTACTAACTAGCTTACTAACTTATAGCTTAAGCATACTGATAAGTTTGAAAATTGAAAATGCTGTTTTGTTATATCGTTAGGTTCTAAAATGATAAGCACTTATAACCATTCGTTATGCACAGTGCTGACATTATAATTTAGCCTCAAATTAATTTTAGCTATATAAATTCTTAATTGGCTGACGTATTGCGTTGAGTCCACTCTATATATAGACCAAATGTGATAGATTAGTTCCTTGTTTATTCTATAATTTAGCGTTTGCCCCGCATTTTTAACGCGTGTTATTTGATAACAGGGGAGTATTTTTTCATTTTTGTCGGATGGGTAACTAGATCTAGCTAACAGTTTGCTTTAGTTTAGTGCTCTCTGTATCCCAATTTAGCTGATAGTGACTATGCATATAAGTGATGAAAGGACTGTGTGTAACGAGTCGCTAAAGGACAATGTTATGAGTAATGTAGTAATTAGTGGTAGTGGTTTATTTACCCCTCCTGATGCAATCAGCAATGATGAACTAGTAACAAGCTTTAATTGTTACGTTGATAATTTTAATGCTGACAATACAGCGGCAATTGAAGCGGGTGAAGTAACGGCGAAAGCGCACTCAAGCAGTGAGTTTATTGAAAAAGCATCGGGTATTAAAAGTCGTTTTGTGATGAGCAAAGCGGGTATTTTAGATCCTGCGATCATGCGCCCGGTATTTCAACCTATTAGCGATGATGAACCGAGTATTACGGTACAAATGGCACTGGTTGCCGCAAAGCAAGCATTAGCCGCTGCGAATAAAGAAGCACAAGACATCGATTTAATTATTTTTGCTGCGTCAGGTTTCCAACGCGCGTACCCGGCAATGGCGGTTGAACTGCAACATTATTTGGGTGCTAACGGTTTCGCTTATGATATGAGTGTGGCGTGTTCGTCGGCAACCTTTGCCATTGCTAATGCCATGGATGCGGTTAAATCAGGGCGTAGTAAAGCGGCGTTAGTGGTTAACCCTGAGATTTGTTCTGCACACTTAAACTTTAAAGATCGCGACAGTCACTTCATTTTCGGTGATGTTTGTACTGCGGTAGTGATTGAAGATAAAGCCACAGCAACAAGCGATAATTGTTATGAAATCATTGATAGCAAATTGTTTACCCAGTATTCAAATAATATCCGCAATAACTTAGGCTATTTAAGTCGCAGTGAAGGCGCTGATATTAACGCTGATTCAAGCTTCTTTATGCAAAATGGTCGTAAGGTATTTAAAGAAGTACTACCGACGGTTTATAACTTGATCACCGAACAACTTAGCGGTTTAGACTTACAAGCAAGTGACTTTAAACGCCTGTGGTTACATCAAGCCAATATCAACATGAATAACTATTTAGCGAAGAAGTTATTGGGTCGTGATCCATCAGCAACAGAAGCGCCTATTATTCTAGATACATACGCAAATACAGCGTCAGCAGGTTCTATTATTGCTTTCCATTTACACCAAAACGGTGTTGAAAGTGGCGACCTAGGATTAATTTGTTCGTTTGGTGCGGGTTATTCAGTAGGCTCACTGGTACTAAAACGCTGTTAATCGTTAATAGATAAAGCTAAAACTAAAACGTTAGCGTAAATAAAAAGACCCCGTTACTCACTGTAAAGAAAGAGTTTAACGGGGTCTTTTTGGTATACCCAAACTACTTCAAGATGCTATATCAGAGACTAGCTTACGTTACTGCGCGTTATCGCTATTGCTAACCCACATTGCTGTTGCGCCACACACAGCAACAGGCATAATCATGAAATTAACCACGGGAATAGACTGACACAGTGCCACCATAGAGCCAAAGCTTAACGACTGCATACGGTTTGATGACAGTTCACTGCGCATCTCGTCAAAGCCGACTTTGTTATTATCAAAAGTATAATCGGCATATTGAATAGCCAGCATCCAGGCCGTAAAGATGAACCACAGCACAGGTGCAACTGTTTGTCCGACCACCGGAATGAAGAATAACAGCAGTAAACCTATCGCACGCGGGATGTAGTATTTTATTTTTTTCAGTTCGCGCGTCAGTACACGCGGAATATCTAACAAGATATCTTTGATGCTGCTTTCCGGTAACGGTTTATTGCTTAACAATAATTCGGTTTGTTCTGCTAATAAGCCATTAAACGGGGCGGCGATAATATTGGCAATAGCACCAAAAAAGAATCCAAACACCAGTAAGATGAGAATAAAGGCAAGGGGTTTGATGATATAAACTAACCAGCTAAACCAGTCTAAGCTTGCTTCTAATTGTACTAGCCACACGTCGATTTGTTGAAACAATAAGTAAAAACTAACCGAAAACAAAATGAGATTCACTAATAATGGGATCAATACAAAAGGTCTTAACTTAGGCTGACGGATCAAGTCGAAACCTTGTAAGAAATAATGAACCCCCGATAACGATGGTTTTACTGAAAGCATATTCTATGGCGCCTTGTGAGTGGTTTATGTGGAGCATCTTAGCATGTGGTTGTTATGGTGCATCTATCATTGCATTAAAAGAGACCCCGATTGAGGTGAAAAGTGCAGTAAAAAGCAGCAGCTTTTATATTCTACCCCGACGAATCTTTAATATTGCAGACACATCTGCTAAAGTTTTCTGGTTATTCTATATGCGTTGTTTGCTATGTACCTTAAAAAGATAAAAATATCAGGCTTTAAGTCGTTTGTTGATACGACAGAACTGCATTTCCCCCATGATATGACTGCGGTTGTTGGCCCTAATGGCTGTGGTAAATCGAATATTATTGATGCAGTGCGTTGGGTGCTGGGCGAAAGCTCGGCTAAGCACTTGCGTGGTGATTCGATGTCTGACGTTATTTTTAACGGTTCAGTGGGGCGTGCGCCTGTCTCAAGAGCCAGTGTTGAGTTGTTATTTGATAATGCCCAACAACGTATTGACCATGCTTTATTGCAATATAATGAAGTGTCTATTCGTCGCGAGTTATACCGTGATGGTACTAATCAATATTATCTCAATGGCAAAAAATGTCGCCGTAAAGATGTCACTGAACTGTTTTTAGGTACAGGTTTAGGACCGCGTAGTTATGCGATCATCGAACAGGGCATGATCTCACGCTTAATCGAATCTAAACCGCATGAATTACGTCATTTTATCGAAGAAGCGGCAGGTATTTCTAAATATAAAGAAAAACGTCGCGAAACAGAACAACGCATCAATCAAACCAAAGATAACTTAAATCGTCTTGCTGATATTCGCATTGAATTAGGCGTGCAGATTGATAAGTTAAAAGTGCAATCTGCGGTCGCGCAACAGTTTAGAGGGTTAAAGCAACAGCAGCGTGAAGCCAAAAGTCGGCTTGGTTTAGTACAGATATATGATGTAGAACGTTCGATTAATCAGCTTGCCCAGCAAAAGTTAGTGCTGATGAATGAACAAGAGAAGTTAGCTGCTACGGCCACTAAACTGCAAACCCAGATCACCGACTTTGACGTACAGTTAAATGAACTAACGGTATTGATCGAAAATCAGCAGCAGGCGTTTTATTTACAAGGTACAGAGCTGACTAAGATCGAACAACAGATACTGCATCATCAAGCTCGTAAGCAAGAATCGGCAGGTAAACAGCAAGAATATCAACAGCAAAGTGAAAAACTACAGCGCTTACTGCAAGAAGAACAAGCCCAGTTACACACACATCAGCAGCAAGCGAAAACGGCGGAGTTGGATCACAACCGACTGTCTGCAGCGTTATTAGTGATTGAACAATCATTAGCATCGGCAACAGTGAACAGTGATCAAGCAATGGCACAACATGCGGTATACCTTGAAAAAGTACAGCGTTTTGGCAGTAAACTCGATGTACTGAGCAATGCCGTAACAAGTGCAGAATCAGTACTGAATAAAAGTAAACAGCAACGTAGTGAGCTAGTAGAAGAGCAGCTGCAACTTGCTCAGCACAGCAAACAAACCGTCATTATTGATAAAACAGCGTCGCAGCAACAGTTACAATCACAAGAAACGCAGCTTGCTCATGAATTAGCCGGACTCAATAACGGCTTTCAAGGTATCAATAAGCAGGTCTCCGAACTCGAAGCAAACATCAGTAGCGGCGTCGCAGAACAAACTGAAATAAAAGCCTCGCTGAGTGTGATCGCCGAGTTATTACACAAAGCTGAGCATGCTGATCACGCCCATACGTGGTTAGAATGCAATTTCGAGTCGATCCCGTTAAAGTTATTACAGCAATTAGATGTAGAACCCGGTTGGGAAGCCGCCGTTGAGAAGGTGCTTGCCAACTGGCTGGATGCTTATTGTATTAGTGACGAACAACTTGCCCGGTTTGACTTAAATGAACTGCCGGCATTACAGTGGTTCAAACCCAGTCAATGTGCGGCACGTGCAGGTTCGTTAGCCGATAAGGTAAAAAATAATTTATTTAACCGTCAGCTAAATCAAGTGACTTGTGTCGCCAGCACGAATGATGCCAAAGCGGGCGTCGAAAGCGACAGTGAATACAGTTATATCACTGCGCATGGCGATTGGTTTACCGATGAAGGTGGCTGGTTATCACAACACGGCAAAGCTAACGTGTCATTGCCGCAGGGACGAATTGAAATGCAACTACAAGCGTCACAGTTGCAGGGGCGTTTATTAGCAATTGAAACCTTGCTGGACAAACAGCACAATCAATTGACTGCGCTTAGGGTGACTCAGGGTGAATACCAGCATCAAATTGAGCTGATGCAAAACAACGTGCATGACAAGCAAAGCGAAGTGCAGCAGCTAACGGTTGAACTGGGGTTATTGCAGCAACAGCAAGCCCAATGGCAACTTACGCATGAGCAGCTAAACACACGTTTATTAACACTGAATAACTTATTAGCGCTTGAAGCAGAAGAGGTTCAGCGATTTAATGCACAAATAGTGTCGACGCAGGCTGCGATTGCACAGCTAGCCAATGATGATAGCTTGATTCAAAAATCGGAAGCGGCCAAAGCCGATAAAGCGAAGTTTTTACAAGAACAGCAAGTGCTCGAGAAACAAGTTCAACAATTACTCTTGGTTAAAACCAAGTTTACGGTTGAAATAGAGAAGCAGCAGCAACTCATCGCCAAAACAGACGCTCAATATCAAACTATTTTGCAAGATATTGCTGCATTAGGTGACAGCTCGTTATATGCTGAAAACTTGCAGCAGTTAGAAACGGCACGCGCGATTGCCGCTGAGAAACAAATTGCCATCGAAAATGACAATAACGTGAAGAAAGCAACACGTATGAAACTGGTTAACGGTAAGCGTGATGTTGAAGAAAAACGTGCTAGGATAATGACAAGTAACTTAAAAGTGAAAGACAAAGTCCAACAGTTAGATTTAAAACAGGCTAACAACAAAGCGAAAGAACAGCTATTATATCAACAAATTGCGGATGACCATGTTGATGTAGACACATTAAAACGTGAGTGTGTTAACATATTAACGCTGAAAGAATACCAGCAACAGCTTAAACAGTTTGAAACGCAATTACAGAAGATAGGCGCAGTGAACCTTGCTGCTGTCGAAGAATTTGAACAACAATCGCAGCGTAAGCAATATTTAGACGAACAAACCGATGACTTAGAAAAAGCCATTGAGACGTTAGAAGCAGCGATTGTTAAAATAGATAAACAAACTCGGGCGCGTTTTGCGACCACGTTTGAAAAAATTAACAGTGATTTTAAAACGTTATTCCCTAAAGTGTTTGGTGGTGGTGCGGCTTGGTTAGAGCTGACATCGGGCAATTTATTAGACACGGGTGTAACGATTATGGCGCGACCGCCTGGCAAGAAAAATGCGCGTATTTCGTTACTTTCAGGTGGTGAGAAAGCACTGACTGCCTTGTCGTTAGTATTTGCGATCTTTAGGTTAAACCCTGCGCCATTTTGTATGTTGGATGAAGTTGATGCGCCACTCGATGAATTAAATGTGGGGCGTTTTTGTAAACTGGTTCAGGAGATGTCAGAAACAGTACAATTTATTTATATCAGTCATAATAAGTTAGCTATGGAAATGGCTCAGCAATTAATAGGAGTGACCATGCATGAACCAGGGGTCTCTCGAATCGTCGCTGTCGATATTTCGGCTGCGGTAGAACTTACAGACAATTAACATTAAGAGATAGGCTGTTATGCAAGATTTGCGACTTGTTCTCATCATTCTAGGGTTTATTGCAATTGCTGCTTTAATTGCTCATGGACTTTGGTCAAATAAAAAGAATCAAGTAAAACCATTAAAAGATAAACCCTTGGGTAGAGTTGATCTCCAGGTAAAAGACAAGCAGGGCTTTGACCTTGATGGCATCGGTGAAAAACGCGTTGTGACTAAGTCAGTAGAACCGACCATGAACGTTAACATCACTGAACCAGCACCCGTTTCGGTTGAAAAAATTGAGCCGCAGTTTTCTGCTATAAATGGTGGTGCTATAAAAAGCTCTGCCATAAATAGTGGTGCTATACAGAGTGCGGTTATAAAAAGTACTGCAGTAGAGACTAGTACTATAAATAGTACAGCCATTCAAGCCGAACCAGTTGCAGCACAAAGCGTGACAGTAGTAACGGACTCTTTTTCTGCAATAGATGTCGAGCCTCCAGTTATAGTAGCAGGTGCTGATGATGCTGTTCAAGACGATTTAAGCTATGATGTCGTTAGTGTACAAGCGGCCGCTGCGGTGGAAGTTGAACTCGAGTCTATACCACATAGCGAGACGGTTGTTGACCTTGATTCTGTAGATGATAGCGCTCTCAATGACCCTGTTGCTAATACTAATACTAGCGCCCCAGCTGACGATGAAGTCGCTGATGAAGCCGTATTTGTCATCAATATTATGGCGCGTGAAGGCAGCCATATTGCGGGTGCTGAATTGTTACAAGAATTGTCTGCATTTGGTTTCAAATTTGGTGCAATGGATATTTTTCACCGCCATGTTGATGCCGCGGGTAAAGACGCCGTTATCTTTAGTCTTGCCAATATGGTTAAACCCGGTGTATTTGATCTTGATACTATGGAGCAGTTTGAATCTCCTGGTGTCTCATTATTCATGATGTTCCCATGCGCAGGCCAAGCATCACACAATTATAGCCTGATGTTAAGTGCGGCAGAGCGCATTGCAGAAGGTGTTGATGGTTTATTAATGGATGGATCACGCAACCCATTAACAGAAGATGCAATCAAGCAAGAACAGGTGTTCATTCGCCAATTAGAAAGTAAAGCATTAGCCAAAAAAGCCCACTAATCTATTACTCATTAATAGCGTTAGTAAAGTAAACAATATTATCCAGATAAATGCCTCACTTCGGTGGGGCTTTTTTTGATCTTCGGAAATAAATATGAAAGAACAAGCAAAGCAAATTCAAACCTTAACACTGCAACTTGAAGAGTATAATCACCAATATTACGTGTTAGATAACCCGACCGTACCGGATGCGGAATATGACCGTTTATTACGTGAACTAAAACAGCTCGAAACTGAATTTCCTGAACTTGCATTAGCCACATCACCAACCCAAAAAGTGGGTGGTGAAGCGCTTACTGGATTTAGCCAGATTCAGCACGAAATACCGATGTTATCATTGGATAATGTGTTCTCTGCAGAAGAGCTATTGGCATTTGAAAAGCGTCTACAAGATCGCTTACTGACTAAAGCTGAGATCAAGTTTAGTTGTGAGCCAAAGCTAGATGGTCTTGCCGTGAGCATTCTGTATGAAAATGGCGTTTTTGTGCGTGCCGCAACCCGTGGCGATGGTCAGATCGGCGAAGATATTTCTGAAAATGTAAAAACCATTAAATCAATTCCATTACGTTTACGTGGTAATGACTTCCCTGAGCGTTTAGAAGTACGTGGTGAAGTGTTCATGCCGAAAGCGGGCTTTGATCTGTTAAATGTTAATGCTAAAAAGAAAGGTGAGAAGACCTTTGTTAACCCGCGTAATGCCGCTGCAGGTAGTTTACGTCAGCTTGACCCTAAGATTGCGGCAAGCCGTCCGTTAGCGTTTAATGCATATTCATTAGGTGTCGTGGAAGGTGAGGTAGAAGGTAAGGGGTTATCAAATTCTCATGCTGAAAACTTACAGAAATTGAAGTTATGGGGTATCCCTGTTTGTGCTGATGTGACGGTCGCTATGGGTTACCAAGGTTGCTTGGACTTCTATGAGCAGATTGGTGAACGCCGTGATTCACTGTCGTATGACATTGATGGTGTGGTGTATAAAGTGGATGATTTAGCCCTACAGAAAACCCTGGGTTTTGTGGCGCGTGCACCACGTTGGGCAACGTCACATAAGTTTCCAGCCCAAGAAGAGATCACCACATTACTCGATGTTGAATTCCAAGTTGGTCGTACCGGCGCGATCACGCCCGTCGCCCGTTTAGAACCTGTGTTTGTTGGTGGTGTGACAGTAAGTAATGCCACGCTACATAATTCCGATGAAATTGCCCGTTTAGGCATTAAAATTAAAGATCAGGTGATCATTCGCCGTGCTGGTGATGTGATCCCGCAGGTTGCTCGCGTTATGTTAGAGCGCCGCCCAGATGATGCCCAAGATATCGTATTCCCGGCCACATGCCCGGTATGTGACTCTGAAGTAGAGCGTATCGAAGGTGAAGCAACAGTGCGTTGTACCGCGGGTTTGTATTGCGGTGCACAGCGTAAAGAAGCAATTAAACATTTTGCATCGCGTAAAGCGCTAAATGTTGATGGTTTGGGTGACAAGCTTGTTGAGCAATTGGTTGATGCGGATTTAATTAAAACCCCAGCTGACCTATTTACCGTAACGT
>NZ_ABCQ01000062.1 GCF_000170855.1 Moritella sp. PE36 | reverse complement strand
GTGGCGAATGTTGGCCGTGTAGCCTTGGAAGGCTATCGTTGCTTTCATCGATTCAGCTTGTGCGCGTTGGCGGAACGAACCACATTGCATTTGATAACGAATACCAGTGTCTTGTTGTGGCGGTATCTCGACAATAACTTCTTTTTCTTGTAAGTCTTGCGGATATTGCCATTCTTCCTTAGGCTTTTCCGGTAATGGTTTTACCGTTAGCTTTTTCGGTGGTGTTTTTGTAATGGGCGCGGGCTGTGCTTTTTCTGCGGTGCCACTGACTTGCGCTAAAAAATAGCCCAAGCCGATTGCCAGCATCAAAAATAGCAAGATAGCCAACACTGGGCGTTTCTTTTTAGCCGGTGGTGCCTTTTTAGCACCCCGCTTGTTTCTTGGCTTGGGGGCGTGCCCCGCGTAATCCTTACGAGCCATAATTTACATACGTTCCAAAGTTTCAATGCCGAGCAGGTCGAGACCTTGTTTAAGCGTTTTAGCGGTTAACTGAGCCAGTTTTAGACGGCTTAGTTTAATCGCTTCATCTTCAGTGCTCAAGATTGGACAAGCTTCATAGAAACTTGAGAATACGCCAGCCAGTTCAAACAGGTAAGTACATAATGTATTTGGTGTTGCACGTTTTGCTACTAAATGTACAATTTCGTTAAACTGGATCAGTTTACCGGCTAGCTCTTGTTCTTTGTCTTCGTTTAGCTGTACTTTAGCTGTTGCTAGTTTTGCTTCTGTTGCGGCATCAACTTTGTTGAAGATACTGCCAACACGTGTACAAGCATAAAGTAGGTAAGGTGCGGTATTACCTTCAAAGCTTAACATTGAGTCAAAGTTGAAGATGTAGTCACTGCTACGGTTCTTTGATAAATCAGCGTATTTAACTGATGAGATACCCACAACACGCGCGATGTGTTTTAGTTCATCTTCAGCAAGGTTAGGATTCTTTGATTTTACCAGTGCGTAAGCGCGTTCTTCTGCTTCTGTTAACAGATCAACTAGCTTAACAGTACCACCTGAACGGGTTTTGAATGGGCGCCCATCTGCACCGTTCATCGTACCAAAACCAAGGTGTTCCAGTGATGTTTCTGGTTTTACGAAACCGGCTTTTTGTACTACAGAGAAAACTTGTTGGAAATGCAGAGCTTGACGTTGGTCAACAAAGTACATAATACGATTGGCATTGAGAGTCTGTTGACGGTAGCGCATTGCGGCAAGATCCGTTGTAGCATATAGGAAACCGCCACCGTTTTTCTGGATAATGACGGGCAGTGGATCGCCGTCTTTATTTTTGAATTCATCTAGGAATACACATTTCGCGCCATTCGACTCGGTGAGTAGACCTTGTGCTTCAAGTTCGCTAACAACATTGTGCAGGTCGCTGTTATAGAAGCTTTCGCCACGTACGTCATCACGGGTTAGTTTTACGTTTAGACGTTTGTAGATGTCATGACAGTGTGCCAGTGACACATCATTAAATTCTTTCCATAGTTTGTTACATTCTTCATCACCAGATTGCAGCATTACCACCATTTCACGGGCGCGTATTGCAAAGTCTTCGGATTCATCGAAACGACCTTTTGCTGCGCGGTAGAATACTTCTAGATCAGAAAGTTGCATGCTGATCTCTGCATTTTCAGCGCGTTTTTCTTCCATGTACGCAAGTAGCATACCGAATTGAGTGCCCCAATCGCCTACATGGTTTTGACGAATAACGTTATGACCAAGTAGCTCTAGCGTACGCGCGACAGAATCACCAATGATTGATGAGCGTAAATGACCTACGTGCATTTCTTTGGCGAGATTTGGTGATGATAGATCCACAACCACGGTATCTGGTGCTGTGGTTTTTTGTACCGCAAGGTTGTCGTCTTCAAGGGCAATATCAATCTGTTGCGCTAACCAATTTTGGTTTAAGAAGATGTTGATGAAACCAGGACCAGCGATCTCAGTTCGGTCTACTAAGTCTGATTCTGGTAGGTTATCAATGATTAATTGCGCTAACTCACGCGGATTCTTCTTCGCCGGTTTTGCCATCATCATTGCTAAATTTGTTGCTAAATCACCATGAGCTTTATCGCGGGTTCGATCTACTGCAATGCGTGGTTGTGCATCTGCAGGAATGATTTGTTGTTCTTTTAAGATCGTAACTGTCTGCTCTAGCAGCTGAATAATATGCTCTTTCATGGGTTCTCTTAACTAGCAATGATGAATGAAATAAACCGATCATTTTAACGTGATTAGGGGCATTTGACTAGCTAATCAACGGATAAATGCTGATATCCTTACAACATTTCGGTTGGATCCACGTCTAATGACCAACGGGCTTTACGTGCAGACTTTATGCTTCTATTTTGGGCATTATTTGACGTAATAGGTGAGTGATGTGCTGACGTTGCGGACTTTGCAGTAATAGTTGTAAACGGTACTTACCCGCGCGTTTCTCCATGGGGGCTGGCATCGGCCCTAAACAAAGCAGTTGTGGATTATGGTTATGCGCTTGAACGAGTTGTTTTATTTCGACTAAAAAGGCATTGGCATCGCTGAACTGATGGGCTTCTGCACGGAACAAGGCTTGAAAGCTATAAGGTGGTAAATTTGCCATAGAGCGGGCGTGTAATGCAGTTTGGGCAAAGTGAGAATAACCATTATTAATCAGGTCTTGAATTAACTCGTGTTCAGGATGATGGGTCTGAATGGCCACTTCACCTTGTTTGGTGGCACGTCCGGCTCGACCAGATACTTGCACAAACAGTTGCGCGAGTTTTTCAGGGGCGCGGAAGTCACTGCTAAACAGAGCGCTATCGACATCGATGAGTCCGACCAAGGTGACATCGGGAAAATGATGACCTTTGGCGAGCATTTGCGTGCCAATTAGGATCCGGAATTCTCGCTTACGCACGGCTTCTAATGATTTTTCTAAACTGCCTTTACGGCTGGTACTATCTCGGTCAATACGAATAATCGGGTATTGTGGGAAGTGATTATTGAGCATGGCCTCTAACTGCTCAGTACCAAAACCTGCGGTCATTATCTCATTGGAATTACAGCTCGGACAACGACGTGGTTTAGGAAACTGTTCGTCGCAATGATGACAGTGCAATACATTGCGCGATTGATGATAGGTGTAATAGGTATTACAACGCTGACATTCTGCCATCGAACCACAGGTATGACACATGACGGCAGGTGCATAACCGCGCCGGTTGAGAAATAACAGAACTTGATTACCAGCGGCTAAATGGGTTGCCATTAATGCCATGAACTCAGCAGAGAGACCAGAGTCTAAGGACTGATTTTTAATGTCGATCAGGTGGTGGGTCGGCATCTGGGCATTACCCGCACGTTGGGTTAGTCGCAAATGACGATATTTACCTGTCATGGCATTGTGCAGCGTTTCTAACGCAGGGGTGGCAGAACCTAATACCACGGCAATGTTATTCCGCTGGGCTCTGACGATAGCCAGATCGCGGGCATGATAACGAAATGTTTCTTGCTGTTTTAACGAGCCATCATGCTCTTCATCAATAATGATCACGCCTAAATCATGCATGGGCGTAAATATCGCCGACCGTGTACCAATCACTATACCAGCGACCCCGGCTTGGGCTTCAAGCCAAGCCTCACGGCGCTCAGCGTCATTTAAACCGGAGTGCAAGGCGACGATGGGCACATTGAAACGACGCTTAAAGCGTGAAATAGTCTGTGGCGTAAGACCGATTTCAGGGACTAATACCAGAGCTTGTCTACCCGTCTTTAATACTTTTTCGATGACATTGAGATAAACTTCGGTTTTACCACTGCCGGTAACACCATCAAGTAAATAAGTGGCAAAGTGATTAATATCAATAGCCGCTATCGTAATTGCTTGTTCGGTATTGAGGGTGGGGCGATTATCACTAATCACCAGATTCTGGCGCCAGTGTTGCGCATCGTTATCTTGGATCTTAATGTATTCTTGGCTAATCAACCCTTTGTCTTGTAATGCTTTGATGGTGGTTGATTTTATATTGGCTAACTTTAAGTGTGATTGGGTTAACCCCGTTTCAGCCAGTAACTTGATGGTTTGTAATTGCGCTGGGGTTAAACGATTTAATTCCTGAGCCGTTAAGTCATGGGCACTATCGGTTAACTGCCAGAATGTGTAACTGTTTAACTTGGCTGATTCTAACTTTCGTAACAATACTGGTAAGGCTTGGGCGATCACTTCGCCAATCGGGTAATGGTAATAATCTGCGCACCAATTGAAAAAAGCTAACATGTCAGCCGATAAAATCGCATTTTCATCGAGTACATTGATAATCGGTTTGAGTTTTGCCAGCGGAAATTCACTGTCGTTTTTAGTTGCCAGCGCAATGCCAATTAATTGCTTATTCATAAAGGGCACACAGATCCGCATGCCGGGTTGAATATGCGCATCATCAGGGTAAATATAATCAAAGGTTCTGTTTAAATGAACGGGAACGGCAACGGCGACAACTGGCATCTACTCAACTCTCTTTTACGGGTTAAATCTGTACTTCGGTAACCAGTTTACGGCTGTTAACTAGGTAATGTCTTGATATTTTCTATTTAATGTTCTAATTGCAGTTTATTTATGCATCAGCTATTGATATTGGGGGGTAAGATCCTATATTATTCGCAGCCTAAAAATTCTATAACTTTATGTGGTGTCTGGCAGTGTTTCAGATGGCGACATAACTAATAATTGAGGTTTCTATGAAACAAGGTATCCACCCAGAATACGCGGCTATGGAAGCAAAATGTTCATGCGGTAACATTTTCGCTGTTGGTTCAACTCGCGGTAAAAACATCACGCTAGACGTATGTTCAAACTGTCACCCGTTCTACACTGGTAAGCAACGTAATGTTGATACTGGTGGTCGTGTTGATAAATTCAACAAGCGTTTTGGCGCTCTTGCTGCAAAATAAGAATTGTATTTATACAATTTTTTGTAGTAACTCAAAAAGGTACCTTCGGGTGCCTTTTTTTATACCTGAAAAACAGTTTGAAACAATTATAAAACTTAGATTTAACCTTCTATTTTGCATTTACCTAAAAATGATCGTCTAAAATTATTAATTCATATAAAAAGAAACACTTCATACCAGTGCAAAGGTAGAATAAACAACTTAAATTAATGTAGAATCATGCTAACAATATTATTAGCTCGTTTAGCTCAGTATAAAACAAAAGTGTCTTGTGTTAAATTAAAGTTAAATATTAGTGTTACATCCGGTTGTTATTTTCATTCCCCCAACGTTGTTTCTTACACCTTAGTTATTCTCGAATTAAGGCTGTGAGTTATGTGCATTCATTTAATTCAGGATATTGAGTATGTCAGACTTTAGACAGCAAGCATTAGATTATCACGCGAACCCTAAACCAGGTAAAATTGCTATTCAACTTACTACATCAGCAGAAACCGCCGATGATCTTTCTCTAGCATATAGCCCGGGTGTCGCAGAACCAGTGCGTGAAATTGCTGCTAATCCTGATGATGCTTACAAATATACGGCTAAAGGTAACTTAGTGGCGGTGATCACTAACGGTACTGCAATTCTAGGCCTTGGTAATTTAGGCCCACTGGCATCAAAACCAGTGATGGAAGGTAAAGCACTCTTGTTTAAACGCTTTGCTGATATTGATTCAATTGATATTGAAGTGAAACACCGTACAACTGAAGAATTTATTGATACCGTAGCGAATATCGCGGATACATTTGGTGGCATTAACTTAGAAGACATTAAAGCACCAGAATGTTTTGAAATTGAAAAAGCGCTCATTGCCCGTTGTCAGATCCCGGTATTCCATGATGATCAACACGGTACTGCAATCGTAACCGCTGCGGGCATGATTAATGCGCTAGACATTCAAGGTAAAGATATCGCGGAAGTGATTATTGTTTGTATGGGCGCTGGTGCGGCGGCTATTGCATGTATGGAGTTATTGATTTCATGTGGCGCACAACGTGAAAAAATCTACATGTTAGACCGCAAAGGTGTGATCCACACTCGTCGTGATGACATTAACGAATATAAGCAACGTTTTGCTAATAATACCGACAAGCGTACATTGCAAGATGCCATTAACGGTGCTGACGTATTTGTTGGTGTATCTGGTCCCAATGTATTAGCTGCTCACGATGTTAAATTAATGGCCGATAATCCGATTATTTTTGCCTGTTCGAATCCTGATCCAGAAATTAAACCGGAATTAGCACACGGTGCTCGTCAAGATCTGATCATGGCAACCGGTCGTTCTGATTATCCAAATCAAGTGAATAACGTGCTGTGCTTCCCATTCATCTTCCGTGGTGCATTAGACGCACGTGCCAGTGTGATTAATGAAGCGATGAAAGTAGCCGCTGTTCATGCGATCCGTGAGATCGCCAAAGAAGAAGTGCCACAGTCTGTATTGACTGCATCGGGTGTGGAATCATTAGAGTTTGGTACTGAGTACATCATTCCAAAACCAATGGACCCTCGTTTATTACCTCGTGTGGCACGTGCTGTTGCGCTAGCCGCGGTAGAAACTGGCGTTGCCCGTGTCGAACTACCTGAAAATTATATGCTGTAAACTGACTGCATAGTTTTCACAAACGCCAAGGTTTATCCTTGGCGTTTGCATTTCTAAGCTTATACCCAAGCTATTTCAAGATACGCCTGCACGTCTCTGATATAGCATGTTGAAGTAGTTTGGGTATATACTTGTATAAAGTTCTGCTATTTGCTCACATTTAAGGTTCCCATGTCTGAAGAATATGAAATTGAAGTTATCCCTGTTGTTGTCGCTGAAGAACCAATTGAATTATATAAGATCTTAAAAATCGAAAATTTAGTGACCTCGGGCAGTGAAGCGAAGAACTATATTGCAGACGGTTATGTGTATGTGAATGGTGAAGTTGAAACGCGTAAACGTAAAAAAATAATGTTTGGCGATATCATCGGCTTTAATGGTGAAGCGTATCAAGTGATGTCTGCGGAAGAACTGGCAGCATACGATATTGCTGATGAAGAAGAATTTGTTGATCCTGCGGCTTTAGAGTCTGATTCTGTAGCAACCTATATTGCAGAACTCGATGTTACTGAAGACGATTTCACCGGAAACAATACTGTTGAACAAGGTGTTACTGACGTTCACGCTGTAGAAGAAGCGGTTGTTGAAGCAGTATTTATTGCACCAACGCCAGTTGCTAAACCTGCTGTCGACAGCATCCCTGCAGATATCTGGGAACAGCCTGAAAAGAAGAAAAAGAAAAAAGCTGAAGCTAAACCAGTAAAAGTAGCGGAACCGAAGCCGAAACCGGTTGAGAAAAAGAAAAAAGGCCGCGCGGCACCGTTTAGTTTTTAGATTTTACTTTAAGGTATTAGCAACAATGCGCGTCTAGATAGCGCATTGGTTACAGATTAGATCAAAACAGGCTCCTATATTGGAGCCTGTTTTATTTTCAGTCGTTGTTTATTTGGCATTCGTTATTTAATGACTAATCATCTTGCTCTAAATAATCATCAATATTGAGACCCAGCGCTAACATCTGTGCTTTGGCTTCTGCCGGGATGTTATCTGGTTTGTCTTTGCCTAAATCGTCATCAGCCGGTAATGGCTGACCCGTGTAAGCATGTAAGAAGGCCTCACACAGTAACTCACTGTTAGTCGCATGACGTTGATTGTTAATCTGACGGCGAGTTCTTTCATCTGTCAGTACTTTTAATACTTTCAAAGGAATTGAGACAGTAATCTTCTTAACCTGTTCACTCTTTTTCCCATGTTCTGCATAGGGGCTAATATACTCGCCGTTCCACTTCGTCATTTTCGACCTTTGCGTAAATTATTATTTCATGAATAAGTAATAAGTTTACCTTTGAATTTGATTATTGGCAATCAGTATGTAAAGAGCTCTAGACGTCTATTGACCTATTGTAGCCTAATAGTGTATGTTTTGAGTTACTGGTAATACATTAATTGATATTAAGTTCGGGAGAACGCATGGACGCAGTTAAGCGTAGTATTCATAAATTTGGTGGTAGTAGTTTAGCGGATGCCACTTGTTATCGTCGGGTGTCGGCGATTATTAGCGAGCATACGCAAGCCCGCGATCTGATTGTTGTTTCTGCGGCAGGTAAAACCACCAACCAATTAATAGAGCTATTACAATTGGCTGAAGATGGTGATCAAGCTGCGTCAGAGCGTCTTATTGCCACGTGTGAATATCAAGCCAAGTTAATTGCTGAATTATTAGCAGATGACTTATGTATACAACTCACTGCTGCGCTGCAAGATGATATTCATACCATAGGGCATTTATTAGAAGCTCATCTTGATGTTTATGCTAAAAACCAAATCCTTGCACATGGGGAAGTATGGTCAGCACGATTATTAGCGGCGTTACTGAGTCAAAGTGAACTACCTGCCAATGATTTAGATTCTCGCTTGTTTTTAACCACAGAATTAGCCGCGCAACCTGTGGTTGATGAAATGGTGTCTCGCCAAAAATTAACTGCGTGTTTAGCGAACCTACATAACCGTGTTGTGGTGACCGGCTTTATTGCTGCTGATGGACAGCTGCGAACCGTCACATTAGGGCGTAATGGTTCGGATTATTCTGCAACCTTGTTAGGCGCATTAGTCGATGCAGAGCAAACGACGATCTGGAGTGATGTTGCCGGGATATTTAGTGCTGATCCACGTCGGGTAAAAGATGCCGAGTTACAAACTAAACTGTCACTCGACGAAGCGGCAGAACTCGCGCGTTTAGGTTCCCCCGTATTACATGCTCGCACATTACAGCCCGTTGTTGAGAGTAAACAACATGTCCAATTGCGCTGTAGTTATACCCCTAGCGAAGGCTCAACCCAGATCCACCGTCGTTTACCCAAAGGTAAGGGCGCTAAAATCGTTACCTCGGTTGATGATCTGCACTTAATCGATATTGAATTCGATCAGCATGCTGACTACCAACAACAATACAATCAGTTGATTACTTTGCTTGCACAGCAACAATTATCCCCTATTTGTATTAAACGTCGTCCCACAGAGCATGTGGTGCGATTAGGTTATACAGCTGAAATTGTCGAGTTTGCACTCACGGCATTACAGACATACCAACTGCAGCAACCGCAGGTTCGCGCCATTAATCTGCTGAGTGGTTTTTGTATGGTGGCGCTGGTTGGTTCTGGAGTCACTGAAAATGCGTTACAGTCACATCAGTTTTATCAATTAATTTCAGAGCACAATCTGACGTTTGTACAAACCGGTGATAATCGTTTAAGTATTTGTGCAGTATTGCAAAAAGTAGTACTAGAACCATTATTGAAAGAATTACACACCGCGTTATTTAAACAGCCAAAACGTATTGGTGTGGTGTTATTTGGTAAAGGTAATATTGGCGCAGGTTGGTTATCTTTGTTCGCTAAACAAACGCATAAGCTACCTGAACAACAAAACGTAGACCTGTGTTTATGCGGTGTATATGGATCGCAGGGCGGGGTATTAGACTTTAATGGTTTGGATGCCGCGACGGTACTTGATGCCTTCCAGCCTGAGTCGTTTGTTTGGGAACAGTTATTATCTAATCTTGCATTGCACCCGTTTGATGAATTGGTGATCATCGATATTACCGCCAGTGAAGCAATCAGTTATTATTACCCTGAATTTGCCCAACACGGTTTCCACCTTATTTCGGCGAATAAATTTGCCGGAGCGGCGAGCAGTGAGTTTTATCATCGGGTTAAGCAAAGCTTTAGTGATAATGAAAGCCATTGGTTATATAACGCCACGGTCGGCGCAGGATTACCGATCCAATCATCTATGGAGATGCTGCAACACAGTGGTGATCAAGTCACTGCGGTGAGCGGTATTTTCTCTGGTACCTTATCTTGGTTGTTCCAACAATATGATGGTCAAATTGCCTTCTCGCAATTAGTCGAACAAGCTTGGCAACAAGGGCTAACAGAACCGGATCCTCGTGAAGATTTATCGGGTAAGGACGTGCAGCGCAAACTGCTTATCTTAAGCCGTGAAGCGGGTTATGACATGGAGCTTAGCGATATCAAACTAGAGTCATTGGTATCAGCAGAACTCATGGCATTTAAAGTGGATGAGTTTTTAGAACATTGCGAAGCACTAGATGACAAAATATTACATATGTTTAATAAGGCCAAAAAGCAGGGCTTAGTATTACGTTATGTGGCCCGTTTTAGCCGCAAAGAAGGGGCGCAGGTTGGCTTAGAGTTCTTAGAGCCAACCCATCCATTTGCTAACTTATTGCCGTGCGATAACATCTTCTCGATTAACAGCCATTGGTATCGTCATAACCCATTAGTGATCCAAGGTCCGGGTGCGGGTAGAGATGTGACTGCGGGCGCTATTCAAGCTGATCTTTTCCAATTATGTAAGCTGTTAGCACGTTAATTTTTATCTTTTCGCCTGCCGAAAACCAAACCGCATATAATTCATGTTTAAGATGAATTATGTGCGTTGACTTTATCCACTAAACTTGTGATGATTAAGACGTAAAGAGGTACGGACGTCTAAACATCTTAAGGGATATAAGTATGAGTTTTCACAATGCACAAAATATTGAAGTATTAAATCAAAGCGTTTCTGAATTAGGACGTGATATTAACGTTTCTTTTGAATTTTTCCCGCCTAACTCACCTGCAATGACGTCTACCCTATGGGAATCGATTAATCGCCTAAAAGCGTTAAACCCTAAATTTGTGTCAGTGACATACGGTGCCAATTCCGGTACCCGTGATCGTACTCATGACATTATCAAACAGATAAAGCATGAAACGGGCTTGATTGCGGCGCCACACCTCACTTGTATTGACGCTAACCGCCAAGAGTTGAAACAGATTGCAACGGATTACTGGGATAACGGGATCCGTAATATCGTCGCTTTACGTGGTGATTTACCACCAGGATTGAATCAACCTGATATGTACGCCGCCGATCTGGTTGCACTACTGAAAGAAGTGAATGATTTTGATATTTCGGTAGCTGCTTATCCAGAAGTCCATCCTGAGGCAAAAAATGCCCAAGCCGATCTATTGGCGCTAAAAGATAAAATTGATGCCGGTGCCGATCGTGCTATTTCTCAGTTCTTTTTTGATACCGAGAGCTTTTTACGTTTCCGTGATCGTTGTGCTGCGGTGGGCATTGATAAAGAAATTGTGCCGGGTATTTTACCGGTATCCAATTATAAAACCTTATGTAAGTTTTCAAAATTGACCAATGTAAAAGTGCCGAATTGGATGCACAGTCAGTTTGAAGGTTTAGACAATGATCAAGCGACACGTAATCTGGTTGGCGCAAGTATTGCCATTGACCAAGTGAAAGTATTGTCGCGCGAAGGGGTGAAGGACTTTCATTTCTATACGTTAAACCGGGCTGATTTAACGTATGCTATTTGTCATACTTTAGGTGTGCGCCCAAGATAGTCATCGTACTTACTGCAGTAAGCTTATACCCAAGTCACTTCAAGATGCTATATCAGAGACGAGCAGGGATAACAGAGCAAGGCGCAATATGTAGAGAATGGTTATTCCATTTTAAAATATTGTAACGCTGTGCTGTTATTCCTGCTTGCCTCCCGTAGGGCAAACCGAAAGAATGAATCTTCGGCGTTATGAAGTCTTGATTTAGAATAACTAAATCCTCGACTTCATGCCTTGAATATCCTTTCCTTTCGGTTTGCTGATTGTGCATTTTGAAGTGGCTTGGGTATATATTCGAATCAAAAATGCCGACGATGATGTCGGCATTTTATTATCAGCTAGTTGTTTTCCAAATTAGCCAGTATTACGCATACCTGCAGCAACACCTGCGATACTCACCATTAAGGCTTGTTCGACATCAGGATTCACTTCTTTACTGCTACGTGCGCGGCTGAGTAGCTCAGCTTGGAGGATATTAAGCGGATCGGTATACGGGTTACGTAACTCAATTGACTTCTTAATCCAAGGTTGCGCATCAAGTAATTGCTTGTTTGGGTTTAAACCAACAATAAGCTCTGTTGCTAGGGCTAAACTGGCGCGTAACTCTTTACCCAGAGGCCAAAGCTCTTCAGTCACCAGACATTGGTCATAATATTCCGCTAACCAGGCATCGGCTTTCAAAAATACCATTTCGAACATTTCTATACGGGTATTAAAGAACGGCCATTGCTGTTGCATCTCTTGCAGCGTTTCACGTTGACCTGAACCGAGCATGTTTTTGAATGCGGCAGTACAACCCAACCACGCGGGTAACATCAAGCGATTTTGGGTCCATGCAAAGATCCAAGGAATGGCACGTAAGCTTTCTACGCCACCGTTGGGTTTACGTTTTGCTGGGCGGCTACCGAGTGGCAGTTTACCTAATTCTAGTTCAGGTGTCGCAGAGCGGAAGTACGGTACGAATTTTTCATGACCTTGGATGTATGAACGATATTCTTCACATGAATCTGCAGACATCTGATCCATTGCATCACGCCAAGACTGTTCAGGTGCTGGCGGCGGCAGTAAGTTCGCTTCTAGGATCGCACTGGTGTAGAGGTTCAAGCTTTGTTCTGCAACATTAGCAAGGCCAAACTTGAAACGGATCATTTCGCCTTGTTCTGTTACCCGTAAACCACCTTTTAATGAACCTGGAGGTTGAGATAATAAGGCGGCATGTGCAGGTGCACCACCACGACCGATGCTACCACCACGGCCATGGAATAAAGTCAGCTTAATGTCTTCTTTCTCACAGATATCAACCAAGACTTCCTGTGAACGATACTGCGCCCAAGATGCGGCAATTACACCGGCGTCTTTGGCAGAATCAGAATAACCGATCATGATATATTGATGGCCATTGATGTAGTTTTTATACCAGTCGATGGCTAGCAGACTTGCAGTTACGGTACCTGCGTTGTTCAGATCGTCTAAGGTTTCGAATAATGGCGCCACTGGTAGGCGGAATGGACAACCGGTTTCTTTCAATAGCAGTTGTACCGCTAATACATCAGAGGCTTTACGTGCCATTGAAATGATGTAAATACCCAGTGATTCCGGATCTTGCTTTGCCACCGTGCGAAAAGTATCAAGTACTTCTTTCACATCTGCAGAGGGTTGCCAGCATTGTGGGATCAGTGGGCGCTTGTTATTCAGCTCTTGCAATAAGAACGCTTGTTTATCTTGCTCGCTCCATTGCGCGTAATCACCTAACCCTAAGTAGCGGGTTACTTCGGCGATCACATCAGTATGACGATCACTGTCTTGGCGGATATCGAGTTTCACTAAACTCACACCGAAACATTCAACGCGGCGGATGGTATCGAGTAATGCACCTTTGGCAATAACGCGCATACCACAAGCATTCAGTGAGTTATAGCAAGCTAACAATGGCTCACGTAACTGTGCTGTTGTGGTGATGATGTCACGGCTTTGTGTGTGTTCGCCTTTTAGCTGCGCGGTTAGGCTGGCTAATGTTTCTGTTAATTCGTTACGTAATTTTTTCAATAACACACGGTAAGGTTCATGACTTTCACCGACCAATGCACGTAATCTGTCATCACAGTTATTCATGGATAATTCACTGCTGAGATGCGTTACATCTTTAAGGAATAAGTGAATAGCCATCCAACGACTGGTTAATAGTACTTCTTCGGTAACGGTTGATGTCACAAACGGGTTACCGTCGCGATCACCGCCCATCCAAGAAGTAAACTTAACGGGTGCAGCGTCAATCGGTAATTGATAATCTAAGCGGTCTTGCAGCCGTTTATCAAGACTGCGTAAGAAGTTTGGTACCGCATCCCATAATGAGTTTTCGACTACTGCAAATCCCCATTTAGCTTCATCAACAGGCGTCGGGCGTACGGTTCTGATCTCGTTGGTATGCCACGCTTGTGATACCAATTGTTCAATACGCGTCATGAAGACATCGCGTTCTTGGCTACTTAACTCAGTCAGTTCTAACTGGCTAAGGCATTTATTGATGGCGCCATGTTTGTGGATCAGGGTACGGCGGGTGATTTCAGTTGGATGCGCGGTTAGCACTAAATCGATCTTAAGATTTTTAACCGCAGCAAGTACATCTTCTTCACTGATTTCAGAGTTATTTAGTTTCGCAAACAGCTCATCGATAGAGTCTGGCACACACACGTTATCTGCACAATTACGTGATGTGGTGTGGAACTGCTCGGCAATGTTAGCTAGGTTTAAGAATTGACTGAACGCACGCGCTACTGGTAATAGCTCATCATCAGAGAGGTTACGCAGTACGGTGAGTAATTGTGCACGGTCTTTATCACTACCGGCACGGGATGATTTTGCTAATTGACGAATGGTTTCAATCTTATCTAAGAACTCTTCTCCAAGATGATCCTTGATTGTATTCCCTAGTACTTGGCCCAATAAGCCGACATTACTTCGTAACGCTGCATATTTATCTGACATACATAATCCTTCAATTCAGTGATGTAATACGGCAACAACTATTATCGTTATGTATGTAAAATAACTATATTTAGTGACATTCGTCAATGAAATCGTGCAATTAATACGATTAATTGTGATATAGGGTGTAATTTTACTACAAATCGATAATTCTCTCGTTAGTTTTTACATGTTTCTTCAATCAGTTTTTGGATAATAGCCAGTGTTGGTTTAATTGCAGAGAGATCTAGATATTCATCAGGTTGATGTGCTTGATTAATGCTGCCCGGACCCATGACAATAGTATCGCAGCCAAGTTGTTGAATAAACGGCGCTTCGGTACAGTAATTCACGGGTATAACGGCTTCACCGGTGAGCTTTTCAGCTAACTTAATTAACGCTGAATCCGTATTGCACGCATAAGCAGGGATAGGTTCATGGAGATGATAAACATCAACAGCGCCAGGCCATTGCTTCATGATCGGCAGTAATGCTTGGTTAAGTAACATGAACAATTCATCGGGACTTACCCCTGGGATAGGGCGCATGTCGATGTGTAATTCACAGCTGCCACAGATTCGGTTGGGGCTATCACCACCGTGCACATGACCAAAATTAAGCGTGGGTTGGGGGATATCAAAATGATCGCAGGCGTATTGTTCTTTTAATTTGCGTTGCAACTGTAATAGCTGTCCGGTTACTTGATGCATGATCTCAATGGCATTGATGCCATTAGCAGGATCAGAAGAGTGACCGCTGCGTCCGGTAATACGGATTGCTTCTGACATATGCCCCTTGTGCATAAATACCGGCACCATACCTGTTGGTTCGCCAATAACGGCATAATCAGGTCGGAAACTTTGTGCCGCTGCAATTGCTCTGGCGCCTGCCATAGTGGTTTCTTCATCTGCCGTCGCGAGAATACGCAATGGTTTATCTAATTTTGTTAAATCAATGTTTTTACATGCTTCTAATACAAAGGCGAAAAAACCCTTCATATCAATTGTGCCTAGGCCATACCATTTATCGTCTTTTTCGGTTAACTTGAATGGGTCTTTGGTCCATAAACCGTCATCAAACGGCACCGTATCGGTGTGCCCTGCCAGTAATAAACCACCATCGCCTTGTCCGTAAGTAGCGACTAGATTAAATTTACCATTGGTTTCAGGGACGCTGGTGATAGTAATGCTAAAACCAAGTTCGCTGAACCAACCTGAAAGTAAGTCAATGACAGGTTTGTTACTGATATCTAACTCTTTTTCTAATGAGCTGATCGACGGTGTTAGGATCAGTGATTTATAAAACTCGCTAAATTGAGGTAGTTGCATATTACGTTCCTGTAATGATTGATTGTTTTTTTATGCATAAAAGTTGCATAAAAATGTAATCTGTTTTATTCTCTAATCATCCTTACTTTACAACGTATGGGTTAGATAATGAATCGTTTTTCATGGTTTCGACGAGACAGTATTTAAAATGCATTAGCACGGCTTAAATTACGCAAGCAAGTGCAATTGGAAAGGGCGCTGTTGCCTGTCGTTTTACAATTTAGCAAACACGGAAGTCAAACATGTTAAAAACAATTTTAGTCGGTGCGACCGGGTATACCGGTGCTGAGCTAGCCCATTACATTACGAAACATCCAGAACTTGAATTAGCTGGCCTGTATGTTTCAGAACACAGTTTAGATGCAGGAAAATCGTTTTCTTCATTATATGGTCATTTATTAGGGGTTGTTGACCAAACGATTCAGCCTTTAGCGGTGAGCAACATTAAGCATATTTGTGCTGACGTTGATATTGTGGTGTTAGCGACCGCGCATGAAGTCAGTCATGATATTGCCGCTGAATTTCTAGCGCAGGATACTGTGGTATTTGATTTATCCGGTGCATTTAGAGTGAATGATCCTGCTTTTTACGAAAACTATTACGGCTTTAAACATAACTTCGATAAAGAATTGAAGAGTGCTGTTTATGGTTTAGCAGAATGGGCGAGTGCCGATATTGCTAAAGCAAATTTGATTGCCGTACCAGGGTGTTATCCAACGGCCTCGTTATCAGCATTAAAACCGTTAGCAAAACATGGCTTGATTGCTGCGGATCAAAAACCCATCATTAATGCCGTGAGTGGCGTGAGTGGTGCAGGGCGTAAAGCGGCATTAGGCTCCGCTTTTTGCGAAGTGAGCCATGCACCTTATGCTGTGTTTAATCATCGTCATCAACCTGAAATAAGTACACATTTAGGCCATGAGGTTATTTTTACACCGCACTTAGGTTGTTTTAAACGTGGCATCTTAGCAACGATTAACGTCAAGCTTGCCGCGGGTGTGACACCGGAACAAGTCACGGCGGCTTATCAAGACGCGTATCAAGATCAACCTATGGTGCGGTTATTACCAAGTGGCTGGCCAAGTATTAAAGCAGTAGAGAAAACCGCTTATTGTGATCTAGCGTGGCAGCAACAAGGCCAAGACCTGATTGTGGTTTCTGCCATTGATAATTTATTAAAAGGTGCCGCGGCGCAAGCAATGCAGTGTATCAATATTCGTTTTGGTTTCGCCATGACAACGTCGTTAGTATAGGAAGATAACAATGACAACTCCTTTAGTATTAAAACTTGGCGGCGCATTACTTGAAAATGAAACGGCGCTTGAACAGCTATTCACTGCATTGAGTGAATATAAATTAACATCGTCACGTCCCCTTATTTTGGTGCATGGCGGTGGCTGCTTTGTTGATGAACTATTAGCAAAGATGAATATCGTTAGCGAGAAAAAGAACGGTTTACGCGTTACCCCATTTAGCGATATCGGTTATATCACCGGCGCGTTAGCGGGTACGGCAAATAAAGTATTAATGGCACAGGGTTTGAAATCGGGTGCGAAAGTCGTTGGTTTAAGTCTTGCTGATGGCGGTATTTCAACCGTCACACAATCAACAGCAGGACTTGGTGCTGTCGGTGAATGTGAAGCGGGTGATCCAACATTATTAACCGCGTTACTCAGTGGTGGTTTCTTACCGATTATTAGTTCTATTGGTATTGATGCACAGGGACAGTTATTAAATGTCAATGCTGACCAAGCGGCCACCGCTATTTGTGAAACGCTTGATGCTGACTTAGTGATGTTATCTGACGTGGCCGGCATTTTAGATGCGGACATGCAGTTAATTCCTGAGATGAACAGCAGCTATGCAGATGAACTTATTACTGCTGGCGTTATTCATGGCGGTATGGAAGTAAAAGTGAAAGCGGCTTTAAAAGCGGCAGCATCTTTAAATCGAGACATAAAATTAGCAAGTTGGAAAGTGCCTGAGCGGTTAGTGGCATTATTAAATGGTGAAGCAGAGGGAACGAAAGTTTCTAGCTAATATTGATCAGTTAACGGAGTTCGATCATGGAAAATTTATTATCAGTTAAAGATTTAAGTAAACAACAGATCCTTGACTTATTAGCACTGGCTAAAGCAATGAAAGCCAATCCGGCAGAATACTCACAAGCATTAGCGGGTAAAAGTATTGTCACCATTTATGAAAAACCGTCATTACGAACACGCGTCACATTTGATATCGGTATTCATAAGTTAGGTGGTCATGCGGTTTACCTTGATGCACAAAATGGTGCGATTGGTGAACGTGAAACGGTAAAAGATTTTGCTGCTAATATTTCACGTTGGGCTGATGCCATCGTCGCAAGAGTGGTGAGTCATAAAACTCTGGAAGGCTTAGTGGAACATGGCAGTGTGCCTGTGGTGAACTCTCTTTGCGATTTATATCATCCTTGTCAGGCATTAGCGGACTTTTTAACTATTTCAGAGCACTATGAAGATGTCTCTAAGGTAAAGTTAGCGTATGTCGGTGAAGGGAATAACGTCACCCATTCATTAATGCTAACCGGTGCTATTTTAGGTGCTGAAGTGACGGCTGTATGTCCACGCGGCAGTAGTCCTGATGCACAAATTGTTAAGCAGGCCATGGCGTTAGCTGAAATTAGCGGCGGAAAAATAAATGTAACAGATAACCTAGATGACATAGTTGATTATGATGTTATTTATGGTGATACTTGGGTCTCAATGGGGGATGATACTCCACTGCAACAAGTAAAAGAAAAGTACATGCCGTATCAGATAAACAAAGCATTACTGATGCGCACAGGAATTAAACATGTATTGCATTGTCAGCCGGCTCATCGTGAGTTAGAGATAACATCGGAAGTGATGGATGGCGAACAATCGCTGATCTTTGATCAAGCCGAAAATAGAATGCATGCCCAAAATGCAGTTTTACTGACATTGCTGAAGTAACATATTAAGGAAAATGAAAATGACACAAACAGTTAAGAAAATAGTAGTAGCGTATTCTGGTGGTTTAGATACTTCAGTGATCTTACCTTGGTTACAAGAGAACTATGACAATTGTGAGATTATCGCGTTTGTTGCTGATGTCGGTCAGGGCGCTGAAGAACTTGAGGGTATTGAAGCGAAAGCATTGGCTTCGGGTGCATCTGAGTGTTACGTAGTTGATCTAAAGGACGAATTAGTCGCTAACTATATCTACCCTACGCTTAAAACCGGTGCGGTTTACGAAGGTACTTATCTTTTAGGTACGTCAATGGCACGTCCAATCATTGCTAAAGCACAAGTTGAAATTGCCCGTAAAGTCGGTGCTGATGCGCTTTGTCATGGTTGTACAGGTAAAGGTAATGATCAAATTCGTTTTGAATCATGCTTTGCTGCACTGGCACCAGAACTAACGGTTATAGCACCTTGGCGTATCTGGGACTTAACTAGCCGTGAATCACTACTTGAATACTTAGCTGAACGTGATATTCCAACAGCTGCATCTGCGACTAAAATTTATAGCCGTGATGCCAATGCTTGGCACATTTCTCATGAAGGTGGCGAGTTAGAAGACCCGTGGAACCAACCAACAAAACAAGTTTGGACCATGACGGTTGATCCAATTGACGCACCGAATGAACCTGAATTTTTAACGTTATCTGTGGTTAAAGGTGAGATCACTGCAGTGAACGGTGAGGAAATGTCACCTTATAATACGCTAATGTATCTTAATGAAAAAGCCGCTGCCCATGGTATTGGCCGTGTTGATATCGTTGAAAACCGTTTAGTCGGCATGAAATCACGTGGTTGTTATGAAACACCGGGTGGTACGGTCATGGTTGAAGCGTTACGTGGCATCGAAGAATTAGTGTTAGATAAAACCACCCGTAAGTGGAAACAAACGGTTGCGGCTGAGTTCTCGCACCTCGTTTATGATGGTCGTTGGTTCACACCACTTTGTGCGTCGTTACTTGCTGCGGCAGGGACTCTCGCAGAAGACATGAACGGTGAAGTAATCGTTAAAATGTATAAAGGCTCAGTACAAGCAGTACAGAAGCAATCACCAAACAGCCTTTATAGTGAAGAGTTTGCCACATTTGGTGATGATAATGTTTATGACCAAAGCCATGCGGAAGGTTTCATCCGCTTATATTCGTTGTCTAGCCGTATTAAAGCTTTAGCTAGCAAGTAACATTATTTGAGGGCGTTAGCGCCCTCACCTTCGAATATACAACTTCTAATATATAACTTTTAATATAAAGATATAAGAAAGAATAAGGATGTAACCATGGCACTATGGGGCGGTAGATTCAGTCAAGCAGCTGATGCAAGATTTAAAAGTTTCAATGATTCACTGCGGTTTGACTATCGTTTAGCTGAGCAAGACATTACAGGTTCAGTGGCATGGTCAAAAGCGTTGGTTAGTGTCGGTATCTTAACCCAAGATGAGCAACTCACCATTGAGGCTGCGTTAAACGATCTTAAATTGGCGGTATTAGAAAACCCAGAACAAATTTTGCAAAGTGATGCTGAAGACATTCACAGTTGGGTGGAAACGCAGCTAATTGCTAAAGTGGGCGATCTGGGTAAAAAGCTACATACCGGCCGTAGTCGTAATGATCAAGTTGCCACTGATCTAAAGCTGTGGTGTAAACAGCAAGGTGATCAACTGTTGATGCAACTGGATAAAACCCAGCAGCAACTGGTATCACTTGCACGTGAACATCAACATACGGTATTACCGGGTTACACCCATTTACAACGTGCACAACCAGTGACATTTTCTCATTGGTGTTTAGCCTATGTTGAAATGCTGGAGCGTGACTATAGTCGTTTAACGGATTGTTTAAAACGTCTTGATACTTGTCCACTTGGTTCTGGTGCGCTTGCCGGTACCGCTTATCCGATGGATAGAACGGAATTAGCCCATTCATTGGGTTTTGGCAGTGCGACACTAAATAGCTTAGATTCAGTATCGGATCGTGACCATGTGATGGAGTTGATGTGTACGGCAAGTATGTCAATGATCCATTTATCCCGTTTAGCAGAAGATTTAATTTTCTATAACTCGGGTGAATCTAACTTCATTGAGTTGGCTGATGCAGTGACCTCCGGTTCATCTCTGATGCCGCAAAAGAAAAATCCGGATGCATTAGAACTTATCCGGGGTAAAACCGGTCGGGTATTTGGCTCACTAAGTGCCATGTTAATGACGCTGAAAGCCCTGCCGCTGGCATACAACAAAGATATGCAAGAAGATAAAGAAGGCTTATTTGATGCGCTTGATACCTGGAGTGATTGCCTAGAAATGGCGGCGATGTCATTGGTTGGAATGAAGATCAATGAAGCTAGAACCAAAGAAGCAGCATTAGGTGGTTATTCGAATGCGACAGAGCTGGCTGATTATCTTGTTGCGAAAGGCGTACCCTTCCGTGATTCACATCATATTGTTGGTGAAGCCGTTGTTGCTGCAATTGCCAAAGGCGTGCCGTTAGAAGCATTAACCTTAGTTGAATTTAAAGCGTTTGATGTCCTCATTGAAGACGATGTTTATCATCACTTATCACTTGATGAAACATTAGCAAAACGTAAAGCGTTGGGTGGGGTGTCTCCAGTGCAGGTTGAGTTCGCTTTAACGAATGCTGAAAAACGTTTAGAAGAGCGTGATACTTCTGGTATTAGTATTCGAGCGGCACGTTTGACCGATCTTGATGATATTGAACGTATGGTAAATTACTGGGCCAATATTGGTGAGAACCTACCACGTAGTCGTTCTGATCTGGTTAAAGCAGTCGGTACCTTTGCGGTGACAGAGAAACATAATCAAGTGACCGGCTGTGCGTCTATCTATGTTTACGATACCGGACTTGCTGAGATCCGTTCACTGGGTATTGAACCTGGTTATCAAGGTGGTGGGCAGGGGAAAGCGGTTGTCGAATACATGTTACGTAAAGCCGAACAGATGGCGATCCAAAAAGTGTTTGTATTAACCCGTGTGCCTGAGTTCTTTATGAAGCTAGGTTTTCGCTCAACCAGTAAATCAATGCTGCCAGAAAAAGTATTGAAAGATTGTGATATGTGTCCACGCCAGCATGCGTGTGATGAAGTCGCATTAGAATTTAAACTAAATGTGGTTAACCAAACAATAAACTTAACAGCAGAAAAACGCGCGTGTTAATTTTATTTTAGATGACTGATATAAAGCACCCAAGCATGGGTGCTTTTTTTGGGCTTAAATAATGTCGCTTAAGAAACTTGAACTTAATCATGACTAGCTATATAGTAGCGTCACAAATTAAGGTAACGATTAATTGCACTGAACGTCTTTAAGGTGATTTAGTGCTTTATGACTTAATAAAATCGATGTGCGGATTAAATTCTTTATGTCGATCTTTTTCTTGCTAAAGGCAAGAGGTCATGTATAATACGTTCCACTTGCTTAGGCAAGAAGCTGAACCATTATGTTATTATTTTAACCTTGAGTTAAAGTATTAGTGGTCAGTCATAAGATTCCCGATAGGGGAGTCACCGAGTTAAAGATATCGCTCTCGCAATCTATTCATTTAGATGTGGGATGTCGAATTTTTGTGTGTGTTTAACTTTATTGGAGCTCTGGTCTAATGCAGAACCAAAGAATCCGTATCCGCTTAAAAGCGTTCGATCATCGTCTTATCGATCAGTCTACAGCGGAAATCGTTGAAACTGCGAAACGCACTGGCGCACAAGTACGTGGACCTATTCCACTACCTACGCGTAAAGAGCGTTTCACAGTGCTTACTTCTCCGCACGTTAACAAAGATGCGCGTGACCAGTACGAAATTCGTACTCACAAGCGCCTGGTTGACATCGTTGAGCCAACAGAAAAAA